>NZEE01000016.1 GCA_002688965.1 archaeon | reverse complement strand
TAATATATTTTTTTCAGAAGCTTCAGCTAAACTGAATTTATCTGATCTATATATTTCATCTAGACTATTGACATATCTACTGCTAGGTGATAATCCACTTATTATTGGAGTTGTTTCTTTGTAAGGAATAAAAGTAAACTCATCTCCACCGACTTCAGAAAATTCATCATCAAAAGCCCTATTTTTATTTATATTAAATCTAGCTACAAAATTATGATATTTTTCTACTCCTATTATTTGTTGATCATTTTCTTCTGGATTTGCACCATATAAACTACCAGAAACAGTCGCTCTAAACATTTTTCCTGAAATTTCATATAATCCAGCCCTATCATAATTATGTTTAAATATTTGGTCCCATCCCAATTGACATGGCGTACCAACACATTCTAAATTACTACCATCTCCCCAATCAAGATATCCCAAAAATAATCTACTATTCTCTTCAGAACCAGTTATAGCCTCACGAGGGTCAAATAAATTATCACTATACTCCCTAGAATATGGATATAATTGAATTTCTGTACCAGCTGTATTCTCACTATATTCTTCTGGTTCTAATTCTTCATCATAATATCTAAATACTGTAGAATATTTACCTGACAAATTGTAAGAATTTCCTATAAGACTTCTTGGAGTCCTCAGATCCATATCTGGTAAAAAATCTATTGAATCGTAAAATTCATTAGTTGTGTCAGTGTCAATATCATATGGAGGAAGAAAAGACCCTGTTGCAAAATCATTCCAGCTTCTATTTGTTATATCTAAATCTGGATAAGTAAAACACCCAAGTTGAGGTCTTGGATCTAAATTAAGATATTCAATATTAAATTTATTATGAAGACTACCAGTATCATTATTAGGAATATTAATTCCCTGCCAAGGTAGATAATTACTTGCCAAGCTTTGTTCTATAGGAACAACGTGTTCAATATCAATGTACTTTTCTGCAAATCCTGATTGAGTACCATTTCCATCATCTTCAGCTGTCATAGAATAATGTAAATCATATGCATGCATAATTACTTTATATTTACCTGGTTCACTGAAACGATGTACGTACCCATCTTCTAATAAATTAACTATCCAACCTTCATGCGGTGCATCATTACACTCAGCAGTTGACTCAGGTATCCATTCCGTACACCAAAAATCTGATTCTTGTTCTCCCCACCCATTTAATACAGAACTACCACACCACATTTCACTGTCTTCACAAATCCATCTTTCAGTCCATGGATTACCTAATGATGAATAATCACCAGGCTGCCAATCTTGAACCGGAGTACGAATTGGAGGATAATAAGATTCTAATAAAGAAGAATTTCCAAGTGGATCTTCAATTTCCCAATCTCTCCAAAATTTATAAGCAATAAGCTCAGTTTGACTTTCATCTTCTATATCGCAATTATTCTCAGTACCATCAATGCATTTATATATCGACAATTCATATTTCCAAACTGTATCTTTTGTATCCCACCCATCACCAGGATTAAAAAGTTCATCAAGTTCTCCATCAACCCATATATATGGTGTAAATAACTCACCTTCTGTATTACAATCATCCTCATATATATCTGGTAAAATATCTTGTTCCCAAGTATATGATGCCCATGCAAATGATTCCCATTCATAAGGAGGATCAACTTCATCATCTATTGAAGCTTGATCACATTCCGCTAAAGTTGTATAAGCTTCCAACACCTCCCAGGTATCTGGGTCACTTTGGTCTGCGGATATATCCAAACACACACCTTGTGATTCACAGTATGCAGCTGTAGTTTCCGCCCCATTATCTAGTTCAGGATTAGTACACCAACCACGTGATATACAGTAATCAGAATCAACATCTTCATATACAATTTCATTTTCCTGTTTAAAACATGTACCGTTAACTGAAACACAAGTTCCATAAACTTCACAATTTCCTTCTGTATATGTTCCAGTAGACCCTTCTAACGTATCACAATAAGGTACTTCTGCAGGTATCCATTTAGCCGCTGCTTTCGGTAGCCATCCACTAAAATTTGGATTAGGAAAATCTTTTATATCAGGAGCATTTAAACCTGTATTTAATGCACCTTCTGGGAACCAAAGTCTCTTTCTATTATCACCACCAGATACCATAAATAATATGGAATCTGGAGATATACCAAATGAATCAATATTAGTATCAACAACAACTCCCTCAGGACCAGCTGTATTTATAACTGTCATTGGAAAATTTATCTGTGCACATGCGCAAGCAGTTAAATTAGAATGAGGCTCACAAGAACAATATTCTTCAATTCCTACATAATAATATGCTAAATCGTCAGGTGGAGTTTCAAATGGAGGTTGATGTAAATAAACTGTAACATTCCATTCTCCTACATAAGATGGTTTTTTAATTTCCATTAAATTTTCATCAAAAATTATATCCAAATCTGGTAAACCTTGTGGAGAAGTTGTTTTTACACTAAGATAATAATCATCATACTTTGGTTCTGCGATTGGATAATGATCCCTCTCTTGGTCAACAACAACTATTTCATATAAATATTCTGATGCTGCGTCCCCTATGTCGAAATTTAATCCAAAATCTAAATCTAGTGGCACATCATTACCGTAAATTTTTAATCCTTCAATTCTAGGTAAATAATCATTTCTAATAAATCTAAAATTTAATTTTTTCTCTCTTTTAACTGACTCTCCAATTGCAGTTGGATCAAATAATGATACCATATATGACTGAAGAGCATCTGGATTTAAATTATCAATAGTATAAAAGTAACTATTAGTAGCTAAATCAATAATAATACATTCATCACCAGTATTTAAACAGTGAGTACCACCAGCTGTATAATCATAATACGGATATTCGAACGGGTCCAATGGATTTTGACTAGGTCCATATTTATCACCCACATCACCGTCTAAAAACCATCCACCACCACCTGCCTTTAATCCCTCTGTAATTGTAAATACAGAAAATTTAAATGGATATTCTTCAGAGTCATACCAAACTGCATTTCTATGAGCAGTANTAATATGGTCACATGTACCACATTTATATNCACATTCTCCTAGAATAGGAGCACAATCTCCGCACTCAATGCAAACGCTTCCACTTCCACAACCTAAATCTGGTTCAGATTCACAATCTACATGATTAATACCATCATCACAAATAAAATTAGAATTTAAATNTTCACAAGGNNTNNTANTATCANNTTNACAAACTGGTNTNNNATTTCCACATGATTGNNCTNCTTCTTCACATTCNACCCCAAAATTTGTAGCTGAATCTTCATACCCAGTACAANCCCAATGNTCACAATTATCCATATCTAAAAANTCTGCACATNCTACATTACAATCATCTTCTGTATCATATAGAGCTCCTCTATCATCTCCTAAACAATTCCATCCAGTTCCACCAAAAACATGCAATCTAATTTTTACATCTTCAGACCCCATTATACACACATCACCATCTGGGCCNCAATCATCTCCTACTTCAAGATTTTTACAATCAATACTATGTTCAGAATTTTCACATATTAAAGCATCTGGAAATACCTTCCTAACTAAAATTTCATCTTCATTATACTCAACGCCAAATCCATCAATTGGATTTCCCTCTAAAGGTAAAAATCCACCATCAGTAATAATACCATATTCAATTAATTCCCATTGAAGCATATAATTAAATGGGAATCTACAACTAGCATCAGTTATCCAAGCTTCATAATCACANTCAGGATTATCAAGTTCACATGTAAATTGAGTAAGGTCACAAATTCCATCACCACCGCAAAATTGATCTGGTCCAGTAATATATGATTCTCCATCAGANCATGAAAACATCGCACAATNATNAGGTACATTACCTAGATATCCATACCAATTCATAGCTATTGGGTCGGTACAACCACCATATTGACACTCTCCATATGGGTCATAGGTAGCATTTATTTCAGAAACATAATTTATTGCTGGTGATGGTGAGTTTATACATTCTGTTANACAAACTACATCATCGTAATTAGCTGGTCCGCCAACAGGATATGTACAGTTACCATCTTCTCCAAAATTTATTGTTTGTCCAGCTTCATTTTCACATTTAAATGTATCTGATAAAACAGAGCCAGTTGTACCCTGATTATTATTATACCAATCACCCAATTCTCCATTATCCTGACATCCCATAACTGGATAACTACAAGAAGCATTGCATCTACCGTCTACAAGATTATGTACTACTANACAATCATAATCACTTACACACTCNAATCCTGTTGNCNCATNCNCATCCGTACACGAATCGTATGTAGCTGCTGAATTATAAAATCCAACCTCATAACACTNTTCTGGTTCGTCTTCATCAGAAGTGCAATAAGTTTCCCAAACCCCATTAATGGCCATGCATGCAAAATAATCAGTAGTAGTTCCACTACCATTACACGTACCACATAACATACTACATGTNGCGCACGTACAAGGTCCATNTAAAANTNCANCGTNATTTTCTAAAATAACATGTACTGGATCAAAACATCCTTCCTCAATTCTTACAGCAAAGTGAAATTGTGAATTGAAATCTTCCAAATCTTCAGTATTTGCAGCAGGAAAATATAAATAACCAGTCATTGGATAACACTGACAATNGGTATTCAATTCATGTCCATCANCTATAGCATGATTAAATACATTCTGTGTAATATCAAAATATATATTGTACTTATTAACACAAGGTATAGAATTTCCATTATGCTGACAAANTGCATTACAATCAACTTCATAATNCCANCTTTTATCGGTAACATCATCACCCATTATCCAAGTACCTATTGGAGCAGGACANAACCANNAATNATNNGTTANTACTAAAATCATCAGTTCCATTAGACCATGGTGGTAAAATACCATACGAGTCTAATGACGGAGTATTATCCCACCCTGATGCATTCATATGGATCAAATAAAGCACTAAAATCATNGTTCATATTGANTGGAATATTTTCATAATCAACTTTTANCCAAACTNNATCATCTGAATTAAAAGAACAATNNNGGTCTGTAATCTCCATATCAAAAGTACAAACTTTACTATCGTCTTCATTAACAATACTTGTATTAAAAGTTATAGTATATACATCTATAGGAATTTCTACAATGCCACTTGCGCTCGAGATTGAAAACGAATTTCTTGATTTAACATAATAAGAAAGCTCATTTTCTGGAGGCATACCATAATCATCAAGTAGTCCAAAAGGATTGGCCAAAAAATCCTCAAATTCATAATTTCCATATGCATCTGCTGTAATAGCGTCAACATTTGCAATTGGCCAAACAGCACTGCATCCTACCGAAAATGATTTACAATCGCCATCCCAATAGCACCATATATCACTTATACATGATGATTCATCAGCGTCATCACATGCATGAGATAGACATCCACCATCACAAGTTTCGTCACCACCGCTATAAGACCCATCATCACATTCATAAATTTCTATAGGAAAGTTTCTATGAACATCAAACTTCTCATAATCTGAAGTTCCTAATTCTACACCTGGCGGNTCAAANNTCCAACTTAATGTTATAGGATATCCAGNTTTAATAGAATNTTCCCAAATTACANCATATAAACATNCACCTAAATCACCACAATCAGAANNNNCNTCACAAGAAACTATTATATTACCAGGNTGTGGAAATTCACAATGACCAGTAACATTTATAACTGGTGATGGATAATAACAACAATGATAATCTGCAAAAGGTACATCTTGACCGGGTATTTGTCCATTACAATCAATCCACGTATTATTACCACCAAAATTATCCGCCGTTGGGTCCATACACCCAACACAATCATTTGCTGGTTCATAAAACGCAGCATCATAGCAAGTTCCACAATTATCTAATTGATATTCACAATCTTCACCAATTGAATTACATGTACAAGTACCATTACAGTCCACTCCAATATTTATAGAAGAAGGGTCATCCCAACAATCACCACATTGGTCTGGACCATATGGTTCTGAACACTGATCAGTTACCATATAATACCAACCATTAAACGGTATCATTTGATAATTATTATCTGAATCAGGTTGTTGTACACCTTCTGCAAAAATTGGATAAAACAAATTATTATCGGGGTCACATCTTTTCAACCAAGTTGTTGGATAAAAAGTACCACCTTCTTGACAATTACAGTCTGGACAATTAACTATATAACTTCCATCATCACAATATCCTAACTCACCAGTACATCCACTAAAATCTGATATACAATCTCCACCAGATGAAGATGTCATATCCATATCTGGATATATTACATATTGTTGTCCTGGTAAACAACAAGTTCCAAAATCATCATTTATTGAATTACCGCCACATTTACCAGAACAATCAAAATTATTATCTCCACCACCTGATAATGGAACTTCAAAACAATCAAATGTCCCATCAATACAAATACATTGATCATTGACCATTACACCATCACCACATGTATTTGGACCGTTACAATATCCACAATCATCAAATTCTTTATCTCCCTGAAGAATTCCTTCACAATCATAACATCCAGTACCAGGATTAGGACACGAGCTGGATTCCCAATTATAACATTGATTTCCGCAATCATAATCTCCACACTCATACTTATATGGTACTGGTAATGGGACATCTTCTATTAAATTATCAGAAATACAAACACCCTCACAACACCCACATAAATCTTGAGCGGCTGAACCTCCTGTATTACCATCTACATGAGGACCTGAACAATCTCCACAATCGTCTATATCAGCTCCGAAATCATTATCATATGGATGGAAGAATTCATCAGCAAACATTTGAGTATACGGGAAACATACACCGTTACAATCTTTATTTTGTGATGGGTTTCCGGATATAATAACCATATGTTGTCCATTATATAACTCTACGGCCATCAAAGTAGGTAAACTCAAACACAATCCACAATCATCTACATACCTACACAATCCACCATCACCGGTATCCAACTCGATACAAATTCCACTAGTTTCACCCCATTCATTACAATCTGTAGATTTAGGAATACTATTAATTGTCCCTTCAGATAAATGACTCTCCCATTCACTTACAGCTATAACACCAGCACTACACCAACCAGTACACCAATCAGTCTGGTCACTACAATGAATATCAGAAGGACCTGGACAAGTACATGCATCTCCTGATTCTAGGTCTATTAATTGAGGCACATTTGGCCAAAATTGTGACCCATCGCCATCTGGGTTAATATAATAATCGGTCGACTGACTACATCCAATTATTTCAAGATCTTGAGCTGTTGCAAACCGTAATGGACATTCAAACGGGCATAAATCTATAAATGAATCCACACATCCAATATCATCATTATCCTGATCAGAATAATATGTTATATGATTCACACCATATGCTTCTACATCGTTAACCATATCTCCTGGACATAGACCACAATCGTCCATGGTTTCTTCTGGTAGATTCCCTGTCTCTTGATTATAACAACAATTTCCGGTTATTACATCATAGCTTCTATATGTACAACAACTGTAATCTTCTCCTAAATAAGCCCCGTTACAATCATAATCATAACTTGAATTATAATTACATGCTGCTATATATCCATATTGTCCAATTGATGCATCTCTACATCCCCAAGATTTTACAGAAAATCTAACCCTAGAGAGAACTCTTGGTTCTGTCATTAATGACCCTGTTAACGGGTCATATAATTGGTCATAATTCCACGGCCAAACTATATCAAAATCATAATTCCCTGTATAAGGACAGTTTTCATCTTCAGGACAATTATCATTATACCCCCAATATCTATCAGAAGTAACAACATTACTTTGGTTACTACCAGAAATTGAATCCTCATCTCCATCTTCGAATCCAATAAATGCTAAACAATTATTCAAATTCTCAAGATTACCACATAATAACTCAACATCTGGATCTGTAGCTGTTAAAATTCTACCTATTGATGGATTTAATAATGAATTTGTATTTTCAGATATAGAATATAAATGCTCTCCAAATGTCTCTCTAAATAAATCCCAATCACCATCAGTAAAAAGATAATCAAAAATAAATTGGAAATTTGATAAATTTTTAAAACTTCCATAAATATCAATAAATGGATTATAATCTAATTGAGAAGCTCCAGGGTCGCAATCAAAATCACAATCATTATTAGTATAAGTAGTTAAATTACAAGTACATTGATTAGTAATATCAGTAGTTGTCTCAGTATCATCTTCATAAAATCCATCAAAAATTAATGTTGGATACTCACAATCAGACTGAGTATGAACAGTAGCACAGTCCCATTGACCAGCCCCCGAACATTCACATAAAGGACCCCTAGCATTACAAGTTACTGAATAAGGGTCCATACATCCGTGATTTATAACATGGTCATTTGTATCTATATCTCCAGCATCCATAGGATATTGATGTTCTTCTTGATAATAATATGTTGTGTAAATTAATAAATCATTTGGTTCAGCATAAAATAAATTATAATAAAAATCAGCTGTAACTAAATCTATTTGTAATACTAATGTCATAACTAATTGGTCATTACCAGCTGAGATTACATTACCCTCTCCGGCAGCTGTTAGATAATACATATAATTACCAGGAAATGTTTCTGAATCACCGTGCACATAAAACCCAGCACTTTCTGTTAATACATCTTCAATATAACTCAATTGAGCTACATTTTCACTACTCTCATTAATAACTCTAAATGTAAGCATATTTATAGAAACAGGTTTTTCATTTGTCACGTATAACGGAATTCTACCTTCTCCATTAATAATGTCAATTTCACCTAAATAAAAATAAGGTTTGCAACTATCATTCCAAAGGTCACATTCGTCAGGTCCAGTACCATCACCACAAGGATTGCATACATCACAAATATCATATCCATTATCAATACCAACACCAATTAAACATCCTGACTCGCCCTGTACACAAGGGATTGCTGTACAATCAGCTTCACAACGTTCTTCGCTTGTGTTTAAAAGACAGATTCCGCAATCGTCAAGAGAATGAGTATCATCATCACATCCATAAGAATCATTATTATCATCACATGTATTCCCACTGTTATCTTCACATCTACAATCTTTATCTGAATTAGCTTCGTGACCTGAATTTCCTCCTGAACACATTGAACATCCATCAAGATAAGCTCCGGCTGAAAGACCACAATTATCGTGGTCGTCTTTATTGCACCCCATATAAGTACCAGTCAAACATATATTAGCACAATCCCAAGAATTGTTATAATAAACTTCATGAGTTGTGCCGTCTTGTAAAGACACAGTTTGATATGGTTCACTATCAATATAATCTCCACAAATTCCACATTCATCATAACTGTTCGCTATACAATGTTCAGTATCTAAATCCTCATCATAATTATTATCAACATATCCAACTGGTATAAGACTACCATCTCCTCCCCAACAAACCGTTTGAGGATCTCCACTTCCCCATCCATCACCGTCTGCATCATGATAATATTCTGATGTATAATTTTCAGCCGCAGGCATGCATGCACCAGTACAATCCATATTAGGACAAGTCTCTATATTCCATATACCTCCTACACAACTTCCTGTAGTATTCGTCCCCTCACAGACTCCACATTCATCTCTTCCGCATATACCAGGAGAACTTTGACTATCTCCTGGAGGAGCTCCTCCAATTGGAACAAGCTCATTACATCCACCGTAATATGGGTCTCCTGTACAATTTCCTGCACAGTCCATTGATATATTATAGTCTGATGAATTTCTACAATAACCACAATCATCAATTATTCTATCACAACATCCAGACCCTGCTTCACATGTTCCACTACCATAACCATCTGGTAAAGACTGATTAAGATTCTCTACAGTACAGTACCCAGTATTACAAATGCATGATGCATTACCGTTTAACTGTCCATTAAAAGAACCTGCACCACAAGTATCCTGATCTTGAAATTGACATAAATCACCAAGCCAAGATGGATCACAATCACATTCACATACACCATTACCGGAAATACAATCACCATTAACACCACATGCAGGACAATTATAACACATACAATCTTGATCGTTTTCACAACTTCCACCACCACATTGACCTTCATTACATATGCATGAGTTTGGATTATCTAGATCTGCACTCCCCACTCCACAACCACCAGGAGGTCCAATTGCTATTGCACAATCAGAACCTTCATATGCTGGCGTTATACCATTTTCTGAAGTTGATGAGCAATCACAAGGTCCACCTGCATCCTGATCATTACAAACACCACCATTTACACAATCATTATATGGAGGATTATTATACAACCCATTACAAACTGGTGTATCACACGAAGAAGCTCCACCTAGAGCCCAATCTGGGGTCCCATCAACTATTGTATCAAAACATACGCAATTAATAGGACCAACACATAATCCATTCTCACAATATGTATTTACCCCACCTGAATCTGTACTAGTTGTTCCACCACAAATTGTGTATGCACAAAAAGTACCAGGGTCCCCATACCCATAGTCACATTCACATGCATTTGTTCCACCAGTACAAGTTCCGTGTCCATTACATCCAGCATCATTATATTCATCATTACATATTGGAAGTAAACATGTATCACCGCCTCCAGGACCACCTGGTCCCCAATAATCTTCACACACA
>NZEE01000015.1 GCA_002688965.1 archaeon | reverse complement strand
TTCGACCCGTGTGGTTGGTCGTGGTTTATATACTGTTCCCGAATTAGATTCTACTGAACTAAATTCGACATCGCCGACTCCCGCCCCTGCTATCGCCACTGAGGTAATTCCCGATGCGGTTGCTCATGCGCCGCAGGGTGCGGTTGAGACGGTTGATGCTACTGCATCACTTGTTATGGGAATGACAGGCGGTGAACGCCAAAGTCTTATTCCAGACAAATTTGATGGATTCGTTACTTGGGGTCACTTCAAAGATATTGAAAAAATCGTTCGTTCCCGTGCGAACTATAATCTATTCATCACTGGTCTTTCTGGTAACGGTAAGACTCTCATGGTAGAGCAAGTATGTGCGAAATTGAAACGAGAATGCTATCGTGTCAATGTTACCGCCGAAACTGATGAAGATGACCTATTGGGTGGTTTTCGTCTTATTAATGGTAGCACCCTGTGGCAAGATGGACCCGTTGTTTCAGCAATGAAAAACGGTGGTGTTTTGCTTCTTGACGAAGTTGACCTCGGTGGACGAAATTTGATGTGTCTACAACCTGTCCTTGAAGGTAAAGGTGTATTCCTCAAGAAAATCGGCCAATGGGTTACTCCTGCCGCTGGTTTCACCGTAATCGCAACTGCCAATACTAAAGGTAAAGGTTCAGATGATGGACGATTCGTTGGTACTGGAATCATGAATGAAGCAATGCTTGACCGATTCCCTGCCACCTTTGAGCAACCATATCCGACCCGTGCTACTGAACGCAAGATTTTAGTAAAAGCCGGTTGCGATGATTCCGATTTTGCAGACCACCTCACCAAGTGGGCAGAAATCATTCGTAAAACCTTCTACGAAGGTGGTATTGATGAAATCATCTCTACTCGCCGTTTGGTGGATATCGTTTCCGCAAATAACATCTTTGGCGAAAAGGTGAAAGCAATCGACCTGTGTATCTCACGATTCGATGATGAGACCAAGGAAGCATTCCTCAATCTCTACTCCAAGGTGGATGCCGATGTGGAATTGAATGAAGAAACCGAAGACGGTGTTACCGTCTCTCAAGACAAAGTCTGTCCATTTTGAGTAAGTCTTTTAAATACTTCTTGAACCACCCAAAAGGTTCATCCTATAGTTTTCTACACTACGATGACCATAACAGTGCATGGGGTGTACAAATCAAACACAATGGCAAGAATTGTCAAGATGTCATCGCTGGTGAACATCACTCTGACGGTTGCTACCATGTAAGTGATGCTCGTAACTTTTGGAATTCACTCGTATCAGAGGCAGGGTATATAGCACATGGATTCGGAGAATCAGCACAATGAATAAACGAGATATAACCAAATTCCGTAAATCCTACAAACCGTGGAAAGCAGATTGCGTATCCGAAGGTTTGAAACTCGCAGTACACTTTGACGAGAAAGAACTTGTCAAGAAGATGGGTGCGAGATGGGAGCCGGACCCCTCTGGTAAGGGTGGTTATTGGTGGATGCCAGAGAAGAATCTCAAAAACGATGCACACCCTAATGGAAGTCTAGTAGTGGATGTTCTAAATGATGAACAAATGATTATAGGACCAATGGGTAAGATTAATATCACACCCAAGTTGGCGAAGTCTACTGATAACTATGAATCTACCAACTACCATTTGGTTAATCCACAGGAAGGTGGTAAGACACTCGGCACTTTCTATGTCTATGAGGAATTGCAAATCGCCAAATGGGTTACATCAACAACAGAAAAATGGGTTGTTCTAGAAGAAGCCAGAACGACTTGGAACGAATTGATGGAAGCAGGCTTTAGGCAAGTCTTGCAAGAAACTTCTTGACCTATGCCTAATATAGGGTATAATAATGGATATGAATAGAGTACTTAAGGAGACTATTAATGTTACAGTACAATGATTTAACTAACCGCCAAAGGGTATATGTCGATGCTGTCGTAGAACACGCAGACGACTTAGGCCTAAACGCCAATAAGGCAGAATTCAGCCGTGCTGAACTCCGACAGGTGTCTATGAAGATTAAGGGGAAAGTCTGGATTCCCAACTGGATTACGCACGATGTATCTAGGCGTGCTGGCCGTGGGGTGTTCAATATACCCGAAATTCAAGAAGCCGCATTGGCGTCTACTGCCACCTCAACTACGGAAGGTGATAAGTGCAATCCTGTTAATACACCAGATGAACTTAATGCACCACCAGAGGAACTAGCAATGGCCACCCATTAAACTTGGCCGAGTGTTTGACATAGTTTTCACTCTAAGATAAACGATGTTGAGATAGTATGACTTAGCGGTTATGACTATCAATTAGAAAAAGGAATCACACACATGCACAGTACAACTACAACACAATGCTCTGATGTATTAGAATCATTAATCGAACTCAATGCATATTTGGATGATAACACCGTCCAATATTGCCATAGGAGTGATATTATGGAATGCATTCTTGGTGGTATTGTTGTTATTGAGCAAATGAGGAAATCAACGCCACCAGAACTATTTAGCGATGTGGAGCAAGAGTACATATTTGGTACTTACGACCGTCTACATGATGAACTAGTATCTATCATGACATGATGGCATGTAAGGTTCTCTGGTGTATACAGTGCAAAACAGTATATACCAAAAAAGGGACTCCTAGTGTTCCTTTTGCTAGCAAAATATAGCGGAGCCAAAAATCATGAAAAAGGTTGAACAAAAAATGAATAACAAACCAACATCATATTGTCTTAAACACAAAACAAATGGCACAATGGAATTTATTCCTGACGATAAAACAGATGACAGTGGAATCGTTACCATTCTATATTCAGATGGTGCAACACATCGTTCATTGACAGACGGAAAAATAACAAACAAACACCACCGAACTGGCATAAAGCGTGCAAGAAGAATTTGGAATGCGAAAATCAAAGAAGGTTGGCAAAAAATATGATTGAACAATACAGCCATATGTCAAATAATTCCAATGATTTTCTTGGAGGCGTGTTGATAGGTTTTATAATCTGTGGTATAATTACACTTGTTATTATAACATGCAAATCAGGAAATCGGTACAAATAACATGGGCGAGTACCCAAGAGAACTAAGGGGACGGATTGCAAATCCGTTATTCGTGGGTTTGAATCCCACCTCGCTCTTTAAGAACTGACAAAATGACAGACGCACGAAGACAAACAATTTTTAATTACCTTGATAAACTTAGAGAATCTGGCAAAACTAATATGTTTGGCGCAGTACCATATATCCAAGTAGTATTTGGAATGGATGAATCAGATTCAAAAGACATCTTAATAGAATGGATGAACACATTCGCAGAAAGGCATAATTTACATGAACATTAACAAATACCAAGCAGAGACTTTAGTAAACCTATTAGATAGGATGTTTGCCGAATCTGATGAGTATCGTGAAACGAAAGTTTTCGCAGATGATATCTCTACAGATGATTTGGAAGAACTTTGGATGTTTCGTGAGAAACTTGTGAAGTATATTGTGGCATTTGAAAACAGTTTTGTTACAGAACCTGGCCATGGCGCACAGACATATTCAGCCGAACCTACTATCACTGGGATTGCTGCGGCTGTTCATGATATTGAACCACCATCAGATGAGAAAGATGATAAATGAATCCAAAAGAATTACACGAATATAAACGAGTACAGAGCATGACGGACGATGAGTTGTGTACTCGATATAAGAAGATGGTTAAACCAGATAAGATTGAGGCTTTTTATAAAGTTTTGAATCAAGAAGGTCGTGCAAAAAAATTGCAAAAACAGATAGCATCGGACAAAGGGTATACGACTCGTAAGAAGTCTGCATATAAAACCACTCCCGCATACATTCCAACAAACTCAAAACCTAAAGAAGTCTATGCATTGCGTTCTAGTGATAAACACGATGATGCAGGAATATGGGTGAAGGTGTTTCTGGTATATGGCGGAAATACAGTTTCGGTCATAGAATTTGAAAATGAACAACATGACGGATTGCTGAATTTTACCTATGAGGCTGCAAGACATTATTGGGGTCAGTGTATAGAAGAAGGTTACTATAGGAATGATTCATGTATTGAAGGTTTGGATTTAGATTCATGATGTATAAACTCTGGAACAAAGAAACCTGTTATGAAATCTACTTTCGACCATTGAGTAATAATTCACAGGTGGAAGTAATAACCTATCACAATGGCGAACCATTCGTAAATCCAATGAGTAGACAACATCGGGATATAAAAGACCCCGAAGACAATACGGAAGTATGGGGCATTGAAGATGCAAGAGAAAATTGGAATGCATGGGTAACTCATGGTGGATACGAAGTATCAGAAGTAGAAGATTATCTTCAGGGAACTCCCAGAACAAAGTCTCGTGGCGACAGCATGAACTATATAAAATCCCGAACTAGAACGGTAAATGGAACGGCAATACCACAACACATTGAAGAATTTCTTATAGACTATATGAAAGAAGGAAAATAACATGAATGATTTTGAAAAGAAGTTTGACGAATTTTTAGAAGGATGCCAGAAGATAGTAGACGAAGGTATGCGTAACTACTCTTGGGGAACTAAACTAACTACCAAGAAGGGTAGTAAGTATATTAAGATAATTGCAGAAGATGTTGGTAATGGTAGCAATTCACGCACAGTGTGGGGATTTGTAGAAAAGTCAAATGGTGATATACTCAAACCTGCGGGATGGAGTAAACCTGCAAAGAACAATCGTGGAAACATCTTTGATGAAAACCCACTACTTTTTATTGGACAATATGGTCCTGCATATATGGATAAGATAAGGAATTATTATGGCGCATAACGAAATTGAAATCAAACAAAAACTTAAGAGTGGAATCTGCGAGGTTACTGTTGTTGATGAACATTCAGTAGAATATAAAATTTCTGCAACGCTATCAACAAATCATCTTCCTGAATATGATTCTACCAATATTGAATTAAAGGGTGTTATACAAGTATTCAATGTAGCAGAAGAGGAATGGCAGACGATTAGTATTAATTCTATTATTGATATAGAACAACTCACTGGCATTGGAAGTCCTTCAAACGAAAATAAACTACAAGCATCAGAAGAATATCTTCTTGAAATTATAGAAGAATAAGATGTTTGCACCACTTTCTGAATACATAGAAAACAGATTGGATGAGGCGTTTTGTAAGGAATTCCGTGTGTACGGAACTTATGAAAATTCTGAAAGTTGGGAAGAATATAAAGAAGCATTTGCGAACTGGCTCGTGGGGGAATTTACAAATGATGGACATATGCATCCACGACATCCAAAAAATAAACCTTGGGACGAATAGGAGAAAGTTATGGGATTATTAGACAACGAAAAATGGGAAGACTATATGGATGAAGAAGTATATGTTACGGCTAATAATGGAATGAACGGATTCCTTGCCACTCTTCGTGATTATGGTCATGATTATGTTATGGTAGAAGACAAAAACGGAAACGACCACACATTAAAACACGAATTCGTGTACGGTACATGGGTATTAGAGGACTGGTAAACAATACATAGTGTATGAAATCATTTATTCAATACATCAGAGAACAAAAAGAACTTCTAACCCTAATAGAGAAGCAAATTATAATTGGCAAAGGCAAGAAGTATGGACAAATTGTTTTCATGGCAGGTGGTGCGGGTTCTGGAAAGGGTTTCGCAATCACCAATTTCATGGAAGGTAGTAAATTCAAAATTCGTGATGTTGATGAATGGAAAAAATCTTTTCTTAAATTGGCACAATTAAAAAAGAAATACCCAGAGATTCGTGGACTTGACCTGAGAAAACCTAAAGATGCATTCAAACTACACAAGTGGATTCAAAATAAGGGTGTCAAGGAGAAGACTCTCAATTCATTGCTTTCAAACGCACGACAGGGAATCCTACCCAACATACTGTTTGACATAACACTCAAAGACAAAAACAGTATTACAGATATACTTCCGTCATTATTGGCTGCTGGATATGATACAAAAAACATCAATATTATTTGGGTACTAACTAATTACTCTGTTGCAATTCAACAAAATCGTGACCCAAAAAGAGGTAGAGTTGTTCCAGAAGATATAATGCTACAGACACACGAAGGTGCCGCTTCAACAATGTTTAATTTTATTAAAAGAGGTACACCCAGAGGAATAAATGGCGGAGTATATATTATTCTTGGTGGTAAAAAGAATACAGTATTCTATACAGACCGAAAGGGAAATCCTATAAAAACTGGCAAGAATAAAGACACAATGGTTGTAAAAGACTTTTCATATCTTACAATGAAAGAACCAGGAAGAGCCATGACAACGAGTTCTGGTCTTCAAGACCTTGCATTCGATTGGATAATGAAGAACGCACCGAGAACATTAACCAACAAAAACATATTTGGAACTGGCCAAGAACAAGAATCAGATGTTAGTCGAGGAAAAAGAAAAAAAATACGATAATTACTTATTGATTTTTAATTTCTTTCCACTACAATAGAATCATATGATTAGGAAACAAAAAAATAAAAAAAGATATTCCTATAACGGAGATAGGGATATTTTTGGCACACCCAGAAATCGTGCTAAAACATGGGGAACAAAAACACACGACTCAAAGAAAAATAGAAAAACTGTTAGAAATAGAATTAGAAAAACTATAGATGAGTTGGGAATATAAACATGGCAATAACTTCAAAAAATAACTTTGACTCAATGGACGATGCAATCAACATGCTCACCGCAGGTATGGTTAATATTGATTTTATTAAACGGACTGGAGATAAAAGCATAAGACATATGCGTTGTACATTGAATCCAAAATTTATGCCTGAAGGTACAGAAAATACCGTGTTTTCTATTATACAAAATGCATNTTTGGATGATGCAGTATATCGACCACTTCCTGTGTGGGATTTTATTGCCGCAGGGTGGAGAAGTTTTTACCTAGATAGCACTATTGAAATCCGAGAAGACAATATTTTTGGAGATACAACAGAACTGGTTGAGGATATTGTTGAAGATAGAATTGATGTAGATGATAAACCAGATGGTGAAATTACTGAGGAAGTAGTAGAATCTGTTTCAGACATGTTACAATTAAAAATTGGAAAGGTACTAGAAGAATCACCAGAAAAAATAGTGGAGTTTTCTGCGAACAAATTAAAGGTAATGGCACTAGAATTAATAAAGAGAGTAATTTCAGGAAGAAAGATTTAAATATTTTGTGAAATATAATTTAGCAATGCACGAACAAAAAGACATAAAAAACGGAAACAAAAACAAGGTGAAAAAAAATAACAAAAAACCAACGCCTGATGATTGGACAGACGAACTAGTTTCTGTTTCAAAGGATGCTGTTTTGGGTTATGAAAAATATCTTCTTAATGAAATCAACTATAATGACCTTGCAAAAATAATGGTAAAAGTAAGAAAGGTTCTTGAAAAGAACGATAAAATTTGACATGTAAAACACATACAAATGAACGGTGGATACTTGTTAACCACAGTGATGGTACAATTCATACATTTAGTGTTGATAAAAAATGTATAGAAAACGGTACAGTAAATGTTGACGGTAAAACTTATTTAAAAAAACAAGGTCGTAATTTTTGGAATGAATATATTAGAACTGGATATGTTCTTGATAAAAAATTAAGCCATAAATGTAAGATGTGGGATACAAAAGAATTCCACGACATGTGTAGAACGAAAGAAGGTTAATTATGAAAACAAGAGAAGCAACAATATATGTGGCGGGACCTATGCGTGGACATGAAGATTATAACTATCCTGCATTTGATAGACAGAAGAAAGTTTTAGAAGAACAAGGATGGAATGTAGTAAACCCTGCCGATTTGGATAGGGAAGATTCAAAACCTATAAATGGTCCTATGCAATTCGACCCTGAAAATAATTATGAAGACCACGAATTTATGAGACAAGCATTAAAGCGTGACATGGTGGCAATATGTGACGAATGTACTGCGATTTATATGATGAGTGGATTTGAAAAAAGTAAAGGTGCAAAAGCCGAATATCAATTGGCTAAAGCACTGGGGTTAGAAATTTATTACGAAGCACCACTACCAAAAACAAGAAAAACAGTTTTTTATAGTTGACATTCAAAAGTTATACTATATAATTGCATATGTAAGTAGATGACACAGTGTCATCAAAGAAAAGCCAAACACACACAAACACACAAG
>NZEE01000014.1 GCA_002688965.1 archaeon | reverse complement strand
TGTTTCAGTAGTGCTTGGATTAACATAAATATATTTTATAACTTTCTTCAAAGTTCCATCTTGATCATCAAAATCTTCATCATAATCATCATCGTCATCATCATCGTCATCAAAGTCTTCATATCCATATGCCTGACATCTTCCATCATCACATGCATAAGGGCAATCATAACCCTTCATGTCAAGACGACCATCATCACAAAAATATTCATATAATCTATCTCCGCGACAGAAATCACTGATTCTAGAACCACCTTTTCTGTAAACAGTTCCCATTTTATTATAATTTCTACCATTATCAGTGTCTATACAATAGTTACTAGCATCATAATCGCAATCATCTAAACAATCATCACAATCATCACATTCTTCCTCACAATCCCAGTCTTCACATTCGTCTACACACTCATCATATTCGTCATCACACTCATCTTCGCAATCATCATCCCCATCACAGTCGTCCATACAGTCGTCATAATCATCATCACACCAATCTGTACAATCATCTAAACAATCATCACACTCGTCACATTCATAATCACATTCGTCATCGCAGTCATCCCAATCATCATCGTCCCAATAATCATAATCATTCCAATCATCATATCTTAAACATTCTCCGTCTTCACACCCATATTGACAATTATAGTAAGTTGATTTTAGACTACCAGCAGTACAATAATATTCTTTTATTGTTCCACCGTAATAGCAAACATCTGTCCATGTTGAGCCACCTCTACGGACAATTCCTCTATCATAATAATCTCGTCCACCATCAGAATCTACACAATCATAATCATTATCACAAGTATCACACTCATCGCATTCATTACAAGTATCGCATTCATTACAAGTATCACACTCATCGCAAGTATCACACTCATCGCATTCATTACAAGAATCCTCATATGGATCAAATCCATCTATAATTACAGAGCAAGTAGTCCATCTTGGTGAATTATAATTACTTGCTTTTCCTGTAGAAACAAGTCTCCATTGTTCATTGCCAACATATTCAACTTCAGCCCCTCTATCATTAGAATAATGATTTACTGGAAACCGATTTTCATCAATACCAATCCATTCACCATGTAATTCATGGTCTGTACTACATTCTAATGTATAAGAATCATCAAACATTTCCAAACTGCATGTATATCCTTTATTATGTTCAATTTCAGCATAATCATCATATTCAGTTACAATACATTCCCTATCACTATTTGCAGCAAACGCAGGAGCAACTAAAACTAAAGAAAACATCAATACAATAAAAACAGCTAATAGACTATTTCTCATAATGACCATATTTATGAAACGGATGATAAGTATTAAAACCCTTAAGATGGCCTTTAATATATACCGATAAGTTGACAGTAGTAAAGAACAACCCTGTTTTTAGGCAGGGTTGTTCTTGTCAAGAGCCAGTTACGGCTTGGGAAACTTGAGCTTGCCGTACACTTCCTTGCTAATCCTGACCTGAAACTTGTGAGGTTTGGCAAGAATACGCCGGTTAGTGTACACCACGTCCAGCAGATATGTAATCTTCACTCCGCCAGCAGTGTTGTCAATGTGAATTCTGGCCCTGGGAACCTTGACACCAGGCATCTTGCTGACCACTGCGCCAGAAGCAATGGCATCTCCGAGAACTTCCTCAACAACCCGTTTCCGAGTCTTGAGATTGATCTTCAGAAATTTCTCATCCTTCTCCTTGTTGACTTTCTTGTGCTCAGCCTTGAGCTTGGCCACCTTCTTCTCGAGCTTCGTGACCTTGCTCTTGTACTCCGTGGAGCTCGGGGGGTAGTCCCTTGTCAAGACCCACCCAAGTGCAACACACAAGAAAACAACTATGGCAATAGCCACCACACGATTGCGCGTGAACCAACTCAAACTCAATCTCATCTTTCCACTCCTTTCGCCTAGAAACAAGACCCCAGTTACATACTGGAATCAACCTTGATGAACTACCTGGATTCTTTCAGCTTCTTCCTGCCCGCACTTTATGTAGAGTTTGAGAAACACGTGAATAGTGCACCCATGCGAGACGAGGAGACTGAAAATGACAAGACATCCGATAACGTTATTCGGCGACAACAACGAATCAGTTTTGCCAAACAACGGGTTCGTGTAGAGAAAACTCATCCCGCAATATATAGAGGAAACAAACATACCGATCATCACAACGATGCACAACAGCTTTCTCATCTTCCCTCTCCTTCTTCCTGTGCTACATGGGTTATTGGTCCCGCTTGATTAGTATTTCATCAAATCGGCGTGAAGTCAACCGACCATCGAGCTCAACGAGAAACATCGCGGTACCGTTGAAAAACCACCCAATAATAACACCAACCGGATGATCTGTGGTTATTTCACTACTCGTGCTCTTTTCGTCGAAATGAACTGGTAGTCCCATGAAATCATTGCTCACTACCAAAATCCTGTCATCCATTTTCCTTCTCCTTTCGGTCTTTCCTCAGTTTTGAGGCATGAATTGTGGACAGCTTCAGCTATCCTTCTAGAAATTGACTATGATGCTCATTAGAGCAGTTGTCTGACCGTTTTCATGTGAAAAAAGTCAGGTTCAGTCGCCATTACGCGTTCTGAATTTCGTGTAAATTTGTGTGTAAAATTAGTCAAATTATAAGGTTTTTAAGGGTTTAAGAAATGCGTTAAATAGTCATATTAACACCCAATTATTGCAAAATATTCGTATTTTAAAACTATTACATTCTCTTCATATTCATGGCTAAAACTGAATCGCGTAAAAAAGACCACATTGACATTTGCATAAAGGAAAAAGTAGATAATAGTGAATGTTTTGATGTATTTGCAGATATAGACTTAGTTTACAGATGTTTACCTGATCTAAATCTAAAGAATATTGATACTCATGTAGATTTCTTAGGAAAAGAGCTAAAAGCCCCTATTTTGATATCTTCAATGACTGGTGGTACACCTGAAGCTGAAGCAATAAACAAGAACTTGGCAAAAGCTGCTGAAGAATTAGGAATAGCATTTGCAACCGGTTCTCAAAGAGCTGCTTTAGAAAATCCAGAACTAGAAAAGACATATCAAGTACGAGATGTAGCTCCTAGCACTGTTGTTATAGGAAATATGGGTGCAGTACAGTTATTGAAAGGATATACTAAAGAACAAATGAGAAACGCAATCAAAATGATAGATGCTAATGCATTATATTTACACATAAACCCATTACAAGAAGCGTGTCAGGTTGAAGGTGATACAGAATTCAAAGATATGATAAGTGCAATAGAAAAAATAGCCAAAACATCTGATAAACCTATTATAGTAAAAGAAGTTGGATGTGGAATTGATAAAGATTCTGCTCACTCATTGGAAAAAGTAGGTGTTAAAGCAATTGATATCGCAGGAATGGGCGGAACATCATGGCCACTAATAGAAGCAAAGCGAAATATCAATAAAGCAGGTGAAACGTTCAAACAATTTGGAATACCTACTCCTATCTCACTTATAGAAATAAAACAAACCGTGGAAATACCGATTATAGCCTCTGGTGGAATTAGAAACGGATTGCAAGCTGCAAAAGCACTTGCATTAGGCGCAGAAGTTATTGGAATAGCACTTCCATTACTTAAACCAGCTCATGAAAGTTCTGAAGCAGTCAAAAAATGGTTAGAGAATTTTATTTACGATTTGCGTGTCGCAATGTTTTCTGTAGGCGCAAAAAATGTTGAAGATCTTAGAAAAAAGCCAGTAATAATTACAGGTAAGACTCGCCAATGGCTTAAACAGCGTGGCGTGAAGTTAGATGAGTATGCTAAAAGATAAAACTGTAGAAATACACTATAGATTATGAAATTGTTATTACTATCAATAGGTTTCTTAATTTTATTATCACCCGCAGGTTTTGCGTTTTTTCAACCGATTCCTAAAATAAATTTGATAACAGACAAATGTTTAATAGAAAATAATACGCATATGTTTGTTATATCGGTATTAAATGAATACAGTATAATTGGTAAAAATTCTGATAAAACTGTTTTGGAAATGAATTTGGAAAACGCTTCTGTTTCCAAAATAATATCAATGACCAAAGGAGATAATTTAGATTTTGATGAACAAATTAATAACACTCTTATTGATTATAATATATTAGAATCTGGGTATTATAATTCAGCAATTATTTTTTTCAATACAACAACCAAAAAGATTTTGTTAAATATGAACATAACAATGTTTTATAGTGATTCATTCATAACAACAAATTATTCAAAAAAAATAGAGTTATGTGAACAAAGAAACACAACTAAATATTTTTCATCATTTACAAATGACTCCGCGAAATTTCTTGGGGATTGGAAAAACTTTTGGAATATTATATCTGGGAGGAATACATGGGATTCAAAAGTTTCTCTTTCAGCTTTAGAATCACTTGTTTCTTTAACAGGGATGTCATTTTCATTATCATTAGTAGCCGATCCTGGGTGGTTGAATATAGGATCAGGATTTAAGGATTCTTTTTCAAAAAAGACTCCAATTATTGGAACACATTTTAATTTACTTACAAAAACAACTAAAAATTTATTATCAGATTTGATTATTTTCATAACATCATGGACACCCCAAACTGAAAAAGTATTATCAAATATAGATGAACTTCAAATTTTATTGGGGAATGAATCAACAGAATGGGATAAACAAGAAATAAATTATACAGAGATTGGTAATATCATAAATCAGATTAATTCAAAGATAAATGAAATAGATATTACACGAGAAAAAAATTATTATACTAATTTAGAGTATTACCAACTATCTGGATTGATGTCAATACTTGACGATTTCTTACAAACAACGAAAAAATCCGTTAACATAAGAAAAACAGAAGTTCTAAAACATACATATATAGAAAAGATTTTTGAAAGAAATATAAAAATAGAATCAATATTTAATCAGACAAAACTTTCAGGGTTAATTATAAATTTAACAAACCTTGGAGAGCTAAATATCTCCACAGGGTATAATAATACAAAATGCATTGTTAATCAATATGGAAATCATATTTGTGCTAAACCCAAGAAAAAATCTATGTTATCATTAAAAATATTTGAAGACAACATAGAAATATATGATACTAATTTTCAATGGGATCAAATACAAGGAACAGATTGGTATACGATCGGATGGTGGCAAGCAGGAATAAGATATAACCATAGCTATTTTTTGAAACCAAATAAAATAGCAAAATTATATATTGACATCAATCCAAGTATAGAACTTGTCGAAAATACTACAGCAATTATTAATATAACAACTCTAGATACATCTGACGAATTAAAATATTCTTTACAGAGATTGTTTTTTGAAAATAATTATACGACCAATATTTTAGGAATAGATACGTTACTTCCTTATTGTATGAATAAAGAAAGAAACCTAAAAATAAAAGTAAAACAAAATAATAGAATTTCAGAATTTAATAAGAAATTAAAAACTAAAATAAAATTAAATCTTTCTTTAGGTCAACTAAGTTTATCAATTTTACCTGAATTTTATTTAAGAAAACATCTCTTGATAGAATTTAGTAAATCCGAAAATATTTCAATTTTAGATTTTATCCCAGGAAACATGAATAATGATAATAAAATATCAAAAAAGGATTTGAATGAAATCAAAAAATCATTTACATCTCAAAAAAATAAAAATCACGATATAAATTGTGATGGGATTATTGATATTTTAGATTTATCTATAATTGGAAAGCATATGTACAAAAAAGGAGATTTAGAAATAAAATACATTAATGTTTCAATAAAAAAAATTAAATTAAAAGGAATAGATAAATTAGATGAAGAAGTTGAACTTATTGGAAATTATAACATTTCAGGATTTCTCCTGAAAGATATCGCAAATCATACGTTTGTTTTCCCACACTTTTACCTCTTCGATAGGGTGTCCATTCATACTAGTCATGGTCATAATACTGCAACAGATCTTTTTTGGAACCGATCTTCAGCAATTTGGAACAACAATGGCGACGCGGCTATACTCCTTTCACCATTAGGATTAATAATCGACAGACAAGAATGCTACCAACCAGAATGCTGGTATTAAATGAATTATTGAATTAATACTCTTTGAACATGGCTATTGCGATCAAGGCCAAATGCAACATGTTTTGAATCGTATTCTGTAAAAACAGTGGTATATGGTTTGTCACAATCATCAGTTTTTGTTGTACCCTCCGTACAACCATTATCAGATAATAATTGTCTAAGTTCCTCATCTGGAATAGCAGCTTTCCAATAAATATGTAATTCATTCATAGATACAATAATAGATAGCAAATCTTAAAAAACAGAAAAGAATCGGTATTAAATATTATTCAAGTAAATAATAATTATGTTTTCAAAAAAGTTATACCTACTTGTGGTCAAAGATCGTGCTACAAGAACACGGGACCCTGAAGAAGACAGATTCCCATACCCGACCATACGAAAAGATACATTATGTGTTTTTGGTGAGAGTCCTAAAGAAACGAACAAACATCAGTAACAACCTTAAAAATATATTCTCCAATAAAACTTCTATGTCTGAAACAACAACAGAATTAACAGCTGAAGAAATTTATATAACAGATTGGTTAAGGAATCGTCCAGCGACAAAAACCATTAATAGAGATGATTTAGTTGATCGACTTAACATTTATAGACGAAAACCAGGATCTGAATTCGATGAAAGTAATCAACCAGAAACAGTTGTTGCTAGTTTAGAAGAACGAGGAAAAATACGCGTACGTCTTAAAGATTTTAGACAAGAATACTGTATGGTTACTTTTTAATTAATTTTCAACAGTACTAGCACATCTATTATACATACATTTGAGGACACGGTTACCTGCTNNACCTGTACAATAATCAGGACATTGTTCACTAATGTCAACATAATCTTTATTTCCTAAGAAACAATCTCTAGTATCAATATGAACACCACATGCACAATCTTCATCCACTTCACATAATTCTTCAGCAGGAATATCTATAGTTATATCTTCTACAAAGTGTTTACCGTCTGCAGTATTGCACTGACGAGGATAAGATTCCATTGCAGGAAAACCAGCATTAATACAATCTTCAAAACTATCAATCTCAGCAAGAGGAGTAAGTAAAACATACGATGATCCAGCAACAGCTACAAGCACAATAATTAATACACCAAAAAATATTTTTGTGTTTTTCTTCATGATTATAATGGAATTTCATTATTTTTATATCAATCAATACCGATAAGTTGACAATAGTAAAGCCAGAGAAATAGTTTCTCTGGCCCCAGGCCTCTTCACCCGAGTCAACCCTTTCACCCTTCGAGTGTTACTTGGGTTCTCAGGTTCCCAGTACCCTCGCAGAACGCGAAGGGTTATCCCTCCTTTTGTCCTTCTCCGCGCCAAAGGCGGTTCTTCCCAAGATTCACAGCTTCGTCGTGCCGTTCCTTGGTAACAACGACGTCAAACGGATAGTCAAAACGGATAATTGGTCCGTTGATTTTCGCTGTTATGGTATACTTAGTTGTTCCGTCTTCCATCGATGTCTTGCCGGTGGACAGGATTTCAACCTGAATATACTTGAGCGGAACATCATCCCCAGCAATCAGAATCTCCTTTTCCTCCAACACTTTCATATTGTAATTTATCGTTGTGGTGATATCTGTGAGAAACCAGGTACCAACCATAAGAAAGGCACACACCCCCAGCGCAACTAGCGGTTGAAATCTTTTCTCGATCATCGTTCCCTCTCCTTTCTCAGAACCACCCCAGCTTCAAGAGTAATTGTGGAAGCCAGAGCGGAGTTGATATGATAATGAGCCCAATAACACCCAGAGCCCAATTAAAAACACAATACCGGTCAGGTTTCCACATCCTCATCTCCTCCCATGAGCTTTTTCATCAACTCATCGGGATCACATGCCTTGATCTCTTCTGCAGATATCTGCTTCATTTTCTCAAACTTCTTGAGCTCTGCGTAATTTGAGAACTCAATATAGTCTGCATAACGAAGTTTCTTCTTCGGAGGGTTTGGTGATGGCGGAATCGTTGTGTTAGGCATGTCAACATCACGTACATGCCTGTGTGGATCAGTTTCACCACCAAGGTTTTGCATCATCATCCACAAGCGAGCATTCATATCCCGAAACCATTGAAGATACTCTTCGTAGCTCATTTGCGTAAGATCAAAATACTCAGCAGCATCTTGAAATGCTTTTGCAAATGTTGCCAAGTTTTCTGCAATTTTTCGCAGAAGTTCTCGCTTTTTCTCTTCATCGTTCATGGGTCTTTCCTCACTTTTTATCAATACTTGGAAGATAGCATCCGCTATCTCAGAGAATTCATACTTTTAGAAAGAAACCTCACTTTTCAGTGATATCCCTTGAAGTTAATCGTACTTCTTCGAAAGTTTGTGTGTGTTTAGTAATATAACTTATAGAACAATATTTTAAACTTGTTAGAAATCTAAGGTTTATCTAAACTCACTGAGTAACAATCATCACCACGACATGCAGCCATGAATTTTGTGGTAACATGTGAAGGAATTCTAACAGGAAGAGCATACATATCATTACCTAATTCCGTTTGTTCAGGGTCCCCAGCACGTTCTGCATCTTCAAAATTCTTAATTCTGTCTGCAAGAGCATCTGGAACATGTCCAGCTTCACCATCTCTAAACATAACGTAAACTATTTTGTTATCCATAATTAAACCTATTCTAAATAGTTTTAAAGAATTAAGAAGTCTCTCTTTGAGCATTTCTAGCAACTCTTACTAAATAACCAGCAACAGCATTTCTTTGTTTTTTGTCAACAACAATATCACGAATCATTTCCTTATTTGAGTTAAAATCAGGAGTAGCAGCACCAGGTAGTCTTTTAGCTATCTCTTTACTAGCTCTCTTAATTTCTTTTGATCTTATTGAACCCATATAATCACTTTGTAATTCTATTATCACAATACACTATAAAGAGTTTAAAAACCTTTGTTTTAAACCTTCTGTATTAGCCATTAAGGTGAAAAATATGGGTCAAGCCGCAAAAGTGAATTTGGATAAGGTACACAGTATAGAGGATATTAGGCTTGATTACAAGAAATACTTTTCTAGTATTGAAGAATTTCATTCATTTCTAAGAGATTTCGGAGTAGAATGGTCAAAAAAGAGAATGAAATCTGGAAACATCACTATGGTTCAAGATAAAATATTATCACAGATGAGCAACGCTGTTGATCATCTAGTTAAGACAGAAAATGAGCTAATAGAGAGATTAGGAGAAATATATGTGCTTATAGACCCAACATTCAAAGGCACAGAAAAGCAGTTAATTGCAATTATTATGAAAAATCATCCAGAATTAGCAGAATATGCTAGATTTGCGCAAGAAACAATGAATACTAAAAAAATATTAGAAAATGAGATAAAAGAAAAGGCATTAGAAGTTATTCCTAATTTTTCATCTGTTGTAGAGCCATTAATTGCTGCAAAACTTTTAGCAATGGCAGGTTCTAAACAGAAATTAGCTTCAATGACTTCTTCAACTATACAGTTGTTAGGAGCAGAAAAAGCATTATTTAGACATTTGAAAGATAGGAGAGCAAGTTCTCCTAAATACGGAGTAATTTACAATTCACGTCATATTCAGAACGTACCTCGAGATTTAAGAGGTAAAGCTGCACGTATCTTAGCTTCTAAGTTAATGGTAGCAGCAAGAATTGATTTTTATGGAGAACGAAATGAATCTGAAAAACTGAAAAAAGAATTGAACGAAGAATTAAAAAAACTAACCGAGGTTAAACAATGAAATTATCAACAAACGACTTGAATACCGGTAAAAAGAGAACATGGGATCCTTACAAGAGTAAGCTAGGTGCAGCAGTAATGAAAGGATTGAAAGTAGATGATATAATTAAACCAGGTACATTGGTACTTTATCTTGGTGCAAGTACTGGTTCAACACCGTCTCACGTTAGTGACTTAATTGGTAAGCATGGATTCATGTATGCTGTTGAATTTGCGGATAGAGTTTACATTTCATTAGAAAAATTAGCAAAAGAAAGACTCAATATAATGCCTTTGTTAATTGATGCAAGAAAACCTGAAGAATATCAATTTGTAGAAAAGGTAGATTTAGTATTTGTAGATATTTCTCAACCAGACGAAGTTGAAATCGCAATAAGAAACGCGGACATGTTTTTGAAAAAAGGCGGAACAATGATGATCGCAGTTAAATCACAATCAATTGATGTAACAAAAGATCCAAATAAAGTTTACAAAGAATCTAAACAGCAATTACAAAAAGCTGGGTATGATGTCAAGAACGTTGTAGATATCGATAGATATGAGAAAAAGCATGGCTTTATTCTAGCTACAAAATAATTCTTTTTATAATTAGTTTTCTAAAAATTAGTTATGATTCGAAAAGCAAAGCAATCTGATTTGAAAGAAATAGCAAAAATATTGAAAACAGAATATAAGAAAACGTTTAAGGAAACTTGGTCCGATAAAGGTGCAATAAAAGTAATAAGAGATTATTTTCATACAAATAATATATTTGTTCATCTACAAGAAAAAATCATAACCGGATTTATAATAACAAGACCAGTATCATGGCACGATGGTTTACGTTATATTGTAGAAGAAATTGCAGTTTCTTCTAAATACCAAGGAAAAGGTATTGGAAGGGAACTAATAGAATATGCTGAAAATATTGCAAGAAAAAAAGGAGCAGTTAAAATTGAATTATTTGCAGGAACAAAATCAAAAGCTTTCAAGATTTATAAAAAATTTGGATTCAAAGAAAGCACTAGTTTTGTTCATATGACTAAGAAACTGAAGTGATTGCATGGATATCAAACAAGTTAAAGCAGTAATGAGAAAATATGGAAAAGCATGGGAGAACCAAGACACCAATTTAATTCTTGAATGCTTTACTAAGAAGGGAATTTATCAGGAGAGTCCTTTGAAAAAGCCATATAAAGGTCATGCTGGAATTAAAAAATTCTGGGATCAAGTAGTTATTAAAAACACAAAAAATGCAAAGTTTAAACTAGGAAAAACTTGGGTTTCAAAAGATAGCAAAACAGGATTTGCTGAATGGGGTTGTCACAATATATATCGAGGAAAAAAACATCAGATGGCAGGAATAATGATTCTCAAAATGAAAGGAGATAAAATATCTCATTTGAATGAGTATTGGAATACAAAATAATTATTTCAATGCTTCAGCTAGTTGTTCTTGAAACTTTTTCCAATCTTTATCATTTACAGTTGCACCTGCTGCTGCAGGATGTCCACCAGAAACAGCTGATAAACCTTTACCAGCTTTTTGTAAAATATCAATTACATTTTTTCCTTTTTGGAAACGTGCACTCATTTTAATTTTACTTCCTATATGCTGGTATACACCAATGAATTTTTTTGGATGTTTTTCACTAAGTTCAGTTGAAATAGGAGACCGTAAATTATATTTTGTTTTGAGTTTGTATAAAATAAATGGATTCTTTCCTTGAGTAGCTTCAGCTTCTGATAAGAAATTTCTTTTTTCAGTAGCTATAAGTTCAAATGCTTTTATCATTTTATCTCCGTTCTTAACAGTTCTAACATCTTCTGGTAATCCCATTTCATTCAAGACATAAACAATTTGTTCTAATGTCAAATCTTTTGTAGCTTTTGTAGCAAGTATCATATTGTTAATATCAGCAAGTATTGAATTTTCAATACCAGTTTTCTTTATCCCACTATATTCTTCTTCAACATCTTTTACCAAATCTTTAGAATCATCAAGATTATAGTCACCTATAACTCCTAAACCAGCAAGCCACAACCATTTTTTCATATCAATTATTTTATTACATAAATTGTATGTAAGATAAGAAGCACTTTGATAAATATCTTTTTTATCAAATACAGGATTGTAATGAACAATGTGTCTACCATTTAGATTTTTCAATGGAACATGGTGGTCAATTATTAAAATATTGCAGAAGCTACCAAGCTCTTTTACTATATCATATTGTTGATCAACTGCTAAGTCAACAAATATAATTTTATTTGGCATATAAGTTTTAATCTTCTGAACTAAGTTTTCATTAATAGGCATTGGCTGAGAAATTAAATCAGGAACATTTTCCACAGTTTTCAAAAGCTTCATTAGTAATGTAGCTGACACTGCACCATCAGTATCATTATGGAAAATAATAATAACATTATCAGTATCCTTAATTCCCTTCAAAAACTCAACAACCTTTTTCATAAAAACACCTTAAACTTTTTTGAAACTAAATTTAATTTCCTCTTCATCTACTTTTACAGAACCCATCTCATCAGCTTTTCCAAATACAAGTTCAAACGCACCTACGTGTTCTGCTATTCTTTTCTCATTACCTTTGACATATTTATTATCAGTTTCTATTTTCAAGGAAATAGAATCTTTTACATTAAGTGATAATCTTTTTCTTTCAGATTGTATAGCTCTTAGCAATTCTCGTACTAATGCTTCTTTCTTATCTACTTCTTCTGAAAGTATGAAAGAACCATGTTCAAAGTCAGTTTTATTTTTATCTTTAACAATATTTTTTTCAAACACAACTTCCTGAACATTAGCAAGCATCTTGATTAACTCGACCATTTCTTCATTAGCAATTTCAGTATCAGTTTGTACATTCTTTACAGGCCATCTTAACTTTATTACCTTTTCCTGTCTTACAGCATTACATGCACCTACTAATGAATCAACTATAGCCATATCTTTTCCTAAGTCTTCACGTATCTTATCTTTTTCAACAATAGGCCAACCAGCTAAGTGAACTGAATCATTAAATAAATCATCGTAAATAAATTCTGTAATAAATGGGCAAAATGGTGCGAGAAGTGAAAGTACTGCACGAAATGTTTTTGTCATCATATAATTTCTAGTTTCATCATCTCTCCCACGAATTATTTTTATATACAATCTAGAAAAGTCTTCAACTATAAAATTCATTATAGCTCTACTAGCTTCATGGAAAGTAAAATTTTCTATTTTTTCTGTAACACTTTCTATTAAAGAATTTAATTGACTTTCTAACCAAGCATCTTCTATTCTATCTTCAGTACTTTCTTTTTCATTAACTTCGCAATAAGTTTTGAAATAATTATAGGTATTCCACAGTATATTCAACAATCTTCCAGATTCTTTTGCACGTTCCATTGAAAACTTTTGAGTTTCCCATGGAGGAGTATCATAACAAATATATAATCGTAAAGTGTCTGCACCAACTTCTTTGTAAGCATCTGAACCACTTACAACATTTCCTAGTGACTTAGACATTTTTTCTCCTTTATCATCTAAAGTCCAACCGTTCAAACAAACAGTTTTGTAAGGTGTATCATCAAATGTAGCTGTTGTACATAACAACAAATAATAAAACCATCCTCTAATCTGATCTTGACTTTCATCAATTAAATCAACTGGTTTTAATTTCTCAAACAATTCTTTATTTTTATGAGGATAACCTAAAGAAGCCCAAGGTGCAATTCCAGAATCAAACCATACGCTCATAATATCTGGTATTCTATTCATATCTTTTCCACAATCACATTTAATTTGAACCTTGTCAACTTCATGCTTATGCAAATCCATGTCATCAGGTAAAGCACGATTAGCACTTTTCTTTAACTCATCAAAAGATCCTATAACTTTTTTATTGCCACATGTTTTACATTCCCATATTGGTAATGGAATTCCCCAATATCTTTGTCTAGTTACAGCCCAGTCAGGAGAATCTTCTAAATGATTATGCATTCTTTCTTTTGCAAATGCAGGTAGCCAATTAACTTTTTCATTTGCTTGAATCATTTTTTTCTTTACAGGATCAATTGTCAAGAACCATTGCTTACTCATTCTAAATAATAAAGGAGTTTTACATCTCCAACATAAAGGATAAGAGTGAACTATCTTTTCTTCATGTAATAACAAACCTTTTTTTCGTAGATACTCGATAATAACAGCGTCCGCATCTTTTGCATACAACCCTGCAAACTCACCAGCATCTTCAGTTAATTCTCCCTTTTCATTCACTGGAGAAATTTCTGGAAGATGATAATGTTTTCCTAATTTATTATCAACTTCACCATGCCCTGGTGCAATATGAACTAATCCAGAACCAGCATCCATTGTTACAACATGCTCTACAGTATCTTTTGATTTTGTAGATTTTTTGGTCTGAGTTTTTGAAGCAACACGAACTTTAACTAAAGGAATTGATAATACAACGCGTAAAGTATTATCCATTTTTTCTAAATTATTTTGGGTAGGAACATTTAACACAGATTTGTATTTTAATCCATCTAAATCAGTTCCTTTCATTTCTTTCAGAATTCTATAACCAATTCCTAGATCAGTAAGAGCCTCTAAACGTTCTTTAGCAATTATGTATTTCTCAGTACCAGCTTCTATCTTAACATAAGTTTCATCTGGATGAACAGCTACCACAACATTCCCAGGTAATGTCCATGGAGTAGTTGTCCATACTATTAGATATTCATCTTTCTTTCCTTCCAAAGGGAATTTAATAAATATTGCACGATCTTCTCTATTTTCATAAGAATCAGAAGCTTCATAACCACTTAATACAGTTTCACATTTAGAACACCAAAAACCAGGCCGTTCACCTTCAACTAACATTCCTTTTTCATATAATTGTTTAACAGTCCACCAACCACTTTCTAAATAATAATTTTCAGAAGTCAAATATGGGTCAACCCAGCCTCTCCAAGCACCTATTTTCTTATAAATTTCCATCCATGCTGGCTCATTACCATGTGCAAAAGCAGAGCACTCATGGATAAACTTATCAACACCCATTTTTTCAATATCATCCTTACTAGTAACATTCATTTGTTGTTCAACTTTATTTTCAATCGGTAACCCACCACAATCAAATCCAGGTTGAAACCATACAGCATGGCCTTGCATATATTTGAATTTTCCCCAAACATCCTTGAATACAGTAGTCTTAGCATGACCAACATGAGGTTCAGCATTAACATATGGCGGTCCATCTAACAAATAGAACTTTTCCATACTTTTGGAATTTTTATCAAAATCTACAATTTTCTCAACTGTAAACTTTTTAGTCCACATTTCATGTACCTTTGTCTCTATATCTTTTGGATTAAGTTGTGACATTACGAATTTTCTCCATAAATTTTTGTATTAGAACTTAGCCTCTAAACCGGATATCAGCACGGCTTTGTCCTAACCATAGATTATCTCCCAAGTATTTTAAAGCTTTTTATCATTAACATGAAAATAAGAAAATATGCTTAATGAATTGAAATTAGATCTAAAGAAATTACAAAATCCTGGAAAAGCCAAGATTTTACAGAGATTTTTTAAGACAGGTAAAGGTCAATATGGTGAAGGAGACGTATTTCTTGGAATAATGGCCCCAATAATGAGGGAAGTTGTTAAAAAATACAAAGGATTATCTTTACGTGATGTCAAAGAACTTCTAAACTCAGAATATAACGAAGCAAGATGGATTGCGTTGTTAATTTTAATTGATAATTTCAAATCAGCAGATGAAAATACAAAATTAGATATATTTAATTTATATTTAGAAAATACAAATAGAATAAATAATTGGAATCTTGTTGATATTTCAGCTCCCCACATTATTGGTGATTATCTTTTAGATAAAGACAGAAAAATTCTATACAAACTTGCAAAATCTGATAATTTATGGGAAAAACGCATTGCAATCATCTCAACATTTAGATTTATCTGTGAAAACCAGTTTGAAGACACTTTGAAAATAGCAGAACTATTGATGAATGACACACATGACCTAATACACAAAGCAGTTGGCTGGATGTTAAGAGAATTAGGTAAAAGAAACCAGAAAAAAGAAGAAGAATTCTTGAAAAAACACTACAAAACAATGCCAAGAACAATGTTACGTTATGCAATTGAACGTTTTGACGACAAAAAAAGAAAGTTTTACATGAAAAAATAATTTCTATCAAAAGTGGGACTCATTCCCATCAATGATTTATAAATTTCCACATTCATTTCTGAATCATGGGATTATTTGGAAAACCAAAAGAACCAGCTAAACCACCAGAACCAGCTGTAGTTGTAATAGAGGATAATACACTTGAAAGATATGAAAGAATAAAGCACTTGCTTAATCGAGATTGTTGTGCTTATCATAGAGATGAAAATGGTAAACCAGTATATTCAGGTTGTGATGATTGCTATTTTTGTGAACAAACTGGAGAATTGCCAAAAGATATACTTATTGCAGTGAATAAAGCAGCTGATATGTTACGAGAAGGAGATAGTGTGGAACATGCTGGAAGAGCATTTCGTCCAGCAGCNAGAGAAATGCTTTCATTAATAAGGAGTCCAGAATATGATGGCGATAGAGAATATCTTAGTGCTATGTTTAACGATATGATAGTACTTTCTGGAAGATGGGATCAAATGAGGCTTATTTTAACAGAAGAAGTAGAACAAGAATCAGAGTAATCAATTTCTTTAATATTACTGTTTCTATATTATAGTAAGTGATTGTATGGAATTCAAACCACCAAAAGGAACTAGAGACTTTTTACCAGCAGACATGAAGGTCCGTAGATGGGTATTTGATGTAGCCCGCAAAGTATTTGAAAAATACAATTTAGGTGAAGTAGAAACACCCGCATTTGAATCATTAGAATTATTAGAAGCTAAAGATGCTTTAGGAGAGCAAGCAGTCAAGGATATTTACAGATTTGAAGATAAAGCTGGTAGAAAATTAGGATTAAGATTCGATCCAACAACTCCTATAGCAAGAATCGTTGCATCAAAAAGAGACTTAACAATGCCTTTGAGATGGTGTTACAATTTCGTAAGAATGTGGCGTTATGAAGATATAGGTAAAGGACGTTATCGTGAATTCTACCAATCTGGAGTGGAAATTATAGGTTCTAAGAGTTCAGAAGCAGATGCTTTGGTATTGAAAATAGTTATTGATTTTATGAAAGGAATTGGTATAGAAAATTTCACTTTACGTGTGAATAGTCGTAAAATACTAGATATGTTAGCTGATAGATTAAAACTAGACAAAGAAAAGCGAGTAGAAGTATTCAGAATTATAGATAAATTAGATAAGCAAGGAAAATCTGCTGTACGTAAAGAATTAATGCAAAAGGGAATAACAACTGATAATATAGAGGCAATTATGAATTTTATTGAAATGAAATTAGACGAAGTTAAGAATTATCTTAACATAGAGTCAGTAGATATTGAAGACATTCTAAACCAACTTTTAGGAGATTATCGAAATTATGTGAAGTTTGATCCATCTATTGCACGAGGATTAGATTACTACACTGGGTTTATCTTTGAAACACTTGTTCAAGGAAACGAAGATTTAGGAAGTGTAGCATCAGGTGGACGCTATGATAGTCTTATTGAAAAATATGGTGGTTCACCTACACCAGCAACCGGTGTAGGTATTGGCGTTGAAAGATTATTAGAGATAGTTAAAGATAAGTTTGAAAAACAAACAAAACTAATATACATTGCTCCTGTTTCTAAAAACGAAAAACAGAAAGCTATGGAAATAACTGACTCACTTCGCGTAGCAGGATTAAACATAGAGACTGATATTGTAAACCGTTCATTAGGATCTCAAATGAAATACGCAGCTACGCAAAAAACCGACTTTGTAATTATTATCGGTGAAAAAGACCTAACAAATAAGCAAGTTACACTAAGAGATATGAAAGATGGTTCTGAAATTAAAGCAGATATTTCTACTTTAGCTGAATTGCTCAAGAAAGAATGATATTTATACATCAGATGATAATGATATTCTATGAAATACATTACATTACTTCCAATACTAATTGCAGTTATATTATTAGCTGGATGTACTACACAAGATACAACAAGTACAGTTCAAGAAGCTTCTACAATTGAAACTACTGTGGAAACAACTGTAGAAACAACCGAAACCACGGTTAATGAAAGTGCAACTACTACAATAAAATTAGGTAGTGCATGCACTGATACTGATGGTGGAAAAAACTATGATGAAAGAGGAGAAGTCAAGAATCCACAATCCCCAGTAGGTTTAACATCTGCAAGAGATAGATGTGTCAGCAATGTTACACTTAATGAATACTATTGTCAAGATGTTGTCGGTAAAAGTTATGATTATGAAATAGTTTCTGAGCAATACAAATGCCCTATCTTATGCTTTAATGGCGTTTGTGTAGAAGAAATTTCTTAGTTTTTTATTATAATAAATCCGAAACATTCCAATTTCTTTTATATACTATTAAATCTATGTAGTATTCATGAAAAAGTCTGGCATAATAGTAATTTTTCTTGTAGCCGCTGTTCTAGTATCTGCTGGAACTGTCCAAGCATTGGACTTTAATGATATTTTTCAAGGAATAGTGGATTTTCTTGGCGGAAATAGTTATATGATTACAGGCCAAGCAATTGATGATGGTTTAGTAGCTCATTATAATTTCGACGGAAATGCAGCTGATTCTTCTGGAAATGGTAATGATGGTGTTTCTGAAGGAGGTCTCATATACGTTGCTGGTAAAATCGGACAAGCTGCAAATTTTGATGGAGTTAATGATATGATAAGAGTCGGTGATAGCAATAGTTTAGATTTAAGTTCAGAATTTACAATTTCTGCATGGGTTTATGCTACAGGATTTCCAAGACCACATTATGGAAATATTCTAAGTAAATCTAATGCATACACATTTTATTACACAAACTCCGGAGGTTACTTGCATGCTTATTTATATACTACTACAGGAAGTACATCAAATAACTGGATTATAAAATCACCTCCAAAAGATAGCTGGAATTTGATTTCCGTTACATTTAAAGATGGTACTTTAAGATCCTATATTGGTGGCAATTTAAAGAAAACCGTGTCAATAACAGGAAATGCAATTAAAGCAAATACAAATGAATTATTGATTGGTTCAGGATGGACAACAAATATAAGGTTTAAAGGAATGATAGATGATCTCAGAATCTATAATAGAGCTTTATCTGATGCAGATATTCTAGAGTTAGCTAATTTAGAACCAGCACCAACATGTTCAGATTCTGACGGTGGATTAAATTATGCGGTAAAAGGAACAGCAAACGACGGTACTAACTCTCTGACAGATAGATGTCTAAATATAAATAACGTAATTGAAGCATTCTGCAATGGGGGGTCAGTCGATGACGAAATATCGTCATGTATTTATGGTTGTTTAGATGGAGCATGTTCAACAGAACCTAGTTGTACAGATACAGATGGAGGATTAAACCGATACGTAGCAGGAACCACCTCTGGAATGAGCATTGCTACAGGTAAATATTATACAGGAAATGACATTTGTGGCGGCGATGATAACCCAATATTTAGTGAAGGTCAATTAGTTGAGCATTATTGTAATGGAGTTTATCATACTAATACAGTAATAAATTGTCCTTATGGATGTGTAGATAGAGCATGTATAGAACCACCAACAACTATTTCAACGGTTTGGACAACTACAACAATAGGAGAATGTACAGATACTGATGGAGGATATAATCATAATGTCAAAGGAACTGTTACAAATAAATATGGGCAAGCAGTGACAGATTATTGTTACATGAATGGAACAAGTACAGAAAATGCTCTTGCAGAATATGTTTGTTTCTCATCTGGCCTAGCATATAATGATAATGTGACATGTGATAATGGATGTGAAGACGGAGCATGTATTATTGACGAGCCAGAACCAATATGTACAGATTCTGATGGTGGAGAGAATTATTATGAATACGGAGAGACTACTGGAAGAAAATGGGCAGATGACGATGAGATTTATACACGTTATGATACTTGTGCTCCTTTAGAAGGAATTCACGAAGAATTAGAAAGTTGTAGTGGAGATAATTGCGGAGTTGAAGAATTTTCATGTGTTACTATTAACGGAAAGACCTTTGTCGATGGTAATCACTATANTTGTCCAAANGGTTGTTNAGANGGAGCATGTATNNTATTACCAGAGACGACCATAGATGATTGTGGTGAAATGGTATACGAATGTACTGATACTGATGGTGGTCTAGATTATTTCACAAAAGGATATATAGTATTCAGTGCTTACAATGATTGTGTAGGCAGTGGCTCACAGGCATATGATAGATGTATTAAACCTAATTATTGTGAGGTCACATCAAATGATGGTCAAGTTATTAAACATAAATTAGTTCTTACCTGCCCAGAAGAAAAATACGATTATGCTGGAACAAATGAAGTAGGAAGTTGTTCTGTATGTGGTTATCAACCAGAATTCGAGACATGTGATGGCTTTGATTGTTTTGTAAAGGAGCAATATTGTTTTGGAGAATTCAAATTTATTTATGCTAGATGTGATAACGGATGTGAAGACGGGGCATGTGTTGATATAACTGAACCACCCGAAGTTACACCAGAAGANTTGTTAGAAGTTATACTCAAATTAGAAGAAGTTAAAATTAAATTTGATCAATTACGAAGAACATCTCTTGAAATTGCAGAATATTATAGATCAATTGANGANCCAATNNTTNTAACAGGNCAAGCAACCATGAGCTCTGATGATGCTGAAAGATTTGAACTTGCAGCTGCTCAGTTACAAGATGCAATTAATCAAGTTGATGCATTAATAGATGAGATAAGAGCAAACTTAGACACTCCTGAATTAGCAATTCCTATAATTGAACAAGGACTTGCAGACATTCGTGCAAGCATACAGGACATAATTGAGATGATTCTTAATTTTGAAATAGAACCAGAATGGACAGAAAAAGTATCTTTGGGAAATATTTATCTAAAAAGTAGCGTATGGTCAACTACTGCCCCTATACCTTATACATCATTTCCAGCATTACTTAAATCAAGAACATTGGTAAATCCAATAACATCTGATGAAGTTGCATATAATTCACATATTTCAGGTGATTGGTATGGGTATTATAAAGCTAATTTCGCACAGGCAAGACCTGATACAGGAGCTGCTCAAGACCCAACATATGTTATTAAGCATAAATTTGGAGCTAACCCATCAAGACCGGATAACAATGACGCAATTTATAATATATCAATCCATTTTGGTTATCCAGGTATTGCAGAAGATTATATAGGAGCAGAAATCGAATTGTTAGGTAAAACATATATTATTGATCCAGCAACTGATTTCTCAATAGTGGGTTCAGAAAAATTCGTTTTGAAAGGAGAGGATGAAACAATTACTTTGAGAGAAAACGGAAAAGTTGCTAAAGGAACAGGAGAGTTAACATATCTTAGCGGAACATTAGTTAAATTATCACTTGCTTCAGAAAAACTTTACAACATATTAATTCAAGTTGTTCCAGAAGATTCTGTTATCGATGCTTTAATTTTAGAAGGAGAACCATTTGTAGATCCTGTATTTGGAACATTTAGATTAAATTTCCCATCAACAACACCAGCTCAAAACACATATACTTTAACTCCTGAAATTAGACTTTACGCTAAGAATGAAGGTGAGTTATGGAT
>NZEE01000013.1 GCA_002688965.1 archaeon | reverse complement strand
TTATACAGAAGATAAAAAATCAGTAGATTATATTAGATTAGTTACTTTGGGTGGTTTTAGAGAAGTAGGTCGTTCATGTTTGTTATTCCAAACTCCAGAAAGTAATGTAATGGTAGATTGTGGAATTTCTGTTAAAAAAGATTCAAATCCTTATCCTCATTTAGATGCTCCTGAATTTAAAATTCAAGATTTGGATGCTGTAGTTTTATCTCACTCTCATATGGATCATTGTGGTATGCTACCATTTCTATACAAGTTTGGATTCAAAGGGCCATTATACTGTACTGCTCCTACAAGAGATACTTCAACTATGTTACAACTAGATTTCTTAAAAATTAATAAAAGAGAAGGTACTAAACCGCCGTTTCAATCAAAAGATATTGAAGAATTATTGAAACATTGTATTACTTTGAATTATGGTGAGGTAACTGATATTACACCTGACATGAGATTAACTTTAAGCAATGCAGGACATTTACTAGGTTCTTCAACTGTTCATTTGCATGTTGGAGATGGGTTGCATAATGTACTTTATACTTCAGATATGAAATATGCTCCTACGAAATTATTTGCACCTGCTTCAACTAATTTTACTCGTGTAGAAACATTGATAATAGAGTCTACTTATGGAACTAAAATCACACAATCTCATAAAGAAGCTGAAATCCATTTAATGGAAAAAATTAATGAAACTCTTGATAGGGGTGGAAAAGTAATTATACCTTCATTTGCTGTTGGACGTTCCCAAGATGTTGTGGCAACTATTGCAGAATCTGATATTAATGTGCCAATTTACTTAGATGGAATGATTTGGGATGCTACTGCTATCCATACTGCTTATCCTGAATTTATGTCAAAAGAAATGCAAGATAAGATTCTCCATAAAGGTAAGAATCCATTTATTGATCCTAGAATCCGTGGTGTAGGAAGTGGAGAAGAAAGAAGAAATATCATAAACGAAAAGGGTCCTTCTGTTATTTTGTCAACAAGCGGTATGATGGTTGGTGGTCCAATTATGGAATATATGAGAAACTTATCTCATGACCCAAAAAACATGTTAATATTTGTAGGATATCAGGGTGAAGGGACAATGGGTCGTAGAATCCAGAAAGGCTGGAAAATGGTAAATGTTGATAATGCTAGAAGTGGTGGCGCATCTGTTGGAAAAGGCCTTGAATTGAAATTACAAATAGAAACTGTGAATGGTCTTGGTGGCCACAGTGATCAAAATCAATTAATGAGTTTTATAGAACATTTGAAAACTAAGCCTAAAAGGATAATAACAGACCATGGTGAACCTACAAGCTGTATATCAACTTCAAGGAATTATCATCAAACTTATCATGTAAGAACACAAGCACCTTCTAATTTAGAAGCTATTCGGATTAGGTAATTCTTGGCTATTTTAAACTATTAAAAGGCTTTGCGACAATACAACAGATAATTACAGGTGGATATAATGGGTAAAAAGAGTATTGTCGGAACAGGACGTTTTGGCAGCAGATATGGTAAGAGAATTAGGGAAGAAATCAAAAAAGCTACAAAAACTTCCAAGAAAAAGTACTCATGTCCTTCATGTTCGCGTGTTTCAATAAGAAGAGAAAGCGCTGGTGTATGGAAATGTGCTAAATGTGGCAAAAAATACGCATCAGGTGCATATAAATTCAATGAATAGGTGTTTAGATGAGTTCACATGTTTGTTTAAGATGTAAAGAGAAAATTGATATGGAAGAAGGTTCTGTAAAATGTCCTTTATGTGGTTTTAGAATAACTGCAAAGGCTAGACCAGAATTTAGAAAAAAAGTTAAGGCAGAGTGATTGTGATGGAATTAAGTAAACAAGCTCAAGATTTGTTAGGACAAATGCAAGGACAGCAACAGCAAATGCAAATTGTTGCAATGCAAAAGCAACAGCTAGATTTGCAAGAAAGAGAGCTAGATGCTGCTTTAGATGAAGTTAAGAAAAGTAAGAGTGATGTTTACAAAGCTATTGGTCCTATGATGGTTAAATCTACTAAATCAGATATTACTAAAGAATTGAAAGAACAGAAAGATGATATTGATATGAAGAAAAAAATGCTTGTTAAACAAGAAAAGAAAATTGAAGAAATGCTTGAAACAGGTAAAAGCAAAATAAAGTCATTAATGCCTGGACAGGCGAAATAAAAAGTGATTTGTAAATGATATTTGAAAATGGTGATTTTAATGGAATTTCAAGAGGTGCTAGCACTGTTAGAAGAGATAGAAGTAGACAGGACTGTACCTCGGAATGTTCGTTCTGCAGCTGTTGAAGTTAAAAAAGACTTGAAAAATGATAAACTTGACAAAGATATTCGCGTTAATAATGCAATTTCTATTCTAGATGAAGTTTCAGGAGATCCTAATATACCAATATATACTCGTACTCAAATATGGAATATTGTCTCTGTTTTAGAAGCACAAGAAGGTAAATAATTGAAAATCTCCAAACTAGTGCTGACAAATAAGAATTTAAGTGTTAATGATATATTAATTACATCAATAAAGGGGTGCTTAAAATGGGAATTGGAGATATTCTTGGACGATTTACTGGCGACGAAGTTAGTGAAATTAGTAGCGAAGATCAATATGTTGAATTAGAGCTTCCTGGAGCTTCTAGCGAAGCTGGAAAAGATAAAATTCTAATACAAGTTGAGAAACTTAATGATTATATGGATTCTGATAGAATTCAGAAAAAGGTACGTGAAGGAAACATTTTGTTAGTACGTATCAAAGAGCTAAAAGATAAAGATATTGGTGAATTAAAACGAGCTATTGCACGTATTAGGAAAACATGTATTGCTGTTAATGGTGATATTGCAGGTGTATCTGATGAATGGATTGTAGTTACTCCATCATTTGCAAAAGTACATAGAGAATCTCCTGCAGCAACACAAGAAACAGCGCATCAAGAACCTGCTCCTGCACCATCTGCAAATGAAGCTTTATCTGGAATTCGTGCAGATGACGAATAGTTTTTTATTTTTTATTATTGTCAACTTAAAGGATTTAAGCCATACTCTCAAAGAACTTTCTTCTGACTAAATCAGAAAGTGTTTTATTTTCTTTTAGTATAGTCCAGAAATCATCATGTTCTAATAATCGTGCTTGGAACATTGATTCTGCGATTTTCTTAGGAATTCCTTGTTTATTTAGTTCTTCTATGTCCTGAGTTAGGAAATCTCTTACAGCTTCTACTGCGTCTCTATTTTCACGGATTTTATCAACATGCCATATCTTGCCTTCTATATATGGAACAAATCCTTTTTCAGGTGGATATTTTGCTAAGAAGTCTTTGACATTTTTCTTAGCTTCTATGAATGGACCCATCATCTTCTTTATTGCTGGAAGTTCCCATACTTCCATTTCAAATATCATGTAAATACGTCCTTCAGTTTCTTCTGACAATAAAGTATTCATTACAATGAATTCATTGTCTTTTAGGACAGAAGCAATTCTACGCATTGCTCGTCTTAATTGAGGATAAAGAGTATCATCTACAATATCTCTATTTCTTTCTATTTGCAATGAAAAGAATTTGGTTTTTCTTAGTTTAACTGTTTTCATTTGTTCATTGTCCATTGTTACTGGTTCAGCTTCTTCAAAATAATTTGCATCAGGTTGTTCTAAGAAGTTTTTAGATTTTTTAATAAAATATATCATTCTTTCTGGACTAACAATTGATGTTACGTTTCTGTTTTTATCAACTGGATCTATGATGATTAGAGGTTCTGGAAATTTCTTTAACAAACGTTTTTTATTTGGTTTTCCTTTTAATTGTAAAACTTGAATAGGATTCCATTTTACAGCTGCTTTTAGAACTTTTTCAAATGAACCATAATTCAATACTAATAGCTCGCAAGCATATCCAGAAAATCCTTCTGTCTTAACATCACTACCATATACACCAATACCTCGCATAAACTGTTTTAGTAATCTCGTCTCGTCACGAAGTTTGTCATTAAACTTCTTGAGAATATATTGTAAGTGTAATGGTGAACGATCTACAGCTGATATAATTTTTTCTCCTACTTTGATTCTATAAGCTGGAACAATATCAACATCATAATCCTGAATAACTGCTTTAATATAGGGATGTTCAGCAAATTTCATCACTGCTTCACCTTTCATTTCAGCTGCTATTTGTTTTCCATATAATAATCCATCATCTTCTAAAACATCGCGTTTAGTGGATTTAGGAAATAAAATAAATAAGTCAATATCATGATTACCTGCATGCCAGTCTCCCTTGCCAATAGAACCACAGACTACAGCATCTTTACCTGATTTTAATTTTGATACTGTAAGTAATTCTCTTAGGAATTTCTTGAGCTTTGCTTCTTCTTCTTTGCTTGGGCTAATTTTCTCAAGGATCTGTTGTTTTACGAGTTTTATCTTTTTTGCTTCTGTTACCATGAAGATATGATTGTTGGATTTATATTAAAAGGTTGATTTCAAAATACTGGTATGAATTCTAAGTTTGTTGAGCATGATTGGATATATCCTGATGTTTTAGAGGAGAGAGATTATCAGAAAGCTATAGCTGAAAGCGCGCTAAGTGGGAACACGATGTGTGTGTTACCTACAGGAATGGGTAAGACTCCTGTTGCTGTAATGGTTGCAGCTTTTCGTTTAAAGCAAGATATGAAGAAGAAAATCCTAATGGTTGCTCCTACTAAACCATTAACTGCACAACATCAACGCTCATTTCAAAAGTTTCTTCGCGTTGGTGAAGATGAGTTGAAAGTTATTACTGGTGAGATTGATCCTGCTAAACGTATTAAGCAATATGCTGAAGCAGATATTGTTTTTTCTACACCTCAGACAATTCAAAATGATTTAAAAAAAGGTCGTTTATCATTAAATGATTTTTCACTGCTAATAGTAGATGAATGTCATAGAGCTGTTAAGAAATATGCGTATACTTTTATTGCTAAAAAATATATGGAGCAAGCTAAAGACCCTTTGATTTTAGGTTTAACTGCTTCACCTGGCGGACATATGTACAAAATAAAAGATGTTTGTAAGAAACTGTATGTTAGTAATGTTGAAATTCGCACTCGCGATGATGATGATGTTAAAAAATATATTCAAAACGTTGAACAGGAAAAAATTGAAATACCTTTGACTGAAGATGTTGTTAAGATAATTAAGCTTCTTACTTCTATAAAGCAGCAATCATTAGATACTTTACAAAAATGGCATGTCATTAATCAAGATAACAGAATGATTACGAAAAAATATTTGATTGATTTGCAAATTAAATTACAAAAATCTTCAGGTGGATTCAAATATATGGCTATGTCTAAACTAGCTGAGATAATAAAAATAGATCATGCATTAACTTTAGCAGAAACTCAAACATTGCATTCGTTGCTTGAGTATTTGAAAGGTTTGAAAGAGCAAGGTGAGTCGGGTGATACAAAAGCTGCTACACGTTTAATAAAAAATCCTGAGTTTGAGCAAGCTTTAGATATGACAATGGAATTGATTAAAAATAAAAAAGAGCATCCTAAACTTGGTAAATTAAGAGAAATTGTTTCTAAACAGCTTTCTGAAGATAAAGAATCTAGAATAATTATATTTGCTCAATACCGTGATACATTAGGTAAGATTGAGGAAGATTTGAAAAATATAGAAGGAGTGAAATCTGTAATGTTTATCGGTCAAGCTATGAAAAAAGGTAGAGGATTGAAACAAGAAGAACAGATAAAAATTCTAAATGAATTCAAATTAGGATTTCATAATGTTTTACTTTCATCTTCAGTTGGTGAAGAAGGTATTGATGTTACTGAAACTAATTTAGTAGTTTTCTATGAACCTGTTCCTTCTGCTATTCGTTCTATTCAAAGACGTGGCCGTACTGGTAGAACGCAAGCTGGTCGTGTTGTTGTTCTTGTAACTAAAGATACAAGAGATGAAGCATACTATTGGTCTGCTTATCATAAAGAGAAAAAAATGCATAAAACTCTGGATAGTATGCAGAATCAATCATCATTAGGAGGTTTTGCTAAATGATTCTACAAAATCATAATGTTACAATCATAGTTGATAACAGAGAAAGTAGAAACCGTATACCAAAACTTCTTGAAAAGAAATGTAAAATAGAAATGAAACAGCTTCCAATTGGTGATTTCATACTATCTGAAGATGCGTGTGTAGAACGTAAGACTGTTTCAGACTTTATTTCAAGTGTAATCAATCGCCGATTATTTGAACAAATGACTGCTTTGAAAGATGCTTATCCATGTCCTATTTTGATTCTTGAGGGCGAAGATTCAATAGAAGAAGCATGTGAAGATACTAAAATAAATCCTAATGCAATGCGCGGAGCATTAGCTTCTATTGCACTTGATTATCAAATTCCTGTATTACACACAAAAGATCAAAGAGCTACAGTAAATATGTTATATACTATTGCTCGTCGTGAGCAAGAGGATTCAAGAAAAGGATTGTCAATCCGCCAAAAGCAGGGAAAAAGTGATTCTGAAAGACAAGAGTTTCTAATGGCTGGTTTGCCTTCTGTTGACAAGTTAATAGCTGAACGTTTATTGAAACACTTCAAAACTCCTGCTAAGGTGTTTGAAGCTTCTTTGGATGACTTGCAAAAGGTGGAAGGGATAGGAAAAGAAAAAGCTCGCAAGATTAGAGATATCTTAGATAAGAAATACGAAGAAAGTGTACTATAGTCTCGGGTCTAGATAGTAAAAATAGAAAAAAAAGAAAGAAATAAATAAGTTTGAAAACTTATTCTATTCGTTGTTGTTAAAACACCCTTATTGCACTTAAGCAACAAGATACTTGTATGCAGCGAAAACGCCACCAACAAGCAATACAATACCTGCTACTAATGAAAGTACGTCAGATAGTGGTGCAATAGCGCTAAGATCTGTTAAAGTTGTTGCAGCAATCATTCCTGTACCAGCAGCTGCAATAGTTAATACTGCACCTGATAATACTAGATTGTATGCTTTTTCAGCGCCTTTAACAACACCGGCATATTTTGCTACAGCGACTAATGCTAAAAGCACAAGTCCAGCTTCGAATAATACCATGTGTTATCACCTGTTAGAGACTTAAGATATCGCGTTTATAAAGGTTTAAGGATACGTTGATTCACGTACTATTTTCAAGGGCTAAAATACACGTTTTAGTTAATCCTTTTTAAAACATTGTCTAATTTCTAATATTATGTTATACTTGATTGGAACTGGGCTTGGCAGTGAGAAGGACTTGACTGAAAGAGCTAAAGATGTATTGAATAGGTGCTCTGATATATATATTGAAGAATACACAAACCAATTCCTAGGTGATTTAGGTGGTTTAGCAGACAATATCAAGAAACTGTCTAGAGAGCAAGTTGAGAGTGATTTTCTAGTAAATACTGCTAAAGATGCTGATATTGCTCTTTTAATTGTAGGTGATCCTTTGTCAGCTACTACCCATATGCAGATTTTGAAGGATTGTAAGGATTCTGGGGTTGATTATGAGGTTATTCATAACACATCTATTATTACAGCTGTTGCTATAGCTGGACTATCTTTGTACAAATATGGTAGAATCACTACTTTATGCTTTCCTGAGAAAGGATGGGACCCAGAAATGCCATATGAGATAATTGAGGGTAATCAAAAAGCTGGATTGCATACATTGGTGTTGCTAGATACTAGAAATGGTGATGAGTACATGACTTGTGAGCAAGCACATGAAATGCTTTTAGAGAAAAAAGCTGTTAAAAATACTGATAAGTTGATATTTTGCTATGCTTTAGGTTCTAAGCATCAAAAAGTAGAATACTCTACTAAACCAACAGGTGGTAATACTCCGTGTTGCATATTAGTTCCAGGTAAAGTAGATGAAAAAGAGCAAGAATTTTTGGAGATGTGGAAATGAGTGAAACTGATCAAAGATTGATAGCGGAAACTGAAAAATGGCTACAAAAAGCTAAAGACAAGCGTTCTTTGATTTCATTAAATGATTCTAATTCAAAACACGAGGAAATGTTGCAAAATATTGATAATTATATCTCTGATTGCCAACATTTCTTAGATAAATCCATGTTAATTGAGGCTTTTGAAGCTGCAATATGGGCATGGGCATGGATTGAGATAATGGAACGATTAGGAATTGTAGGAAAGGAAGCTGAAAATCCACCAAAAACAATTCATGAAACTAGTGCTATTATTATTGAAGATGGTGACAAGGTTTTGATGATCAAAAGAGGGAATAATCCTGAAAAAGGAACTTGGGCTATTCCTGGTGGGCATGTAGATGAAGGTGAGACTTATTCAGAAGCTGCTCAAAGAGAAGCTCAAGAAGAGGTTGGAGATATAGAAACTGAGAAAGAACCAATTTTTGGGTTTAATCATAAACAAGGGTCTGAAAAGAGAATGCCTATGATACATTGGCATTATGGAAAACTATTTCGTGGAAAAGTTGTAGGTAAGATTAGTGCTAGTAGTGATGCTTCTGAAATGGAATGGATTAATAAAAATGAGATAAAAAATCTAGAATTAGCTAAATGGGCTCAAACAGTATTTGAGAAATTAGGTTATCTAGATTAGTAAAATTATTGCAATCAAAATAGGCTGATGTAATAAATATATGATTAAGGAATGTCTACCTAGGAATGACAATGCTTTGATAATTAGATTATTTGATTCTATTGGCTTTTTCTCATATATCTTGCACATGTTACCAGCAAATAAACCTAGAAGTACAACACCAAACCATGGTAAGATTGGGAAATAGTCAAATGTGTATAATGATGCATATTGGAATCCTAATACAGCTAGTTCTTCAAATGGAAATAACATAGGGCTGAGATATAGTCCTACTGAAATTATTGCTAAACCTAATACAAGATTTAGATAAGTTTTTGAAAGTAAAGGGCGTGATAGAACTATTGCTACTCCAATGAGATGCAAAACTCCGAAAAATATGAAAGCATCTGGAATTGTAAACCATGTTGCAACTGTGATAAGAAGTCCTAAGGCAAATATTTTTACGCCTCGTTTAATGTATTTTATAGTAATTTGGTCAGGATCCATAGTTTTTCTAATACGATTATAACTTATGCTTAAAGACATTCCAACTAAGAATAGAAACATTACAGCTGTAATTCTTCCAAAAATAAACCAAAAACCAGATGAAATTGCGAAATCAATTCCTCTCAAATATGTTAAATCATAAAGAATGTGAAATGCAATCATCATTATGATTGCTATACCTCTGAAAGAATCTACTTGCCAAAAACGTTTTAGCATAATTATTATTTGATTTAACCATATAAAACAGCTGAAAGATCATCAATATCACTAGGGGTTCGACAGTAATTCCATGCAGCTTTTACAAATTTTCTTCTCATTTTTTCGAGTTGCCCAGGTTTTAAATCTGCTCAGTCTTTTGGTGGAAGTAAACCAAAAAGTCTTCTTTTTTCATATCCTGGATATGCAAACTCGTCACAATCACAATGTCCCATACTATTTTATTGTATATAGAAGTTAAAAAGAAATCATCTTAAACATGCTGGTCTTTCACCACGTGAGCGATGATATAGAATGCACTCACAGCATATTCCTTTGCGCTCGCAATTAGGCCAGTCACATGGACAGTTCTTGAGGTTTTCTTCTTTGTTCGGACATTCTTGTCTCATGATTATCACATGTAGTTATTGATTATAACCTTTTTATCTTACCAGGTTTTGGTTCAAAACATTCCCCATCTTCTAGAAGTTCTGATACTATAGATTCTACAAGATATTCATCTACTCCTGAGGTATCAACTAACTCTTGATATGAACAACCATCTCCTGGGTCACACTTTGATATCAAATCTAACATCTTAGTTTTTAGTTCTTGTTTATTTTCATTGTCTTTTTCTGCAGTTTCTTCAGTTATTTCATTAGAAGTATCAGAAATTATTGCTTCAACTATATCCCCATCCATTTGTAATTGTGAAACAGCTAATTGTTTTAGTTCTGAAAGATCAGCAGTTTGTTCTCTCAGAGAAAAAACCTTTTTCTTTTTTTCATTCCATTTTTTTTGCTGTAATTTTAATTCTAATTTTCTAAGTGTTTCATGATTTGGGTCATCTATTTTGTGAACTATTTCTGCAACCAAATGTATTTCATCATCATATAATCGTATTTTTCCAATAGTCTCAACTATATCGCCAACAGAAACTTCTGAAAGAATACTAGAACTGAATGTTTTTGCTCGGATAGTTGCTGTTGCATCGTCAAGTGTTATAGATGCAAATTTGTTGTCTGGTGAACTATATTTGTTTACAATTGTTCCTAACAAACGTGTTCGAGAAACCTTCATGTTGTTTTTTGTCATAATAAAGTTTGGTTCAAACCCTTCCTGTGTAAAATATTTTCCTTGAATTATATCTTTTATAGGAATCTTAATTGCTGTCAAACGTTTATTTTCCATTTTCTCACCTTAAACCGTACTGATATATCCTACACGAGGAACAAAAACCATTCCTTCTTGTTTTAATTTTTCAAGGAGATCATCAATGTTTCCAATGCCTTGTTCTTCTGCTTCAGCTTTCAAGTCTTGAACAGAAACAACTTTTCCAACATCTTTTTGTAATGTTCGTATCATTTCCATTACTTCTTTAATTTTATTTCTTTGACTTGTTGATACTCCTGATTCTATTCTATCTATGTCAATTTCTCCTGTTTCTGCGTCTGTTCCTAACTGAACTAATGAATATTTCATGAGATTTATAGCTCTTTCAGCATCTTCTATATCTACTTGTTTTTTCAACCTAACCTTTGCACTAGCTTCTGAAATACGAATCATTGCTTCAAACTGTCTTAGAGTAATTGCAACGCTGTGCCCTGCTTCACCACTATATTTATTTCTCATGTCATTGTAAAAATCTTTTAGAACTTTTCCTGCTTCTTTAGTCATTGTAACTTTTTCAATTTTTCTTGCATATGCTATATATTTTCTAAGAAGCATTGGTTCTATAATTGGTTCGGCTACGTCTGGAGAATCCCGTATATCAAGAATATGTTGAGCTATTCTAGCATCTGTTTCTACATTTGGTTTATCTTTCAAAGCAAATTTCAAATCAAAACGTGATAATAATGTTTCAGGAATATGAATCTGTTCAGAAACTGGTCTAAACGCATCAAATCTTCCTAATTTTGGATTTGCTCCTGCTAACACAGCTGTGTCAGCTGGTAGTGTAGCTACAATAGAAGCCTTAGCAATGCTTATAGTTGATACTGACATTGCTTCGTGCATCGCAACTTGGTCGTCTTCATTCATTTTATCAAATTCATCAATAGCTATTACTCCTTTGTTAGCTAATACTAATGCACCTGCTTGCAATATCCAT
>NZEE01000012.1 GCA_002688965.1 archaeon | reverse complement strand
GGAAACTACCACTACAGAAGAAGAGGAAACTACCACTACAGAAGAAGAGGAAACTACCACTACAGAAGAAGAGGAAACTACAATTGTAAGTACGATCTTAGAAGTAAGTTATAATATTTATTATGGGTTAGTTCCTGATACTACAACTACAGAAGAAATTATGACAACTGTAATAATAGATAATGTAACTACAACTGTTAATGCAACTACTACTACAGTAAATATAACAACTATAATTTCAAATTTAACTAATATAACAACTACAACAGTTTCACTACAAAATGAAACTTATGTGCCTTTGAAACTTCAGGAACTAATAAGTAAAACTGATGTTACTATTGGTGTTCCAGTTAAGTGGACTAAACGTGTAATTGTTGAAGAAGGAAATACTACGACACTTTCTTTGAATATTAGTAAGGAAGCTGTTAATATTAATGTAAAGAAGATTGATAAAGAAGGTGAACAAGAAGTTGGTAAAGAGAAAATAAAAATTATTGATAATGGTATATTGAAAGATAAAGATGATTATGAGAAAGATAAGAAGATTGAATTAATAGATGAAACAATTTCTTTATTGAATGAGCAAAAAAATAAAATTACTGAGGAAGATAAGTTACACTACACTGATGAAAAAATTATAAATCTTTCACAAGAAAAATCTGAGTTGCAGGGAGGTATAACAGGTTTGCTTACTGGTTGGTTAACTATGATGTTTGAACCAACAGGTATGATTGTTGGTGTTGTAGAAGAAAGTAGTGTAACTGAAATTGTAATTGATGAATCTGTAGAAGCTGATGAAGAAATAGAAATAGAATATGAAACTCCAGGACCCGAAACAATTGAAAATATTTTAGATGTTAAAACAAAAACAGTTGATGTTACAACAGTTGGAGATGTTCACTATACTAATATACTTGCTTATTCTAAACTTGTGAGTGAAGTTAGTTACACTACAGATATAATATTAACAAGGACGACTGATAATTCAAATGAAGTTATGGAATTTGTATTAACAGATGAAAATGAAAATGGAATGTTAGATACAATTTATTGGGTTGTCCCTTCTTTATCTACACAAACATTCACTATATTAGATGTGTCTGATCCTGGAATTTCAACAGTTGCTATAATGAGTAATAATATAACAGCTGAAAATAATTTCACACATCTCAATTTATCTGATAATGATTTGGTATTGTATATGCCATTTGATGTTAATAGAACATTTAATAATGTAACTTATGATTATTCTGGAAATAATAATGATGGTATTCCATATGGTGGTACTCATTGGAATAATACTGCATGGATGGGCGGAGGATCATATATGTTTAATGGAGATACTGGTACAATTTATGTGGCTGATTCTTCATCTTTAGATGTCCAATCTATAACAATATCTGCTTGGGTTTATCTTAATTCTTATGATGCATCGGCATCGTATATTATTGGAAAGTTAGAAGACTATGGAACTCAGATGTCTTATGCTGCTTGGATAGAGAGTGCTGGAGGTTTAAGTTTTGTTGCTTCAGATAATGGTGCTGCTGATGGTATTGAAGATTCAACTTCAAATGTAATAAATCTTAAACAGTGGCAACATGTCGCTATTACATATTCTGCAGGTACTTATACATTTTATGTAAATGCTACTCCTGTTTCTACTGATGGTGGTGGTGCAGCTACAGGTAATATATTCCAAGGTACTGGAAGATTTACAGTTGGAACAAGATATGATTCAAGTGATAGTGCGTATAAATTTTTCCACGATGGAAAAATGGATGAGTTGATGGTTTATAATCGTTCTCTTTCAGAAGCAGAAATTATAAATATTTATAAAAATCAATCTGCTAGATTTGATCCTAGAGGAGAAGAAGTATTCAAGTTTGAAAATATTACAGTGATTGGAGATTATACACGACATAATGTTACATTTGATGCTCAAATATATCAGGATACAGAAATAAATGCAACAATTTATGAATGGAATTCTACTTTACATGATTATAATGAGTTTGATAATGATTTAGTTGGTTATTGGCATCTTGATGGAAATGCTTCTGATAGTTCTTATTCTGGAAATGATGGAACAATAAATGGTAATACAGCAAGTGTTACTGGTGTTTTTGATAGCGGTTATACTTTTGATGGAACTGACGATAATATTACAATGGGAGATTCTCCTGATTTTGTTAGTACTGATTCATTTACAATTGTAACATGGATAAAGTCTTCTGTTTCTGGTTCTAGTATTCATTATGCAGTTGGTAAAGCACTTGGGTCTGGAACCTATGAAGGATATGGGTTGGGTTTCCATGATACTGGTGATGTAATACGTTTCTTTATTTGCGAATCTTGGACAGGTTCAGATAGATTGCTTGTTCATGGAACAACTGATGTGGTTGACGGTACATGGCATCAGATAGCTGCAACATATGATGGTAGTCAAGCAGCAAGTGGAGTTAAACTTTATGATAATGGAGTTCTTGATACTAATGACCCTCAAAATGATGAATTAACTGGTCTTGCAGCTAATAATTATCCGTTAACTATTGGAACTTATGGTGGTTATGGTGACTTTAATGGTCAAATAGATGAGGTAATGATATTTAATCGTACACTTTCTGATGATGAAATTAAGAAATTGTATCTTACTGGTTCATTGGATCATGTGAATGATGGTATTGGTGTTAATTGGGTTGAATCTGAAACTGGTGAGCAACCATTGAAATCAGTAAGTGGTGATACATATGAAGCAAGCTTTAATTTAAGTACTGCTACTACACATTTCCTTCAGCAAGCAATTCTTTATTCTGATAGTAATCAGTTTTATTCTCCGGTAATAATGAATAATGTTACTTTGGAAATACAGAATTTGACAGAAGGTATTTGTAATAGAGGAACTTATAGTTCAACTTGCTATATACATTATCAGTATAATTTTACAGATGGAGAGCAATTAAATATGGATAATCTTGTTCTAGAATCTGGTGGAAGTTTGTATTATGATGCAGTAGATGTAAATGATCATGGTGCTTCACTTATAGTTAATTTAGTAGGAAATCTAACAATACAGTCAGGTGGAAGTATAGTTGGTGGAAATGTTACAATTCTCGCAACAAATGTAACAATTGATTCTGGTGGAATGATAAATAGTAGTTTTTTGGGTTATGATTCAACTACTGGTGATGGTCAAGGATCAGATGGTGTTCTTGATACTGGTGCAGGTGGGGCAGGGCATGCTGGTATTGGTGGTAGAAGTGATGGTGGTACTGCTGGTGGAACATATTATGGTAATTATTCATCGCCAATAGCATTTGGAAGTGGTGGTGGTTCAGATACTGGCGATTGGGATGGTGGTAGGGGAGGAGGGATTATAAGAATAAATTCAACAGATGGTTTGATAGTTAATGGAAAAATATTAGTAGATGGAAGTAATGGTGGTTCAATTTCGCTTCATTCATGTGGAGGAGGTTCTGGTGGTAGTATTTATGTTAATACGAATGATTTGTCAGGAACTGGGGATATTTCATCAAATGGTGGGTTTGGATTAGATGGATCTACAGCTTTTGGTGGTGGTGCGTCTGGAGGAAGAATAGCGATTTATTCCACAACAAATTCATTTACAGGAAATACGTGGGCTTATGGTGGTGTTGCTGCTGCTATTGATAATCAAGCTGGTTCTCAGTTTGTAGGATATGGTCCTGCTGGAACTATTTTTACAAAATTGGATTCTGAAACTTATGGAACTTTGATGATAGATAATAATGATACAACCGAACAATTTGCTTTAACATACACAAGATTAGATGGTTCAGGAAGTTATAATTTTGATAATATTTCTGTAACTAATAAAGGACATTTAGAAATTCAGCCAGAAGAACATCTTAATCTTTCTAATACTAATTTTACAGGAGATAATGATGTGCAATCTATGATAAGTATTATGGGGGAAGTTACACTTACTAAGAACTTTACATTGATTGGCGTAACTTTAGGTTTGAATAATGGTACAACTGTTAATGAATTGGAAAATATAACAATTGGAAATGGAGGAAAATTATCTCATACTCAGAATGGTGTTGGTGATGTTTATAAATTAAATTTGACTATGGAAAGTTTAGTTATTTTATCTGGTGGAGTAGTTGATGTGACTACAAAAGGATTTATGTGGAATGAAGGTGATGGTTCAGGAACAGATTCAAGTACGCATGCTGGTGCAGGTGGCGGTGGTTATGGAGGAGATGGGGGAGATGGAGAATCTGGAAGAGCTGGAGGTAGTGCTTATGGTAATGCTGCACGTCCAAATGAATTAGGAAGTGGTGGTGGAACAACTCTAGCAGAACCAAAAGGTGGTGATGGAGGAGGTTCTATACAAATAAATGCTTCACATTTGGATGTACAAGGACAAATATTGTCTAATGGTGGTCTTGGTGGTGATTCTCAATATAATTCTGGTGGTGGAGGTTCTGGAGGAAGTATATGGTTGATTGTTAATAACATAACTGGTTCAGGATTAATAATGGCAGCTGGTGGTAATGGTGATGATGGAAGTACTGCTGACGGTGGTGGTGGAGGAGGAGGTAGAATAGCAATATGGTATTCTATGGATAATGCATCTTTTTCTGCTACACTTAGTGTTGCAGGTGGAAGTGGTCCTGGTTCTGCTACAGATGGTGCATCAGGAACGATGTTTTTTGGAGATCCAACTGCTCCTACAATAACTGCACATAATTTAACTTATGAATATCCGAATAATGTTTCAGTGTTGTTTAACTTTACTGATGACAGTATTACTGATTCATTTAGTATAAATGATACAACTAATTTTGAAATAAATAAAACAGGATTTCTGTTTAATATATCTAATTTAGTAGTAGGAGTTCATTGGCTTGAGATCACAGCTAATGATACAACTAATACTACTGCAACAGATGTTATATGGATAAATATTACAGATACTACCGTTCCTACAATATCACTTGTTTCTCCTACTCCAGCAAATAATTCTATAATAGATATAGATGGAATTTATGTGAATGTTACTACAACTGATTTGAATAGACATTATGCTTTTACTGACTTTAACAATTCACTTGCAGGATGGTGGAAGTTTGAAGGAAACGTTTCTGATAGTTCTGAAAATGGAAACAATGGAACTATTACAGGGGATCCTCAGAATGTGACTGGAATATTTGGTGGTGCTTATGATTTTGATGGGACAGGTGATAAGCTTACTATGGATGAAGATTATAATGATATTTTAGACTTAACTGCTAATAGAGATATGACTTATTCAATGTGGGTTAAAACAGGTACTGTAAAAACAATGAACCCAGCTTTGCTTGATAAAAGAGAACGTGTTTCTGATACTAATTGGAAAGGTATTGTAATAAATATTGATGATGGTGCTACAAGTGGACAGATTCGATCTGAATTATATTATGGTTCTTCTGGTAGTGCTATTCAGTCTATAGGAACTACAAATATTAGTGATAATACATGGCATCATGTAGCTGTTGTTTTAGACAGAAATTCTACTCAACAAATTTATGTTGATGGTATTTTGGAGGATAGTGATTCTATATCAGCATATGCTGCAACAGATCTAAGCCATGATTATGACATGAGGATTGGTGCAAAATCTGATGCTGATAGTTCTTATACTAATTATAAAGGTTACATGGATGAATTAATTGTTTTCCAACGTGCTTTAACTGCTGATGAAATTAAATCATTATATAATGCGAGTGAATATTCTTTGGGTGCTAATTATACTAGTTTGGAAGGTAGTGTGAATTATACATATAAATCATATGTGGTGGATATTGGTGGAAATACGAACGATACTGGTGTGCAAAATGTTATTATAGATACTGTTGCACCTACAGCAATATTTGTTGCACCGACAACATCAAATAATAATATAACTTCCAATACTTCTTTAGAAATGAATGTGAGTATTGTAGATGCTAATCTTGAGAAGGTTATATGGAATTGGAATAGTACGAACTTTACTGTGTTCAGTAATGATTTAATTTTGTTCATGAACTTTGATAATCGTTCAGAGTTAGGTGAAAGTAATAGTATTGTGAAAGATATAAGTGATAGTGGAAATGATGGAGATGTAAATGGTGCTAATTCTGTAACAGGTGGTAAATATGGTGGAGCATTTAATTTTGATGGAAATGATGATTGGATTGATTTTGGAGATCAAGCAGAATTTGAATCATTTTCGGATGGTGGAACTATTTCAGCTTGGATACAGGTTGGTGATATTACTCAAGATGGAACTATAATGTCTAAAAGGACTAATACTGGCGATAGTTTTACATTTCTTTTTGATGATGCGGCTGGTGTTAGTGGGAGAACTGACGTATTAACATTTTTTGTTGATAATGGTCCTAGTAACAATAGGATAGAAAGTTTACAATCCTTATCTGCAGATCAATGGTATCATGCTGTTGCTGTTGATAATACCACAGATCTATTATTATACATTAATGGTGTTCTTGATAATAAAACTGCTACATCGATTGGAATGGGAACAAATACAGTTAATCCTCTTCGAATTGGTGCTAATGCAGTTAATACTTCTGATTATACTGGACTTATGGATGAAGTTATGCTATGGAATAGGTCTTTGACAGCGATAGAAGTTTATCAAATGTATGTTACTAGTTTGCAGAAGTATAATACTACACAGTGGTATTTGTATGTAAATCAATCTTTGAATGCGACTGATGTTTTAGTAAGTAATCCATATATATTCCAGACATGGGTAGAAGATGAAGTATATCAGGTTGGAAATACTGAAATGAGAAATATAACCATCTTAACAAATATCTTACCTAATATAACTGTGCCAACATTATCTCCTGCTGCAGCGTTTGGTAATACAACATTAAATGCTACAACAACTGCAAATGATGATGATTATTTGAATGATACAACTGTTTGGTTTAATTGGTATGTGAATAGTGCACTTGTGTATACTAACTCAGCTACAAATGTAATTAATGGAACTGTTGGTTCTCAGTTACTTGGTTCAGCTAACATTTCAAAGTTTGATAATGTAACTGTTGAGGTATGGGCTGATGATACTATTGAGAATTCTACTAGACAAAATAGTACAACATTGTATGTGGAAAATTGGATTGTTACTACTGGACCTACATTAGCAAACCCTTCAAACAATACAATGAAAGTTTATACAAATGATACAATGTATTGGGATAATGCTTCTTCATTAGATACTGCTGATTCAGATACATTTAGTTATGTATTACAAGCATCTGATATTGAAAGCTTTAGCAGATTAATGTTCAATAGTTCTGTAAGTGCGTTGAATCATACTAATGAAACATGGCCTGACCAAGACTTTAACAATAGTATATTCTGGAGAGTACGAAGTTATGATGGTAATAATTACAGTGATTGGAGTGCGCATAGAAATGTTAGTGTAGTACAAGCACGTGTTGCATTTACTTCACCTTCGAATAATTTGACAGCTTATCCTGGTGCATCATACAACTTGGTATTAAATGAATCAAACCATACTGAGTGGACAAGTTCAGTAGTTGTATTTGTGGATAATGATGATCTTAATACTACTTACACAATGGAATTCAGCGATGCTACAGGACTGTGGTCATATCTCTATACTGTTCCAGAAGACTTGCCAGCTCGTGTATTAAGCATCAAAGCTTATGCATATAATGACACATCTATATCAAGAGAAAATGTTACAGACTTTATGAATTTGAGAGTAACTAGACCAGTAGGTGTTGCTGTTGGTGCTCCAAACATATCTGTGTTTAGACCTAATATAACAAATACTATACCAAATTCAACTGTTAATGTAACTTTGAAAGCAATTCTTGATACAGTACTAGTTGGAATTACATTCAATTTAACTCATCCAAATGGAACTAATTGGATAATGTCACCTGATACATCATGGAATGATGATACAGCTTTCTTGTATAATAGATCATACATAATAAATATGTCTAATAATGGAACCTATACGTTCCAAGCTTCAGTAACAGACATAAATGGTCAACAAACTGTTGAATACGAAGAAGCATTTGCCCATGAAGCTCAGTTATTCCAACTACAGGCATTAGGTTCTAAACATATGCAATTATTTGATAAAAATAGTGATTATAAATTTGGAAATGGAACTGATAATATGACAATATCGCTTCCATTTGGAAGTTATGATGTTAAAATACAATTGGAATATCCTACAATAAGATTATATAATGTATCACTTAATAGTTCTGTAGATGTCAATAATACTTTGAGAGTTCTTTTGAGATATAATGATACTGCTGAAAGTATGGCACCACCAACAGGACGACGTTCTGTTGATCAGTTTATACTCAATACAACAGCGTATCCAGGATTAATAATAATGGAATATAATTATACAAAACACATTAACACTCTTGCAGATGAGGATAATGTGGAAATATGGAGATATAATGAGAGTAATGAATGGATAGAAATACCTACAAATATTTTCTCATCATTGAATCGTGTAAATGCATCATTAACAAACTTCTCATATTTCCTTTTTGCAGAAACAGCATCACCAGTTCTAGTTGTTGTTTATCAACCAGCTGGTGGGGGAGAATCACGTATCTATATTAATACTGGTGGCGAAGCGTATCAATTAGATCTTATAGTACCTGCTTTGCTTACAATGGGAACTCGTGATAGAGCAGAAGCACCGATTATACTTCACAATACTGCTAAACATTTGAATATGAGTAATATATCTATATCTGCTTCTACTGAAACAGAAGGATTAACATTTGAATGGTCAGAAACAAATTGGAATTATCTTGCAGCTGGTGAAAAGTCAGCAACAAGCTTAACAATTATTAGTGATACAACCGAAACAAAGTATAACATTACTATAGATGCTGTTGCGTATGCTCTTACATCAACTGGTTCAACAAGATTAGAATCAACTGAAGTAATAATGATAGACCTTTCTCCATACACTGGTGAGATTGCAGCAATCTATGATAATATGATATTTGCAAGGAATCTGTTCTCAGAAAATCCAGAATGTTATGAATTATCTGAATTGTTAGAACAAGCTGAAGTAGCAATTAATGCATCTGAATCAGGAAAAGCTGCGACTATGATGGATTCAGCAATTAATGCATGTAGAGATCTTATGACTTCATTAGGAAAACAATTGAGGTATCCGTTACCAAAGATAGATCTAATGTTAATTGCAATAATAACTGCTATAGCAAGCTTTGGTGTTTTTGTATATATTTACGTCAAGCATCTTAAAGATTCAAGAAAAAAGAAGAAGTTTACTCCAACAACAGGAAAAATAATGTGTAAGCATTGTGGTAAGTATTTCAAGAGTCAATCAGCTCTTGCTAACCACAATAAACGTGCACATGGAAAATAAGTGTTTTATATTAACTAAATTACGATAAAATAATTGTAAAGGATGAATTTTATGGCTAAGAAGTTGAATAAGAACGTGAAAAAAGAATTTGATAAAATGCGCCAGGATATGCGCAAACAATTAGCAAAAGAAGCTTCTAATATTAGTTTTGATACTCCTTCAAAAAAATCAGTTAAAAAATTACATCCTAAGAAACCAGTTAAGAATGTTAAAAAAGATTTTGCAAAAATAAAATCAAGTATGAAAAAAACTGAGAAACGTCTTGAAAAACCTGGTAAACCAAAATCAGTTAAGAAACCAGTTAAAGTTGTAAAGAAAGTTCTAAAACCTGTTAAGAAACCAGTTAAAGTTGTAAAGAAAGTAAAGAAGCGTGTCAAAGCTCCGAAAAAAGATAAGATTTCATTTAAAGTTACTAGAAAAGAGGTTGAGGAAGTTTATAGAAAGAAATCAACAATTCCTATTTCACGGGCACATACAATAACAAAAACAGAAATAAAATCAGCAAATAAACTTCTTGATTCAATAAAAAATGAAATGGGTAAAGTTGTTATTGGACAAGAAAATGCAATAAATGAACTACTCATGGCTATACTTTGTGATGGACATGTTCTTGTTGAAGGTGTTCCTGGAATTGCAAAAACTTTGATAATTAAAGCACTGTCAAGAGTTATTGGTGCTGGTTCTCAAAGAATACAGTTTACTGCTGATTTACTTCCAACAGATATTATTGGTGTAAGTACTTATGAAAAGTCATCTGGATTCAAGATAATTAAAGGGCCAATATTTACTCATTTTGTTCTTGCTGACGAAATAAACAGAGCATCACCTAAAGTTCAGGCTGCTTTGCTTGAGGCAATGCAAGAAAGACAAGTAACTATTTTCAAAGATACGCATGCTTTACCAAAACCTTTCTTTGTTATGGCTACTCAGAATCCATTGGAATCATTAGGTGTTTATCCTTTGCCACAAGCACAAATAGATCGTTTTATTTTCAAGGTAATTATGGATTATCCAAATTCTAAAAATGAACAGAAAATATTGATGAACAATGTAACTATACGCGATTTTGATACTTATGGAATTAAACCAGTTGCATCTCCTGATGATATACTAAAAATGCAAGAACTTGTTAAGAAAGTTTATTTGAATGAAAGAATGGAAAGATATATTGTAAATATTATTGATAAGACAAGAAATGCTGGAGATGAAGATTTGGGAAGATTTGTTCAATGGGGCGCAAGTCCAAGAGGTTCTATTTCATTATATATTGCATCAAAAGCTGCAGCATTACTAGAGGGTTCTGATTATGTTAAACCTCAGCATATAAAGCGGGTATTGCATCAAGTTCTTCGACATAGAATTATTCTAACATATGAGGGACAGGCAGAGGATATTAATACAGATGATGTAATAGACCAACTTATTTCAAAAGTTAGTGTTCCTTAGGTGATTTCTGTGTTAGGAAAATCAAAGAAAAGTAAGTCTGAAGCTTATTTAGATAAAAAAGAGATACCACTACGTTTCAAATATAATGTTAAGCACTTGGAAATAATACCTAAAAGGCTTGTTAGTTCTATGTTTATGGGAAATTATAAGAGTATATTTCGTGGCCGTGGTTTAGAATTTGAAGACTTTAGGCAATATGTTCTTGGTGATGATGCACGTCTTATTGATTGGAGAGCTTCATTGAAAACAGGTGAATTATTGATAAAAGAATTTATTGAAGAAAGAAATCTTAATGTATTCTTTATCCTTGATGTTAGTTCAAAAATGTGTGCAGGTTCTATTGATAAATTTAAAAATGAATATGCTGCTGAATTTGTAGCAGCAGTTTCTTATGCTGTTATGGGTGTAGGTGATTCTGTTGGTCTTGGTATGTTTAGTGAAGATGTAATAAATTTTGTACCTCCAAATACAGGACCAAGTCAATTTTATTCTATACGAAAAGAGCTTATTAATTCAGAAAATTATGGTGGTGGGTATGATTTGAAAAAAGCTTTGAAGTACTTTGGAGAAATTGTTGAAAGAGGAGCAATGTTATTGGTAATTTCAGATTTTATAGGAATAGTGAATCAAGAAGGTTCAGAAGAGTTAGAGACGTTATTGAAGACGTTATCTAAAAAATATGATGTTATAGGTGTAATGGTTCGTGATGTAAGAGATAGAGAACTTCCAAGAGGAGTTGGTAATGTGCTTGTTTCTGATCCTGAAACAGGTAAAGAAGTTGTAATAAATCCTGATGAAATGGGTTCTGAATATGAGAATTATGTCCGCGCTGAAGAAGATAGTATTAGAAAAATGTTTATTAGAAGTAATGCTAGTATGTTGATGTTAGATACTAATAAATCATTTATGTATCCTATGCTTAGATTTTTTAAGAGACGGAGTGAACAATTTAGGTGATTAATATGGCTATAATAACATTTGCAGAACCATTGTATTTATGGTTTTTATTCATAATACCAGTATTTTTTATTCTTCATTATCTTGGAGAAAAAGCTGTTCAAAAAAAGGCTTTTAGATTTTCAAATTATCGTGCTATAGAAACTGTAATGACTTCTGGAAGAGTTTCAAGAATGATATTCAAGAGTAAAATATTCAAGTATTATGTTTTTCTTGTGATGAGAACTGCGATATTAGCTCTCATTATTCTTGCAATTGCAGGAACTACTATCCATTTTTATGGAATGAGTAGTGACTTTGATTTTGTTCTTGCTATTGATACTTCTCTAAGTATGTTAGCTGATGATATGTATCCAAATAGACTTATAGCTGCAAAGAACTCAGCTTCAGTTTTTTCAGATGGCTTAATGGGAAATACTAGAATGGGATTAGTGACATTTTCAGGGGTTTCTTCTGTGCGACAAATGCCTACTACTGATGTTGGTAAGATTAAGAATGCTATACATGAGATAGAAATTAGTAGAAGTGGTGGAACGTCTATTGGTGATGCTATTATAACTTCTTCAAATTTACTTTACAATAGTCCAAAAGCTAAGATTATTATAATTCTAACAGATGGAAGAAGTAATGTGGGAGCAGATCCTGTAGTTGCTTTAGAATACGCTGCTAAAGAAAATATAATGATATATACTATTGGAGTTGGTACAGAAGATGGTGGGCAATTTATACCAGGTGTGAATGTTACTACAAGTCTTGATTCTGAAACTCTTGAGTTTATAGCAAATGAGACAGGTGGAAAGTTCTATCATACAAAAGATGAAGATGAGCTTATACAAGCTTATAGAGATATTGCTTCAACTTCATTTTCTGAAATTTCTATGAATATTAGTTTATGGCTTGTTTTAGGAGCGTTCATGTTGCTTCTTTTAGAATGGCAATTAGCTAATCTTAGATATAAAGTAATTCCTTAAAATTGATATTCTCTTTATGTGACCTTATCACATAAATATGTGACCTTGTAACATGTATAAATATGCCTGAAATGTATAGATAATTGTATGAAAAAGGGAATGCAGCAATATTTTGTGTTTCAGCTCAATTTTGAAAAGATGAAAAGGAGTCAAAAGGTTAGTTCTTGGAGAAAATTATATGGTTATACTCAGAAAATAGGTAAAAAACAATATGAGACTGTAGGATTAGTTAAAAAAGTTAAAGGAAAGCACCTTAGCAAAGGTATTTTGATAATTCCTGGTTCTAAGAAAGATAAATTCATCAAATTTTTAGATAAAAGCGGTATAAATTACACGTTTTTTGAAGTATGGGGGAATGATCTTTGTGATTAGTCAAGATAATGCTCGATATGTGATAGTATTGGTATTTGCATTAATTATATCTGTAGGAATTGGTTTCTTAGCTCCTGGCGTGCCTACGGGATATGCGATATATAATGTAAGTAATGGTACAACTATTTTTGAATGTGGAGATATTGTGGAACCTGGAACTTATACTTTGAATCAATCGTTTAATACTACTGGAACTTGTATACAAATACAATCTGATGGCGTTGTGTTAGATTTTGCAGGATTTAATATTTCTGGAAGTGATTCAGGAAATGAAGACGGTATTTCTGTTTCAGGGTATGATAATTTAGTTATAAAGAACGGATTTATTTATAATTTTGATGATTCAGGGATTAGTCTTGGAACTGTTGATACTATTACTATAACAAATATGACAATAAATGGAACTGGGGACGGGTTGTGGGTTGTTGGTGTTGTAAACAGTAATATAACAGGAAACATAATTACTAGTTCTGATAGTGGTGGTAGAGGTATTGTGGTTGGCTTAGGTTCAAATAATAATTTAACAAATAATAATGTTACGACTCCTTCCAGTGGAATTCGACTTACCTCAAGTTCGAGTAGCGCAATAAATAACACAGTCATAGTTTCTGGATCTGGTGCTGATGGTCTTTTAATTGGTATAGGATTTGATAATGTTGCAATAGATAACACAATCATAGTTTCTGGTTCATTGGGTGATGGAATCCAAGTTACCTCAAACTCGAGTACTGTGGTAAATAACACAATCACAGTTTCTGGAAGTGGTGATGGTATATATATTTCATCGGATTCAAATAATGTAATAAATAACACAATCACAACTTCTCAAAGTACTACTAATGGTATTCTTATTTTTCCAAATGCAACTGCTAATAATTTAACTCATAATACAATCACAACTTCGGGGCTTTCAGGTTTTGGTGTTTTGGTTTCCTCATATTCAAATACTTTAACAAATAATACAATTACAACTTCTAATGCTATTGCTTATGGTATTATTCTTAATTCAACCTCAAATAATTTAATAAATAATATAATTACAACTACAGATATTGGTTCTGATGGAATCTATCTTTATCCAACTTCAAACAATAGTAATGTAATAGGGAATACAATCACAACTACTGGAGGTTCTGCTCCAGGTATTCGGGTGTCCTCAAGCTCAAATACTTTCGCAAATAATACTATTTTAGGTTCTGGTGTTTCTACTACTGGTATTCAAATTTCATCAAGTTTAAACAATAAGATAATAGGTGGAACTATAAATTCAACACGTGAAAGAGTGTATATAGAATCTTCTAACCATACTCTTTTCAAAGATATTGTTTTAATTGGAACAACTTTGAATGACACTTTCTTAATTTCAAATTCTATTAACAACACTTTCTTGAATGTTACTTATAATTCAAGTTGGGAAAACGTATCAGTTGGTTCTGAATTAATACGAAAATGGTATTTAGATGTAAATGTTACTAATGGAACTACAAGTGAACCTCTGCAAGATTCAAATGTAACTGCGTGGAATAATACTGATGATCAATCATTTTCTGCTTTAACTGCTTCTACAGGTTTGGTAACTACGCAAAAAATTATTGAGTATAGGAATATTGCTGGAACCAGGGCGTATGCCACAAATCATACTGTTACCGCAACTTTGACAGGATATTCAACAGATTCAGATTCTGTGAATATGAGTGATAATTTATGGTTGGATATGAATTTGACTATGATTACAACTACAACTGTTGCATCAACTACTACTACAGAAATATTTGGTAGTGGTGGTGGAAATACAGGAACAACTACAGAAACTACTGAGACTACTGAAACTACGACAGAAACCACTGTTTCAGAAGAAACAACTATACCTGATATAACAACCATTGATTCAGATGATGTGGAACTGGATCCAGCTGAGATGATTTCTTGGGATGAATTATATGAGATGATTTCTGAACCTATTGCTGAAATATTTACAGAACAACCTAAATCAGCTGTTATAGTTGCTGAATCTAGTGATACTCAGACTTTAGCTGATATGAAATCGGTTGACGATGACGGTGTAGATAAAATGATACTTTTACTTGATGATGAAGAAGTTGGGATTGCTAATTGTGGTAATGCAACTGTATGTAGATGGATAAAGGAATTTGAAAAAGAAGATTTCAATAAAGCATATAGATTGTTAACTATTAGTGCTACTGGCGTGATTACAGAAAAGGATTTTGATATATTGAAATTTGGTCATCCTGAGTCAACTGGAATTATCAGTGAACGACTATTCTTAGGACTTAAAGTGTCAGATAATTGGGTTCTATTTTTGGTAATTTTATTGATTGTTATGTATATGTTGGTGAAAACAGCCTTACATGTTCTGAAAAAGAAGGGTAAAATCAAAGTAACTAAGCCAAGAAAGAAACCTAAGGTAAAACAGCCAAAAAGGTTGTTTAAACCGTATAAATATCATTATGAACATAAACGAAAATGAGTTATATATAGCTCTTTTTAAAATATACTATTATGAATTTGGTAGAATCACTAGATGTGATACTAATCAATGGAGGTGAATTATATTTCAGCACCTTATAAACGAAAATATAAGCATACTAAGAGCAAAGGAAGCGAATCTTCTGTTATATGCAGCTTTTGTGGTAGAAAAGTTCCTAAATGGAAGAGTTTTTCTGTCATGAAACGGTTCAATATAGGCGATCCTGTACTTAGAAAACAGATAGATATGCGTCGTGTTGGTATGTTTAGTCGTAAATCTTATGCTTGTCCTAGTTGTGCACGTCATAGAGGAATTGTACAAATTGGAAGAAGTAGAAAAAGTAGAACTAGCACTAGCAATAGGTAAATAATGGGTTATTTTATGAATCTCCATAGGATTTTTTCAAAAAAAAGGCCTCGCAAAGATTCTAAGAAAAAAGCGAAAAAATCCAGTCATAAGAATAAACATAAGAATAGTCATAAGAATAAACATGTAGTTAAGAAAACTGAAAAACCTACTAAAGACAATATTTTTCATGTTATTGATGAAAAAAGAGTTGTTAATTTTCCTTCTGAAGAAGTATTGATGAAAAAAGGGATAAGATATGCTTTGATACGTCCTTATGCGTATGCATCTATAAAATGGAAAGACAATGAATTTACTTATACAATTGTTGAACCTATACTTGATGATAAAGAAAAAGAACTTTTTAGTAAGATTACTGAGGGATTAATTCAAACAATTAATGTTAGTCCCAAATCTTTGAGTAAACGGACTGAAGTAATACGATTTTTAGAAGAACGCGCAAAAAAATTGATAAATGACTATGGAATGAATGTTAGTTCTAAACAATTTCTGAAAATAATGTATTTCATATATAGAGATTTTTCTGGTGTTAATGAAATAGAGCCTTTAATGCAAGATCCTTATATTGAAGATATTTCATGTGATGGTGTTGGTACTCCAGTTTATGTTATTCATCAGAAACTTGGTTCAATAAAAACAAATATAGTTTATAATGACATGGATCAGTTGAAGAATTTTGTTATTAAACTTGCTGAAAAGTCTGATAGATACATAAGTTATGCCTCTCCTTTAATGGATGGTACTCTGCCAGATGGTAGCAGAATACAAATATCTCTTGCTGAAGATGTAACTACAAAAGGTCCTACTTTTTCGATAAGAAAGTTTAGATCAACTCCATTTACTCCAGTTGATATGATGAGTCTAAATACATCTTCTGCTGAAATGCTTGCTTATCTCTGGTTTGCTGTTGAAAATGGTACAAGTATGTTGATTGCTGGTCCTGTTTCTACAGGAAAAACAACATTTTTGAATACTTTATCTTTGTTTATTCCTTCAGATTCTAAGATTGTGAGTATTGAAGATACTCGTGAAATAAACTTACCACATGAGAACTGGGTACCAGGTGTTACTAGAAGCAGTTTTTCAGGTAAAACTGGAGAAGTTTCTATGTTTGATTTACTTAAAGAATCATTTAGACAGAATCCCGAATATCTTGTTGTGGGAGAAGTTCGTGGTAAAGAAGCATCTGTGATGTTCCAGGCAATGGCATCTGGACATACTGCTTATAGTACAATGCATGCTGGTTCTGTTAATGACGTTATTAAGAGATTAGAGACCCCTCCAATTAATTTATCTCCTGGTTTGCTTGATACACTTGATGTTGTTTTGATAATGTCTCATGCAAAGGAGAAAGGACAATCTGCTAGAAGAGTAAAAGAAATGATGGAAATAGTAGATGTTGACTGGGAATCTGGAGAAGCTAAAACCCATCAGATGTCTGATTGGAATGCTGCAAAAGATAATTTTTCCATTGCTTCATTAAGTAGCTCATATGTAGTTAAGAAAATTGCAGATGAGAAGGGACTTTCTGTTAGTCATATAATTCAGGATATCAATGATAGAAAAAAAGTTTTGCACTGGCTTTCAGAGAAAGATTTTGATTGGAAAGAAGTTGCAGAACATATATCATTATATGAAAAAAACAAGAAAAAAATGATGTTATTGATAAAAAAGTAATCTTGGATGTGTTGACATGGCAAAAAAGAAAGTTTTCTCAGGATTTGGGGTTAAATATTTTGAACAATCTTTTCCAGATTATTCCAAAAAACTTAAGAAAACTATATTGAGAAGTAATTTAGAATTAGTTTATGATGTTTATCTTGGAAAGGTTATTTTTCTTTCTGTATTAGTTCTCATTGCTTTATTGGCATCAATGATTTCCATGATTTATTTGTTTAGTTTTGACATATTCATTACTATATTATTACTTATTATGGTTCCATTGTTTTCAGGAATTGCAGCTTTTCTAATAGGATTTTATTATCCATCGATTATCATAAGACAAGGTTCAGGAAATATAGAGGCAAATATGCCTTTTGCGATAAATCATATGGCTGCGGTTGTTTCATCTGGAGCTAAGCCAAGTGCAATGTTTGAATTTCTTTCAAAAAATAAAGAATATGGATTAATATCAAAAGAAGCAGGATATATTTTTAGAAATATTAAAATTCTTGGAATGGATATGACTACTGCTGTTCGCGAAGTTGCTGAAAGGACACCTAATAAAAAATTTGCAGAGTTTCTTTTTGGATTAATAAGTGAGATAAAGGGCGGTGGAGATCTTAAGGCTTTTATTAATAAAACAGCTGAAGATTCTTTGTTTGAATATAAAATTAGAAGAGAAAAATATCTTACTTTACTATCTAATTATGCTGATATTTACATTGCTGTGTTAATTGTAGCACCTTTGTTTTTCATTGCTATACTATCTGTAATGTCTATGGTTGGGGGGCAGATAGGTGATTTTGGAATAAAATCTCTTATGGAAATAGGAGTTTATGCAGTATTACCATTGTTGAATGTAGTATTTTTGGTATTTGTACATGCAACACAACCTGAAATGTAGGTGAAATTATGAAATTATTTAAAAAAGAAGAAAAGGCCAGTAAAGTTAAGGCTAAGAAGAAAAAGTTTTTGAAGAAAAAGAAAGTCATTGATTTTTCTAATGTTAGAGACGTGACAATGCTTAGTGTATCTACTGCTGTAATAATAGTAGTCCTTAATGTTGCTTTGATTACTAATAATCAAATATTTGCAGTGATTAATCTTGTTGCTGGTTTAATCGCGTTTGGTATTCCAGTTTCTGTTAGTTACAAAAGCCATTCAAGTAATAAGAGAATTGAGGAAGTATTTCCTGTTTTTCTTAGAGATATTAATAGTAATATAAAAGTAGGAATGAGTCTTCCTCAGGCTATACGAGAAACTACTAATAATGACTATGGCGTTCTTACTTCCCATGTAAAAGATATTTCAGCAAAAATAGATTGGGGAATTTCTTTTGAAAAAGTTTTACAAGATTTTGTTGATAAAGTAAAATCCCCTGTTTTGAGTAAAATTATTAAAACTGTAATAGAAACGCATTCATCTGGTGGTGAGATAGGTCAAGTGCTTGAAACGGTTTCTAAATCAGTTGAGAGTATTGAGAAAATTAAGAAAGAAAGGTCTTCTACAATATATTCGCAGATGGTTAATGGATACTTCATATATTTTATTTTCCTTGGAATAATGGTAGTAATGTCAAATTTCCTATTTCCTGCTATTAATCTTAGTTCTGGTGATGTTGCAGGAACGAATTTCAATACCCTCTTTTTACATCTTATAGTTATAGAAGGAATTTTTGCAGGTCTTGCGATTGGAAAGATGTCTGAAGCAAGTTTTATTGCAGGAGCTAAACATAGTATTGTTCTTGCAACCATAGGTTATGCGAGCTTTGCATTATTTGTTTTGTAGGTGTTTGAATGAAGAAATTGATTATATTTTTTTTGATTATATTTACTGTTGGAATTGCTCATGCTGAAGTAGAGATATCTCTTGAGATTCCTGGTGAATGGACTGAACATGCAGGAGACAATTATGCAACTTTATCTGATGGTGACTCGTTTTTTGCTTTAGCAAGTAAATCTGGCTCAAGTACTGCTGAAAGTAATGTGATATCAATAACTGATGATGAAATGATTTCTCTAGTTGTTTCTTCGGATACACAAAAACTTGTCGATAAGATGCCTGAATTAAGAATTCAAGGATTTTTCTCAACTGCTATAAATTTTATTGTTGAACCTCTTTATACTGAAGTATTTTTTTACGCTCATAATTTTGTTGCTAGTGTTTCCCAGTATGATAAGATAGATCTATTGATACGAAACGATGATGGTTTGGTTATCAAAGATGCTGTGAAAGATAGGTGAGGTTTATGAATCCAGTATTTACTGCTGTTATAATTGGCTTGATAGTAATCATATCAGGTGCTGTGATATCGACAAATGTTTTAGGCAGTATTGCACAAACTGGAAATTATTATTCTTATGCAAATGCGAAGAATTCAATGATTTCTTTGCAAGATATTATAAATGACATTTCACTTGACATAAATGGAAGTAGACATTTTACTTACAGTGATACTGGGGGATATTTTGTTGCTGATAGTTCTGAAGGAATTATTAGATTTTCTTCTGACAAGTCATCATTTAGCGAATCTATAACTAAAAAAGAAAATAAAGTTTTTATTAGAAGTGGTCCACCAACACCCACTTATCTTCTAAACGTTGATAGTGATGAGGAAAATGAATTGATTCTTGAAAATGACGCTTTATTAATTGCTTTTAATGAGATAGGTTCTCCAGATTCTTTTGAGGCAATTACAGATGTTATTGCTTTGATAAAAAATAAGCAAACTAATGTGACAGTTGTTCCTATTTTGAATATAGATGTAGATGGGGTTGATGTGCTTGATGATGTTGGTTATACTGAACTTCTTAATCATCCAATTTCTGTGAGTAGTACTGTTCATTTACATACTGAATCGGTTGATGTTTATTTTAGTTTATCTGGTGGAAATGATTTTATTGAAATTAGAGTGGAGGAATAATATTGAAATGGATTATTGTGTTTTTGTTGTTATCGTCAGTTGCTTATGCTGGTTTAATTACAAGTAGTATTTCATTGGATATGGCTGGTGACGTAGTAACTGGAAATAACTATGTTGGTATATTTGATGATTTGACAGTTGCTTTACTTTCTGATGAAGTAGCTTATGGCGATAATGATTTGGTTGTTTCTTCTGATAGATACATGCTTTTGGTATCTGATATAACAAAAGAGAAACTAGATGCTTATGATGCATTCACAGTAGATACAACATCGTTTGGAAGTTATGGTGATGAGTTTAAAGGAACTGCNAGAAATTATGTAAGACTTGATTATAATGGTNTGAATATTTCTAATAATGCTAGATGGGGNAGTGGTTTCCATAGAATACTTGTGAAAAATATAGGAAGCTCTAAAGATCCTGAAATTGTTTTTGAGGTGTTAGAATGAAAGGACAACAGCCATTTGTATCACATACAATGATGATTGGATTTGCAAGTATTCTTTTAGTAATTGTTGCAGCATCTCTTGTTGCTGTTAATGGTGATTATAGTTCTTTTGTTACTGATTCAGCAGTTGATAATATTTGCATTGAATTTAGAAATGCTATTAATTATATTGTTTCTAATGATTTGGATCATGGAGAAATAGTTTTGAAATTAGCTGATAAAATTGGTGANAAAAATTATGTAATATCTGGTTCTAATNAAATATATTTAGAATGGGAAAATAATGAAAGAGTGTGTAAAACCGGGTATAGTATTAAATATAGTGGTCGTATAGAAGGTGGCCCAGTTTTATTGAGTTATGATAATGATAATACTTTGTCTATTTCGTTAGGAGGTGTGTTCTGATGTCGATTCAAGTTGATTTTATTATTGCAATAGGATTATTTTTCGTCATGTTTTTACTTGTTTTGAGCTCAACTAATTCATATTTTGCAGCAACTATGGAAAGTACTCGTATTTCTGAATTACGAGCTAATTCGGAGTTTTTAATTGATTTATTGTATTCTGTAGAAGGAGATATGTCTATAATATCTGAAGTTTCTCATACAGATACAGATATATTACCTATTGGAAACGGAACATGGCCTTCACGTTCCATCAAAGTTATTAGTTCTTCAAAAGTTTCTTCACTTGAGCGAAAACATTATGATCAAATTAAAACAGAATATGATTTAGATGATTTTCATATTGCTATTGATGGTATTTTGAATTTTGGAGATTCGGTTCCAAGTGAGGGGGATGTTGTTACAGTGTATAAACCAGTAAGATATACTGGTGGCTCTGGTAACTTAATAGTTTATTCGTGGTGATTTGATGAAAGGATATTTGTATACAATTGAAGTTATGATTGTGGTTGCAGTTATTATTATGTCTGTTACTTACTTGTTTAGATATCCTATTTCACCTTTGAACAATGATGAAGATTTAGTAAGAAGATATGGTATGGATGCTTTAGAATTTTTGAGTATGGATGATATACGATATCTTATTTACAATGATATTGATTTATTGAATAATAAAATTGATACTATACTTCCTGATACTATAGAATCAACTGCATGTGTTCAGTGTTCTCTTGAGCTTCCAAAGGATTCTGTAGTTGTTGTAAATTATTATGTAGCTGGTAGTAATGTTTACGAGCCAAAAACTTTGAAATTATATTTATGGAGGAATGCAATATGAAAGGCCAAATGTTTGTAGTGGGGGCTGTTATTATTATCGTAGCTTTGATTGCAATTAAAGGATTGTTTATTGTTCAAATGTTCCATGAAAACTATGATCATAATGGTTTTTTGATCAGTAATATTGAAAATGAGTATAAACGCGTTGCAGCGATGAATTATTTATATGGTACAGATAATTTAGATGATTTTTCTTTGTATTTGAAAGAAAGAGTTGCTGATTTTGGTGTTTTGTATGTTTATTCTGAGAGTGATATAGAAGGACATATGTTAACTATAGGAAATTATCTTGGGCATAATACTACAGTTTCTTTTAAAGGATTTAATCAAGATATAGCTGATAATTCTTATGTTGAAGTTCTAACTAGTTCAAAAAAAATAACACTTAATTAGAAAGACGAGAGCATTGAACTTGATATTTCAGATGGTTATCTATTTTATGAGTTAGATTTTGGTGAAAATGTAAAATTAGGAACATATGATATGTAGGTGTAAATATGAATCAATTGATTACAATGGTAATGGTATTGTTTATAGGAGTTATAGGAATAGGTACTGTTCTTTCAATTGGTAATCCAGCTATTAAGACTTCTGTTGCTGGAGGTAGTGTAGATGAAGCAAAGAATATATTAGGAATTATTGATAATGCTATAATGCAAGTTTCAGAAGAAGGAAAGGATTCTTCTCGCTTAGTTTCATTTTATAGTAATGTTGATGGGTTTGAGACACTTCCTAATGAAAATGCTATACAGTTTGATGTTCTTGGTAATTTCATGGATTATGGTTCTAGAAACATTGGAAGAACAATGGTAATTGCAGGTGATGAGGTAGATTGTTCTGTTTCTGATGGAAATATAATTATGGAAAATGATAAAATTATGATTGGTTTTAAGATTTCTGATGGTGTAAGAGATATATCTGAGGATATTTTGTTTGTGAAAAATAAAATATTGAATATAACGGTTCCTGTTCTTGGGCTTGATATAGATATGTCTGGTACAGATGTTACTGTAGGTACAGGTAAAATAGAATTGCTTGCTACTGGCAAGAGTTTGCCATTATGTAAGACTGTTTCTAGTATTGATACTGGTGATATGTCATATAAGGTGGTTTATACACTTTATACAGGAGCAGACTTTGTAGTAGTAGATGTGATTCAATAATATATTTCTTTGAGTAGATAGTAAAAATTCAGGATGGAAACAAGTTCCACCTTATTTTTTCTATACTCTGTTGAGTATATAGTAAAAATAGGAAAAAAATAAAAATAGAATTTATGCTTCAATTGTAAATTCGTCACCTACACCCGCAGGATCAGTTGTACTTATCTTAATTGAATTTCCTGCTGATGGACAAACTACAGTAATAGTATCTGCACCAGCAACACCATCCATCTCATCACCATTTGCAAATGTTAATGTATCTGTATCTCCAGCACCTATGATAGCAGTGTTGCTTCCAATAAGAGCACCATCAAGATAAATACTTACATCGCCTTTAGCAAGCTGTTTATCAGTTGCTTTAACATAAAGTGTTATGGTGTCTTCAACAGGATCTACTCCATCTACGCATATAGCACTGTCAATTGAAGATATTTGACCGAATCTGTCTACTGTACCTTCTATTACATCATCGCCTTCTCCGGTTACTGTGTCAAATATTCCTACAAACCAACCAAAAGCAATTCCGATGATAGCTACTACAATCAGTAGAAGCAATACAATAGATATTACAGGGGTTATACCTTTTCTCATTTTGAATCCTCCTTAATTGTAATTAAATATGGTATTTTTGGTATATATAACCAATTTTGTAAAGGAGTTTATTTCAAAAAAACCTATAAATATGGGTTTGATACTTAATAGATTATGAAGACATTTGATAGTAGTTCTATGAATTCATTTAGAAAAGGAGTATCTCCTTTGATAGCTGCTGTTGTTTTGATAGCATTTACTATAAGTATTGCGTTTATTGTTGCTAATTGGGCTACTAGTTTTGTTGGTTCACAGACTGACGCTATAAGTTCAGAAGCTCAATGTATTGGCGCTCTATATGCTGAAATTCCTGTTATAGTAGGCAACCAAGTTAGTGTTAGAGTAAGTAATTTTAATCCTAAAATAAACTTAACTGATCTTAAAATATCTGTAACATATAGTGATCCATCAGAAAACATAGATACAGTTGCTTCAACTGTTACTAATTTAGGTCCTGGTGACACAAAAACAATTACTCATGATACAACTAAATCAATAAAGCCTGTTTCTGTTAGAGTAACAGCTTCAAACTGTCCTGGATATCCAAAAGATGTTTTCTTTAATTAATTACCTTTATTAATATCTAGATAATATCTCTATTATGCGTAAAGGAATGTCTGTTTTAGTTTCTAGTGTTATAATGGTTGTTATAGTACTTGCTGTTGCTGGTATTGTTGCTAATTGGTCTGAAATATTTGCACGAGAACGTGCAGGAGGAGTTGTTGGGCAAGCTGATAGATTGATTGAATGCTCAAATTCTGATTTATTTATTAATAGTGTAGAAATAGATTGCCAAAATTTATGTGATGTTACTGGAGGTGATAAGACTATTTCTCTTAGTGTTCGTAATACAGGAGATGTATCTTTAACTCTTGAAAGATTTTATATGACAAATAAAGTCGGTACCTTGTTTGAAATAATACTTCCTGAAACAAAGCTTATTTCAAGTGGTTCTGTTCAGCTTGCATTTGTTGCAACAGATTTTGATTGTTCAGCTATTGTGGATAATATTGAAGTTTTTGAGGTATTAAGTTCAAATTGTCCTAAAGAAGGTAGGGATTCGCTTTCAGGTGATAATATAGTATTTATTAATTGCGAGTTATAATTATAATGAGGAGATTGTATGGTTTCACAAATAATAGCAGAAGTTATTGTAGTAGCTATTGCGGTTTCTATAGCATCTGGTATTACTGTATGGGCTCTTGATTTTTCTCAGGAACGAGTTGATGAAACTGAATTTGTAGCAGGCGGAATTATTGATTGTACTGCTGCAGATATGGATATTCCTGGCGTTTATCTTATTGATGATAATAGTAGGATTATTGTTTCAAATGTTGGAATGTATGATAATCTGACAATACAAGAGACTGATGTAATTGGCGAAAATAATATTTTTGGTACTATAATTACAATGCTTCCTATTCCTGAATTTGCAAAAGGAATTACAAAAGAAATATTTTATCATCCATCTGAGCTAACATGTGATAATTTTGATAAAGCATCTGTTTCAACTGAATGTGCAAAAGTTATCTATGATGCTAAACCTGTGAATTGCTAATTTCTGAAATAAAACATTTTAATAGGTTACGTTTGAAGATTATATTGGAGGCTAGACTGGGTGGCTTGGCGGCACCTGTAACTGCAAATCGTCATAGGCAGAGTTGATAAGCTTGCGAGGTTTGGTTTGATAAATCGAATCCGTGCCAGAGCGTCGAAGCTCAGCCTTCTGGGATTTCCTTATAGTGAACCGGGTCAGGACGGGAACGTAGCAGCCCTAAGGTATAATCGAAGTGCTCAGGAGATTACTGAGTGGAGCAATGGTTACGGGCTGTTCTGTTTATTTTATTTGAATCAGACAAGCGTGTCTCCACTTTTTATGGTGATTCTGTGGAAAAAAAAGAAATAAGAGATCTGGCTGTTTCTGCAGCTGTTATTTCATTGGCATTTGCTATTGCGTTTGCTGATGGTTTGTTTGGTTTAGCTCAAAATATTGGTACAATACCATCTTTGTTTATACTTTCTTTAATTACAGTTGCAATTTCATTTATAGCTCATGAATTAGGGCACAGATATGTTGCTTTGAAATTTGGTCATTATGCTGAATATAGAATGTGGCCTCAAGGGTTGTTTATGGCTTTATTATTTTCTATGTTTGGTTTTGTATTTGCTGCACCTGGAGCTGTTTACATACATCCTCGTAGAGGATTGTGGGGAGAACATCACAATATTACACAAAGAGTAAATGGAATTATTTCTGCTACTGGACCTGCTGTTAATTTAGTATTGGCTGCAGTATTTTTGAGTTTGTTGATATTTGTTCCATCTCTTGGTTTTATAGCAGGATATGGTGTTACAATTAATGCATGGTTAGCTTTCTTTAATTTAATACCATTTGGTCCTTTAGATGGTGCTAAAGTTTTGAAATGGCATAAAGGTGTGTGGGCATCAGAAATTGCTTTAGCTGTAATATTGTTTGGATTATTTATTCTTTAGAATTATTTAATAGTTATTCTACTATGATAGAACGAGATGTTATAGCTCCAAATATTTCTATAACATCATTTGTTACTAAAACTCTATTAATTGTAAGTGTTCCGGTTTTTCCTGGTTGTATAGGATTCATTTCCATATCAGATAATTCTATTTTATCGGTGGTCACAAAAACTGATAAGGATTCTATATTAAGTACTTCGTTTCCTGCATTTCTAATATATACATCATTTCCATTCATTCCTTCTATTTGGAAATCTCCTCTAAATCGAGCTACTATTGTTTCAGTGCTATTTTCAGCATCATCTGCTAGATCTTGCGTTGTTGACATGAACCATGTAAATGCTATTCCTATGACTGCTACAGTTATCAGTAATAATAATACTACAGATATTACAGGAGTTATTCCTTTTCGCATAAAGAAGTATAGGTTTTTGTGTATTTATTATTCTATTTTTTCCATTTTTCCATATTTTCCTATTGAGAGCTGTTTTTCTCCATTCCACTCTTTAACATAAGCATTTGTAACTTTGATTTTATCGCCTTCTTTACATGCTTGTGTTTGGTCTCCCCATAGAACGAGTTTTATTTTGTCTGTATCATCTTCTATATCTGCGTTTGCTACCATTGTGCGACCGAATTTGGTTGTAATTTCTCTTGGTTCTTCCATTTTCACTACAGTAGCAGTTAGATTAACACTTCTACTATTTGAATCCAACTCTTTAATTTTCTGCTCAACTACTGGTTTTGCAGAATCTTCAGCTGGTTTGTTTTCTTCACTCATTTTTATATCTACGAATAGGAAAGTATTAATATTAGATTAAAGGTGAATAAATGGAAAGAATTGTTGTTGGCAGAGACCAAAGCGATATGAAAACATATGGTGATACTGGTACTTTGTTTATAGGTAAGCATATTGTTGGAAAGGGTGAAGACGCACATCTTACTACAAGAGTTTTATTAGATGCTATTAGACCTCATGTTATTACTATTTGTGGTAAGAGAGGTTCTGGAAAATCATTTTCATTAGGTGTGTTTGTTGAAGAGTTGTTTAAAGTTGAGGAAGATTTACGTGATAGACTTTGTTCTGTTATGATTGATACACAGGGAATATTTTGGACAATGAAAAATTCAGATGAAGAGAATCTTGCGCTTTTGAAAGAATGGAAATTAGAACCTAGAGGATTCAATACAAGTGTTTATGTTCCTGCAGGTCAAAAAAAGACTTTTGAAGGAGCTGGGGTTGATTTTGATGATGTATTTTCTTTTTCACCTGCGGAGTTAACTTCAGACGATTGGTTAAATGTTTTTGAACTAGATGCAGTATCAGGAGAAGGAATTATTCTTGAAAAAGTTATATCACGATTGAAAGTAAAAGAAAATTATAGTTTGCAAGATATTATTGATTCTATTGACAAAGAACGAGGGTTTGAAAAAGAGAAATTAGCTCTAGAAAACATGTTTATTGCTGCTCAAGGATGGGGTATATTTTCTGAAGGTACTAAAGCTCCTGAAGTTCTTGTTGGTGGAAAGATATCTATATTAGATGTTTCTCTTACACCTCAAAGTGTTAGATCGTTATTGATTGCTTTAGTTTCTCGAAAAATTCTATCTGAGCGTATAAAGGCGCGTAGACAGGAAGAGCTTGTTAAGATAGAATTAGTTGAGAAAAATAAAGTTCCAATGTGTTGGATTTTAATTGACGAGGCTCATAATTTTGCTCCTTCTGAAGGAACAGTTGCTTCTTCAGAAATCATGGGACGTTTAGTTAAAGAAGGTAGACAACCTGGTATATCAACGGTATTTGCTACTCAACGACCTGAGAAATTACATCCTGATATTTTAGCTCAATCTGATATTGTGTTATCTCACAGACTTACAAGTAAAGCAGATATTGATGCTTTGCGTGCAATAATGCAGACTTACATGATGTGGGATATTACAAAGTATTTGAATGAACTTCCAAGATTGAAAGGAACTGCTATTATACTTGATGATTCTACTGAGCGTCCATATAAGATTCGTGTTCGTCCTAGACAATCATGGCACGCAGGTGCAAGTCCTACAGCTATTTAAGAAAAAAAGAATATGATGAAGTAGTACCTCTATGCTGAGGTTTTCTTCGGGCATGATTTATTTCTGTGTCTCTCCTAACAAATGGTGCAAATTTGGCAGCTTCTTCATTACTCCTATATTTTCGTTCTGGCATAATTATCTATACTTATTATTGTTTAAATAATTATATGATTCCAGCTGCCATAGAATTCATTATAAACAAATATACTATCATAACTGCTACTGCTCCAACAGCTGCAAGAATTAGAATTTTGATACTACTTAGTATACCACGAGCATGTACACCAAATGCTAATCCAATTATTAGTCCTCCAAAATGAGCAATATATGATATTTGTCCTGTTGGATCTTGGATAACTCCCATTGCATTATACATGATGTATAGGAGTCCTACGATTGCTAATGGAATAGGCATTAAATATGGAAATACTGACATAGATGCTGGCTGTACTAACATTCCTGCTCCTACTAGTCCAAAAATAGCTCCAGAAGCTCCTATAGAAACCGTAGCTGCTGGATAGAACATTCCAGCTAACATTGCTCCTGTAATACCTGCTAAGAAAAATATTGCTAGATACTTTTTGTCACCCATTTCAGATTCTACTGCCATTCCAAAGAATAATAGAACTAAAATGTTGGATAATAAATGTACTAAATCAGCATGTAAGAATATTGATGTTATTGGAGTCCATGGTTTTTCCAAAAATGTTGCTTTTGAGAATCCAAATTCATTCAAAGCGTGTTCTTGGGTTTCTGTTGGTTGTGCAGCAATCATTACAAATGCCAACATCATTAGAATTATGAGTCCTATTGTGAGTTTCATGGAACCACTGAAAGACATTTATATCTAGAACCTTTATATAGAAGATAAAACAAAAAAGAATTAGTATTAATGTTTCTGATGTGCTGGACACACATTTTGAAACTGGACGTTTTTTGACAAGTGTGGTATTTGGTTTTTTCTTAGTTAAATATTTGTATAATTTTTGTTAATTCTATAGGATATTTGAAAGCATACATATATAAAACCTGTGTGTGTTTGAAAATATATTTTCGACCATATATATTATGGCTGAAAATTGAAAAATTGTTTAAGGAGGCAATTAAATGAGTGAATTTTACGAAAGTCAAGAAGAACCTCAGACACAGTCTGAAGAAAGTGAAAATAATGTGGAGGTTAGTATAGATATACCAAAACCAGAAGCTGTTCAGAACCAGAGTTCTGATGTAGTTTCAGATGAAAGTACAGAAAGCGATAAAGAAATAGAGCAATTTGATGCTCATAAAGCCAGAATTCTTGTAGTAGGGGCTGGCGGTGCAGGAAACAACTGCATATCTCGCCTTTCGGACAAAGGTGTTAGCGGAGCTATGACTCTTGCTATAAATACAGATGCAAAACACCTGAAAGTCACAAACGCTGACAAGAGAATTCTTGTTGGTAAAGATCTTACAAGAGGTCTTGGTGCAGGAGGGTATCCTGAAGTAGGAAGAAACGCTGCTAAAGAGAGTAAAGCTGATCTTAAGAGAGAGCTTGAAAATGTAGACCTTGTGTTTTTGACATGTGGTCTTGGCGGTGGTACAGGAACAGGTGCTTTACCTGTAATTGCGAAACTTGCTAAGGAAGCAGGTGCAATAGTAATTGCAGCTGTAACATTACCTTTCAAGATAGAAGGTGCTAGAATTGTAAAAGCTGAGGAGGGACTTGCAGAGCTTCGTGCTACTTGTGATACAGCAATTGTAATAGAAAATCAGAAGTTATTGAAGTTTGCGGGAGACATGCCTCTGAAAAAAGCATTTGGAGTAGCAGATGAGTTGATATCCACTATGATAAAGGGTATCACTGAGACAATATCTGAACCTTCATTGGTTAACCTAGACTACGCTGATGTAAAGGCTGTTATGCAGTCTGGTGGTGTAGCTGCTATAGGTGTTGGAGAGAGCGAAGATGATAATAGGGCAGAAGCTGCTATTATGAAAGCTCTAAACCACCCACTTCTTGAAGTGGATTACAAAGGTGCGACAGGCGCTTTAATCCAAATCATTGGTGGAGAAGACATGACTTTGGAGGAAATAAACACTATTGGCGAAACTGTGTCATCACAACTTGATCCAGAAGCACAGGTTATTTGGGGAGCAAGAATATCTCCAGAAATGGAAGGAAAAATACACGTCATTACTATCATAACTGGCGTAAAAAGTCCTTACATCTTAGGGCCAATGGCTAAAAGAGAACCCGGAGCTGTTTCAGAATCAGTTGCTTCAGAGCTCGGTATTGAGGTGATTGAGTAAAGCAAGATTTTTGCCGCTTTGCGGCATTTTATACTCTTTTTTCTAAAGGGGCTTTCACTTTTGTGAAAGCAGTCTGACCACACCCCAAGGACGGGCGCGACGCGAGTTGCGCTTGTTCTTTTATTTTTACCTGAGGCGAGACTCTATTTTTAAGATTTTGTGTTTAATGGTTGGGTATGGGTCATCCTACAATAACAAAAACTCCTGAACAACTGCAAAGGGAGAAAGAAGAAGCTAAAAGGAAAAATCATGAAATAGCTGAAAACCTTGCAATTGTAGAGGAATTGTTTAGAGAACTGGTTGCATATGATGGTCAAGAAATTGATTTAGTGTTGATTAATTTAGAAGATGATGGTAGTAGAAGTATTTCAAAGGTTACGGGTTTGTTGAGTGGTGATCAATTACAATATGAAAAGCACCGGCTTGAAGGAGGAGCTCGGGATGCTAGAATTCCTATTCTAAATGATTTTGGTTATGTGGATGAATATCCTGTAATGGGAGTTCGTTCTGTTGTTAGCAGTGTAACAATTGGTTTTGATGATATGATTGATAGGTGTGATCCTACTGATTATAAAGAGATTTGGCGCAATTGTTTGGCAAATAGATTTGGACCAATTGGGCTTTATAAGAGGAATGGAATAATTGTTTCTGGCGTAACATCTGATTAAAATCGCCTTTTTTAATATTCTACTATAACAATTATTGTGTGGTATACGTGAAAGTTACTGATGAGACTATAGAGAAAGTTGCGGCTTTAGCTAGACTAAACTTGACTTCAGAACAAGAGAAAAAAATGAAAAAGACTATTGCTGATGTTTTAGAAGCTTTTGATAATCTTGATAAGGCATTTGATGCTGCTAAGAAAAAGGAAGATTCTGTAGAGCCAGCATTTCAACCTATAGATATGAAAGATGTTGTTCGTGCAGATGTAATAGAAGAACCTTATTCTCAAGTTAAGGCTTTATCAAATACTAAACATAAGGAGAAAGGATTTTTCAAAGGTCCGCAACAATTTTAGGTGATAAAATGGTTAATTATAATATTTCTGTTCAACAGTTCTTAGAGAAAAGTAAATCTGGGGAATTAGATTATACTGAGTTTATACCTGTTGCAATGAAAGAATTGCAAGATAAAAATAAGAAATTACATTTTATGCGGCAGCCAGCTGATTTTGATAAACGTGTTACAGTAGAAGCTTCTTTGTATGGTTTACCTATTAGTGTAAAAGATAATATTTGTGTTAAAGGATTGAAAGCTACTGCTGGTTCTAAAATACTTGAAGAATATAAGCCACCTTTTGATGCAACAGCTGTTGCTCGGATGCGTGAAAAAGGTGCAAGAGTTTTATGTAAAACAAATCAAGATGAGTTTGGTTTTGGTACTTTTTGTACTAATTCTGCTTATGAAATTCCATTGAATCCAATTGATACTGATAGATGTACTGGTGGTTCATCTGGTGGAGCTGCTTCTGCAACTGCGTCACTGGAAATACCTCATATTGCTTTAGCACAGAGTACAGGTGGTAGTATATCATGTCCAGCTGCTTTTTGCTCAGTAGTTGGTTTAACGCCAACATATGGATTAGTTTCTAGATATGGTTTAATTGATTACTCAAATTCTATGGATAAAATCGGTACAATGGGAAAAACTGTATGGGATGCTGCACTTGGATTAAGTATGATTGCTGGAAATGATTCTTTAGATCAAACAACTTTACCAGAGAAAAGTAAAGATTATACTGAACTTGATAAAGCTACATTAAAAGGAAAAGTAATTGGTGTTCCTTCACAATATTTTGAAAACATTGATGAAGTTGTTGAGAAAAAAGTTCGGGACGCTATTTCAGTTATGGAAAAAAATGGAGCTAAAATCAAGGAAGTTTCATTACCAATGACTGAGTATGCTTTGTCAGCATACTATATTGTTGCTACTGCTGAAGCATCTACTAACTTAGCTAAGTTTTGTGGAATGCGATATGGTTTACATTTACCTTTGAAAGGAAAGTTTGATGAATATTTTTCTCGTGTTAGAAGTCAAGGATTTGGTGCAGAAGCTAAACGAAGAATAATTCTTGGTACTTTTGCACGTATGTCAGGATATAGAGATGCTTATTATTTGAAATCTTTGAAAGTTCGTCGCTTAGTTATTGATGATTTCAAAAAAGCTTTGAAAGATGTGGATTGTTTAGCTGCTCCAACAATGCCTGTTGTTGCTCCTAAATTTAAGGAAATTGAAAAAATGTCTACATTACAACAGTGGCAAATGGATGTGTTAACAGTTCCTGCTAACTTAGCTGGATTACCAATGATTAGTATTCCTTGCGGTGATATGGTTGGATTGCATTTGATTGGTGATCATTTACAAGAATCAAAAATTTTAGAGGTGGCTCAAGGTTATGAAATGGCAGTCAGGTAAAGTTTTGAAAGAATTTGATATTGAGAAAGATGGAAAAAAACTTAGTGTTAAGTTTCGCTTTTTGAAGAAAAATGAAGACGCGGAAGAAATGACTAAGTACATAAACAATATTGTTAGTGAAAAAGATAATTGGTTGTCAATGGTTAAAGTAGTAACTTTAGAACAAGAAAGTAATTTTTTGAAATCAAAACTAAAAGAACAGGGTGGTAAAAATAAATATGTAGTTGTTGATGTTGATGGAAAGTTTTCTGGTAGTGCTGAAGTACGTTTTGGTATGATGGGAAATTCTCATACATGCTCTTTTGGAATATCTCTTTTAGATTATGTTAGAGGAATGGGAATTGGAACTAAATTAATGGAATTTTTAATAAAATTTGCTAAGAAAAATGGTGCTGAAATTTTGTATATAGAAGCTTACAAAGGAAACAAAAGAGCTTTGCATATTTATGAAAATAAACTTGGTTTCAAAGAATATGGTGTAAAACCAAAATTTAGAAAAAAGAAAGTTAATGGAAAAGTTAGTTATGATGATGAAGTATTGTTATGGAGGAAGATTTAGATGGTAACTACAATTGGATTAGAAATTCATATACAATTGAAAACTGGTACTAAACTATTTTGTGGATGTAGTAGTGCATGGCAAGGTAAAGAACCTAATTCTAATACTTGTGATACTTGTTTAGGATTACCTGGTTCAAAACCACGAATAAATGAGAAAGCAATTGAATATGGAATTAAAATTGCTTTAGCACTTGGTTGCGAAATACCTGAAGAAATGTTTTTCTCACGTAAAAACTACTTTTATCCAGATATGTCTAAAAACTTTCAGATAACACAATATGAAATTCCAATCGCTGGCAATGGTTCAGTTCCAGTTGATAAGAAAAATATATCAATTGAGAGAATTAATTTAGAAGAAGATCCAGCACGTTCTGTTCATATGCCTTCCTATGCTTTGATTGATTATAACCGTTCTGGCGTTCCTTTATGTGAAATAGTTACTGGACCCGATTTTTCAGATCCAAAAGAAGCTAGAGTTTTCTTACAAAAGTTAGCCTCAATTTTAGAATATTTAGGAGTTTTTGATCCTGCTATGGAAGCTGCAATTAGAATTGATGCAAATGTTGCTGTCACTGGTAAGAAAGAAGATAGAGTTGAAGTTAAGAATATTTCAGGATTCAAGGATGTTCAAAAGGCTTTACTATATGAAATTGTTCGCCAAAAAAATGCTATCGGACGTGGTAAAAAAGTTGGTGGAGAAACNNGNGGATGGGATCCNGTTGCTANAATTACTAAANTGCANNGNACTAAGGAAACTGAAGAGCAGTATGGTTATATTTTTGAGCCTGATTTAACAAGACATACTATTTCAGAAGATAAGAAAAAGAAGATAAAACGTACACTTCCAGAAATGGCTTCTGAAAAAATTGAAAGATATCAGAAACAGTGGAAGATTGCTTCTGAGTTAGGTGAATCCATTGTTCAAAATCCTTTATTTGCTGTATTTTTTGAAAAAACTGTGAAAATACTTGGGCCTAAAGATGCTTCATTGGCTGGAAAGTGGTTTGCAGGCGAATTAAAGAAAACATTGAATTATAATGACTTGCGTATTCAAGATACAGAGCTTACTCATAAGAAAATAGCTGATTTAATGAAGATGCTTAAGGATGGTAAGATAACTGATAGAGCAGCTGAGTTTGTTTTAAGAGATATGGTTACTTCTGGTGATAGTGCTGATATTATAATTAAGCGAAAAGAGATGGGTGTATTATCAGATGACTCTGCATTGAATGAATCTATAGAAAAAGTGCTTGCAAAACACAGTAAAGCAGTTCTTGACTTTAAATCTGGTAAAAGACCAGAGGCATTTGACTTCTTAATTGGGCAAATTATGAAAGCTACGCAAGGTAGAGCAGATCCTGTAAAAATTAGGGAAATGTTAAAGAAAAAAATGTAGCGAGCCCGACGCGATTCGAACGCGCGATCTCCTGGTCCGAAGCTTCGCCCCTATTTGCAAATATATAGTAGCAAATAAGTCAGGCGCTCTATCCAAGCTAAGCTACGGGCTCATACATTTTTCTTGGTTTAATCTCACCAGTTAATATATTGCATCTCTGTTTAAAAGTTGTATTTGCTGGACAAAATCCATGAATTTTCCATATTTTATACCGGCTATATTTGGTTGGGTTTTTACTACTAATTATTTTCATCCATTTTTCGAAATTTTTACCCCTAATCCATGTAATGTATTTTGTTTTTTCATTCTTATTTTTGGGTTGATATGTTTGAATCCAGAAGTTGATCTTTAATTGAATGAGTAATTTTTGTATATCTAAGCACAATGATTCTGAAATGGTTGATAATGTTAATCTTGGGTATGTATGATATTTTTGTTTGAAATTTGAGTATCTTTTGTCGTATCTGCGATCAAATGTTATACATCCATCAGTATCAAGTAAGCCTCTTAAGAAATATATTTTGAGATCTGGATTTTTTGATTTTAGTATAAAATTAGGAGCTTTTAGATAAAGTGATTTTTTTCCATAAGGAAATCCTAATTCATGTATATATGTTACTATTCCAATATTTCTTATTACAAATCCGTACGTATTTCTTGATTTGAACCATTTTGGTTGTATTTTAACTTTGAATTCGTTTGAAAATAATGGTATAACATGATTATCATAATAAATCTTTTCTTCCAATGATCCACTAAGGTCTAATTCAACTCGTTTTCCATCGTTTCTTAAATACCCGTCGCCTGCATGAATTCCACATATTTCTGCAATTTCTTTGTTTGGTTTAATCATCTTATTTTTTTGTGTTTTTCGTATAAATCTATTTACCTAGTGGCTGAACAGTGGACAGTCGTTGCCTCTTTAAAACAAATTTAAAAGTGAATATATTGAATTATTTGATAGGCTCCCATAGTCTAGCCCGGTCCAGGATGCGAGCTTCTCGAGCTTGAGACAGGGGTTCAAATCCCCTTGGGAGCATTTATGTCGGACTTTAAGGAAAGCACAGAGTACCAGAGGACAGTTTGGAATAGTGTTACTGATCTATGGCATCAATATAGACAAAGACCTACAAAAGAAGCAGTTGAATTTATAGAGCCCTTTATCCATGATAAAAATGCTAAGATTCTTGATTTGTGTTGTGGTAGTGGTAGACACTTTATGAAAATTAAGGGAAAGATGTTTGGTGTTGATTTTTCTGAAGAAATGTTGAAATATGCTAAAAAAGACGCTGAGAGGAAAGGAGTTAAAGTAGAGTTAAAACAAGCAAGTGCACATGAATTACCATTTGAAAATATGTATTTTGATGCAGTTATTTTGGTTTCTGGTTTACATTGTATAGAAACTCGATTTAGACAAGAAGTTTTGCGGGAAGTTAGGAGAGTTTTGAAACCTGGTGGAAAAGTAATTATAACTGTTTGGAACAGATATCAACCTAGATTCTTTTTTAAGGGAAAAAAAGCATATGTTCCATGGAAAAAAGATGGAGAAAAGCACCTTAGATATTATTATTTGTATACAAAATCNGGATTAAAGAAAGAAGTTGAGAAAAGTGGCTTATTTGTTGATAGTATTGAAGGAAGTAAAAACAAAGCTTTTAAGATGTTTCCGAGAAACATTGTGTTAGTTGCTCACAAGTTTAAACCATAAGCAGGGATACCCAAGTGGACAAAGGGGCTAGGCTTAGGACCTAGTGGCTTAGTGCCTTCGCCGGTTCGAATCCGGCTCCCTGCACTAAATTTTATTCGTTAAAGAAACTGCTTATTGATTCATCTTTTGAATAAGCTTCGATTATTTTTGCAATTATTGGTTCTATTTTCATTATGTGGAAATTATCCATATCTTGATATCTGCCAGGAATAGAATTAGTTCCTACAACTTGTATTCCTTCTAATTTTTCATATGCAGCATCTGTTAAATCTAAATGAGTTGCGCAACATACAAAGCCTGTCATACCTTTTTCAATTAAATCTCTTCCAGCATCAGTTATAGATCCACCTGAGACAATAACATCATCTGGTAAAAGACCGACTCTACCTTGAACTATATCTTTTCCCCCATATGGTACAAATAATTCAGATCCTTCTTTTTCTCCTTTGTCATTACGGACTTTATTGTAAATTACTAGCGGTGATGCTAAACCTTTGGCTATTTTCATTGCATTTTTTACAGCTCCTACATCTGGAGAAACAGTTGTAATGTTATCTATTGGAACAATACCTAATTCTTTAATAAAATCAGCAAGACGATATCCTAAGTGTAATGGTTCTATTGGACTTTCGTGTGAAAACGCCATAACTATTTGATCTACATGAGGATCGAATGTGATAACATCATTTATTCCAGAATTTTGATACATTTCTGCAGCAATTCTTGCACCCATTGATTCACGACGACGTCTTTTATCTTGTCGCCATGCTTTGTTATATGGTTCAATAAGAACAACTTCTTTTGCTTTTGATAGTTTTGCACTATTTGCTATTTCTACAGCAGTCATTAAATGTGTGTGATGGGGTCTGTGATATGGATGCACAATAAAAACTCTTTTCCCTCTTACACTTGGAGGGATAACAGATTTGCTTGATGTTGTTTCAAAANATTCTACTTCTACACCCATTTTNGTNAANCCATCATTTTGATCAAGTAAATCATAAACTCTATCNCCCATNTATTCAAAGTCTTCTGGCATTTTTCCATGGTATACAGGAACAGCTATTACATTGGGTGCGTCAGGATTAAATTCATCATTTCGTGACATTTGTATTCCTCTGGAATATTATCATTATTAGAAAATCTTAAAAGCGATTAGTGGGATTTTACTATAAGTCATCAGTAACTCCTGCAGGCCATTCTTCTGGAACACCATAGCTTGGGCCACGTTGGTGTTCTTCCTGTTCTTCATGACATCTACCACAAAAACGATTCCATGGGCCTTTTGACAGGAAAGGGCTGTTGCAATATGTCCCATTAGGGCGTTTTCCTATACATATTCTTACTTTAGTAGTAACCGGAGCGTTTGCAGGCGTATAGGTTATTGTATGTCGTCCTGGGCCTTCACGTGTTCTTTTATTTCCTCTCGAACCTTTTGGGTAACCTGGCATAAAAATCACTTTACAATAGAACCAATATTTATAGCGCCTTTTTTAAGAGTTCTTTTACTCGCTCTTTTCCTATTGCTAAAATAAAAGGTGCTAAGCGTGGACCTCTTTCTTTACTGATGAGAATGTTGTACATAAGTGTGAATATTTCTCTTGGTTGTAATCTTGCAGCTTTTGTTGATTCATATACTAAATATTCCATTTCTTTTTCTGTATTTGCTTTGTCTATACCTGAAACAATTGCTGTTAAGACACTTTTTTGCTCTTGTGTTAATTTAATCTCAGGCGGATTTTCATTAATTATAATTTTGTGTTGATCTGATGCAAAATTGTTTATCCATGCTTTTGCAAATTCTAATCTATCTATTACATGTTGTAGATCTTCTTCATTTGCAGTTTCTGGAACATGTCCTGCTTTTTTCAAGTAATCAATTGCTTCATTATCATCTTTTGTTGTTTGTGCAACCATTGCTGCAAAAGTAATAGGAATTTGTGGTGGCATATGTTCTGGCTTTAGATCTGTTTGTGATAGTTCGTAAATACGTTTTTGATTAATGTAATCATTTTCAGATACTTTTTCTTTTCCAAAGTAAACGCGTTCAGTTATATCGTATTTATCGTAGAGTAAAATAATGTCATTGTCTTTGTAAGGGTCAAAATCTATTGCAGCTTTTGGTCTTGTTCTAACCAATAAATATCTAATCATTTTAGCTGGTGCGAATTTTGTAACATCTACAAATGATATACCTTTACCTTTTGATGTACTCATTTTCTTTCCACCAACATTGAAGAATTCATATGCTTTTCCTATTTTTTCACGTGTAGATGGGTATGGTGGAGGAAAATCATAAACTCGGTCAGATATTGCTATTGATACTGTTCTACTACCACCAACAGTGAAATGGTCTTTACCGGCTAATTCACATACTACTCCTTTTGAAATCCATTTTGCTGCCCATTCAACTTTCCATGGCATTTTACCTGCTCCATTAAATGGACTAATTTCTCCTTTATGCCCACAACCTTTTGCCCATGTAACAAAGTCTTCTTTACACTCATATTTTACTTTTTGTGTTTCTGGATTCCATTCATATGCAACTGTAGAACCAATTTTTCCACATTTTTCACAAATAGGATTAAATGGTAATTTATCTGTTCCAACTGCTTTTCCATACACTTCTTTGTAAATATCTTGGATGATTTTTGCTTTATCTAAAGCAGTTTTTATTGCGTCATTGAATACGCCTTTATCATATTGTTCCCCAGTACTTTCNAATTNTGCNTCAATACCAAATTCTTCNAATTTGTCAGTAACTTGTGAAAAGTAATAATCTGCAAATGATTCATATCCTTTTTCTGGAGAAGGAATGTTTCTAAAAGGTACTCCTAAGTACTTTTTGAATGATGGTGGTAGGTCGCTGTTCATTTTATCTAAAGGATCAATATCATCTGAACTTAATACAAAATAACCATGCATACGTGCATCACGCATTGCTTTTGCTATTGCATCATGAATTACCCATCCTCTACCACTTCCTACATGAATCTTACCAGATGGGGTTTTTTCATCATAAACAAGATATCCTTGTTTTTTTACGATTTTACTTAGTTTTGGGTCTTGTTCGCATCTTTGTCTAACAAGTTCTGCTATCTGATCTGCCCAAAATTCCACTTTTTTTGTATTCTCCATACTAAACCTACTATTGTCAATCTTTATTAACTTTGTTCGCGTTAGAAAAGCAGATACTTATGATTAATATATTGATTTTTGNTGCTTTTGTTNTAGNTNTTGCAGTAATNNTGATACTNGANAGAAAGAACATTAAACGAGANGGNATTATACTTATACGNCGTACTCAGAAAGGAGTTAATTTTATAGATAGAGTGGCGAAGAAATTTCCTCGTTTTTGGAATGTTTTCTCTATTATTGGAGTAATTGTTGCTATTGGTGCTATGTTTTTTGTTTCATATTTTATAGCAATGTCAGCAATTGATGTTGCTGCTGGTGGTGTTGAAGGAGTTAAATTGGTTTTACCTGGTCCAGTTGATGCTGCGGTGTCAGTTCCTGGTGTTTTTATTGTGCCATGGTATTTCTGGGTAATTGGAATTTTTTCATTGATAATTCCTCATGAATTCTCACATGGTATAATGAGTAGACTTAGGAAAGTTAAAGTTAAGACAGTTGGTTGGTTATTACTTGTTTTATTGCCAGGTGCTTTTGTTGAACCTGATGAAAAACAATTANAAAAAGCAAGTGCAGGTACAAAACTTAGAATATATGCAGCTGGTTCATTTGCAAATTTTGTAATGGCTTTGATTTTTATTGTAATATTATTAATTTATATTTCAGCTACAACTACTGCTTCTGGTGTATTTTATACTAATATTGAACCAGATTCACCATTGGATAATGCAAATATAACTGCTCCGATATTAAGTATTAACAATATTCCTACTATTAGTAAAAGTGGTTTAGTTAATGTTTTGTCATCAATTCCAGCAGGTACTGTTGTTAATGTAGAAACAGTTAGAGGAAATTATAGTATACAAACAGTTGAGCATGAAACTGTAGAAGGTTCATTAGGTATAGTATTTGTGGAGCAATTTAATTTGGTTGGAGATATTACTGAGTATAGGGCGATTAGACATGATTTAA
>NZEE01000011.1 GCA_002688965.1 archaeon | reverse complement strand
TCAAGATAGGCTTATGTTTTATGTCCCGCCTCTTTTTACACAGGCAAGCAAGGCTAGAGACTCATTAATAACTCCATTTCAAACTGAAAAAAAATGGACGAAACATCCGTTTAATACAACATTTTCATTTGGTGTAGGAGGATATCTCATTAATCTTCCAAACTTTACACGAGAGTTTAGAAATGGAAATTACCCTAGACTCTATAATCTCACTGCGTCTACAATTGATACAACAGTTTTGGATATAACAGCTAATGGATATGTTTTTGCTAGCGGGTCTATAAGAAAGGGTAACTTAACAATATTGCCTAATGATAACGGAAGATTTATTCCTGACTATGAGCTTCTTCGAAGCGGATCTGCAACAACAGATATGAAAGTATTTAAAAATGTGCACGGAGGAATAGATCTCAGCATCATTAATATAGATGAAATGGTTCCCACATCAGCGGCATACTCAGGACTCTCAACAGTATCTTCGACTGCTGTAGACTCTGCTGTGGCAGGAACATCGACCGCTATGGATGATGATACGTCGAGCGATTCTATTGCGTCACAAATAGCTGGTGTAACTCCAGATAGCATGTCGCTAAATTCTTCTGCCGGCCCAATACTAACAATATATCAAAGAACTAGAGATCCTAGCTCTAACGAGATATCTATTTTTGATATATCAAATTTATATTATGGTAATAGAATTTTACCTGGATCTTTTTATCTCACAGACCCAGATATCACAGGATCAGGTGGAAAGGTTCAAATAACGCTGAGGGATAATGAAAAAGGCGGTCTCTATAGAGCTGACGCTATGACGTCTCACCCTACATGGGCAAATGTTGGAACTATTTTATATAATGAAGGTGTCGCTGTTGTCAAGTCACCTCATATAGCTTATTTTGGAAAAAATAGATTTGAGGCAGCTTTTAAAGGGGAACAAAATATTCACATGCTTACAGTGAATATCCCAGCAGGCGTTGGTCTATTTAACTCTTCTTCAAATCCGCAGTATAAAATTTTATCTGCTTCATTTAATGCAAATGATAAGGAATCTAGATTTGTTTACATATCTGGGCTTAATCTTCATGATGACAATCTCAATATTATTATGCGAGGAAACCTTGCGCAGCCAGTGTTAAAGAGGCAAGAAGATGAATTCTTAATAAGATTTAAGATGGATTTTTAAGAGATAACAGATGGTCAGTATAAAAAACATAGCTGATGGTTGGATAAATTATATTAAAGATAAACAGCCTAACGGCATCTCTAGTGAGCTAAAAGATATGGCATCTTCCAGGGCTCAAATTTGCAAAGAGTGTCCAAGCTTGATGTTTAGTGAGAAGACTGTGATGGGAAAGTTGATTTTTAAATTTAAATGTCAGGAGTGTGGGTGCGCTTTTCCAATGATGACGTATGCGAAGAATAAAAAATGTCCAAAAAGAAAATGGCCAGATGATACTGGGTCTTGATATATCGACGAGCTGCACTGGTTGGTGCATATTAGATAGCAATGAGTCTCTTGTAAAGATGGGATTTATTCAGTTATCTAAAATAAAATGTTTATTTGAAAAGGCGCAAGCTGTCAAAGATGTGATGTCACAGATTCATATAAACTATGAGATCGATGTCATCCGTGTCGAAGAAGATTTTCAATCTTACAGACCTGGATTTTCCTCAGCTAGGACATTATCGACGTTGTCAAAATTCAATGGAATAGTGTCATACATTTGTTTTGAAGAATTTTGTATAAATCCAAAATTTATCAATGTTAACCAGGCTAGAAAGTCTGTAGGAATCAAGATAAAGAGAGAGAAAGATTGCGGAAAGTCAACAAAGCAACAAGTTCTTGACTGGGTGTGCAGCAAGACAGACAATACGTCACACTCGTGGCCTGTAAAGATATTAAAAAGCGGCCCACGAAAAGGCAAGACTATTCTAGAGCCAGGATGCTATGACATGGCAGATGCATACGTTATAGCTGTATCAGCTAATCATATGAACATTTAGTTATTCTTTAGTATTTTTAATATATGGAGACTTTTACATCAAAGATAGAATTTATCAAGAGTGTTCTTGGTAATATTGAAATTGCTAGAGACGGTGTCAACATAGCAGCGATTTGTCCCGCATGCGGATCAAAAAGTGCAAATAAGAAAAAGTTTTCAATAAATATTGAGACATGGAATTGTCATTGTTGGGTTTGTGGAATCAAAGGAAAAGATCCCGCAAATATTTTATTCAAACACGTTAGTGCATCGTCATCAAAACAGTTTAAAAGTAGATTTCTCACATCTAGAACGAGAGACTTTGAGAATGTGTGTGAAAACAATATAGATCCTGTAACTTTACCTGACGGATTTATTCCGCTTTGTCTTCAATTACACTCAAAAGATCCTGATATAAGAAGATGTTTGGATTATATGAAAAATAGGGGAGTGAGAGAGAAAGATTTATGGTATTTTAAGGTAGGGTCTACTACAAGCGGAAAGTTTAGAAGACGTATAATCATTCCGTCATTCGACTTGGAGGGAAATTTAAATTTTTTTTCTGCTAGGGCGATAGATGATAATTCATATAGAAAATACATTAATTCAAATGTGAAAAAAAGTGACATAATATTTAATGAGATTAACATTGACTGGTCAAAAGAGCTGACACTCGTAGAAGGCCCGTTTGATTTATTAAAATGTAATCAAAATGCCACCTGCTTACTGGGATCAACCCTAAGCAAAAATTCATATCTTTTTAAGAGAATAGTGTCAAATAAGACTCCTATTTTACTATCACTAGATTCAGATGCAAAAAGTAAATCTATGAAGATAGCTGATATGCTTATGACCTATTCATGTGCTGTACGAGTTATGAATTTAGAAAATTTTCATGATGTAGGAGAGATGTCAAAATTTGATTTCAAAAGATTAAAAGATAAATCTATAATGTGGTCAAGAGAAGGGTCTCTCATGGAAAAAATTTCAACAATTCCTACAGGATCTCTGTTTTAGAAAGCATACATATTGTATGTGAGGATATAATGATAGATCTACTGAGAGAGCTCATTAGAGAAGAGATTAAAAAATTAATTCAAGATGATGCTTTGTTTAGAAGAGGTGAAATATCTGGGATAGTGGGTCAAAGAGATCAACCGGGAATTGAGCCTGAATTTACCAGGCCTGAAGATAGCTGCCCAGAATGTGAAAAAATCTATCCAGATCTGTGCCCTGGTCACAGAACTTTACGTTCCCTAGAGCCAGATTTTGATGAAATATAATCTTGTACATCTTAGCAATATTATGAAACAATTATATTAATAGAAGCAGGCTTAATGAAAATTATTCACTTAGCAGATATTCACTGGCGCGGATTGTCACGTCACGATGAATATCGAGAGTCTTTTTCACATTTTTTTGATCAGGCTAGAGAGCTCAAACCAGATATTATTTATATCGGTGGTGACATAGTCCACAATAAAACCCAGGGTATATCCCCAGAGCTCATAGATTGTCTCTGTTGGTGGTTTACAGGGCTAGCTGATATTGCACCCACTCACGTAATTCTTGGCAACCACGACGGTCTGGTGCTTAATAATGATAGACAGGATGCAATATCTCCTATCATAACGGCGCTAGAAAATAAAAATATCTATTTATATAAGGAGTCTGGAGTCTATCCTATTCCAGGTCATGAAAATTTTAACTGGTGTGTTTTTTCTTGCTTTGATGAGNATGGCTGGGCAAAAGTAAAACCAGAAAAAGATAAAATAAATATAGCTCTTTTCCACGGAGCTGTGTGGGGATCAAAGACAGATATAGATTTTAGCATAGACGGAGATGTAACAGATGATTTTTTTGATCAATTTGATTTTACCTTGTTAGGAGATATACACAAGAAACAATTTTTGAATGAAAAAAGAACAATAGCATATCCAGGATCAACAATCCAGCAAAACTACGGTGAAGATTTAGGAAAAGGATTTTTATTTTGGGACATCGAAAGCAATGATAAGTTTACTAGTGAATTTTATCCAATTGCTCACTCGAAGCCATTCGTCACAATAGAATGGGCAGGAAATGTTCAAGATACTGTTGATAAATCGTTTGAATATCCAGATGGATCAAGATTCAGAATAAGATCCAAAAATAAAATTACACAAGCAGATAGTATACAATTACAACATTCTCTAAAGAGAGAAAAGGAAGCAGCAGAAGTAGTCTTCAAGTCAGAGACATCACTTGACATATCAAAGATCACTACATCTGCAGGGACTTTAAATAAAGAAAATCTTAGAGATACAAGCACACACAAAAAGCTTATAAGAGAATTCTATTCTGATCGTAATTTAGATGATTCAGATTTTAACAGGCTAGATAAATTAATTGAAAAATATCTATCTCAGGTAACTGATAATCAAGACGTATTAAGAAATACTCGTTGGCAAATTAACTCTATAAAATTTAATAATCTTTTTGCGTACGGGGAAGATAATTTTATTAATTTTGATAATTTACCAGGAATCACTGGAATTTTTGGAAAAAATAGAAAGGGAAAGTCGTCTATTATTGGCTCTCTTATGTATGGTCTTTTTAATACCACTGACAGAGGATCTATTAAAAATCTTCATATAATCAATAGCAGAAAGAATAAGTGTGACATTGAAATTGATGTAACTGTAAATGGAGACCCCTTAAGAATTGTTAGGGAGACTATTTCCCATCAAACAAGAAAAGGAGAGACATATGCATCAACCTCTCTGAGCCTAATAAAGACAGCTGAGGGTGAAGAAAATATAACTGAGGAACAACGTCGAGAAACAGAAAAGATATTAAGAACTATGATAGGAACAGCTGACGACTTTTTAATGACATCTCTTGCTTCACAGGGAGAGATGAATACATTCATAAGGGAAAAGGCAACAATGAGAAAAATGATTCTTACAAAATTTTTGGATCTAGTTGTCTTTGAAAAAATGCACGACATATCGAAGTCTGAATCATCAGATATACGATCTAAGTCTAGATTATATCCAGACATAGACTGGGACGAGGAGATAGACAATTATCAGATGGATATAATAAACGTATCATCTGAGCTTATGGGTATAGAAAAAGAAATCAGACAAAAAAGGAGAATTCTTCGAGATTTTAATATTGATCTCGCTATGTCTGATAACCCAGATGTCGTGACAGAGTCTGAATATTCTAAACAAAATACTATTGTTAGCAATATTTCTGATAGGATCGTAGAAATAGATGTATTAATAAATGATATTAATGACAAAATATCACATTCGATATTAAAAAAGGAAAAGATTGAACTTGTGAAAGCAGATTTTTCTATAGATGATTTAAAATCAAATCTTGAGATACAAAAAAATCTTGAGAAAGTCTCAATGGAATTAAATCATGAATATGAAAATTATAAACGAGAGCTTGATAGACAGAAAAAATCAGTTAAAAAACTTAATGAGGTTCCGTGTGGTGACAGCTTTCCATCGTGCAAGTTTATAAGAGATTCTCATAAAGATAGAGATACAATAGAATCACAAGATAAAATTGTTAAAAAATCGCTAAACGAACTAAATGATATTAAAAATCTCTTAAGTGATACAATATGCGAAGGGATTGAGGAGAAAATTGAAAAATATGATGCACTTTCTAATAGACAATCAGTGCTATCAATAGAAATCTCAACATTTAAGATAGAGCTTAATAACGTATTAAATGACAAGAAGCATGAATCATCTCTATTTCAATTAGAAAGTGAAAAATTAGATGAGATGGGATCGAAGCTAATTCAAGGAGATGAGAATCCATCATCAGCAATTAGATTAAGAATTTCGTCTATTGAGAATGAAATCAGAAATCTTGACAAAAAGAGAATGCGTCGTTTTGAAAAAATGGCACGTCTGAATATAGAGGTATCTCGTATAAAAGCTGATAGAAGTGAATTTGAAAAAATTAAAGATGATCTTAGAATATATGATCTATTTATTCAAGCTGTGTCAAAGACAGGTATACCGCTTCAAATAATGATGTCACAATTGCCAGTTATTAATGATGAGATATCTAAAATTTTACAAGGAGTTACAGGATTTACAGTTGAGCTTGAGGCTGATTCAGATTCAAATTCTATGGATGTTTATATAAACTACGGTGATTCAAGACGAATAATAGAGCTAGCTTCGGGAATGGAAAAGATGTTGTCATCATTAGCAATTAGAGTTGCACTCATTAATGTATCATCTTTGACAAAAACAAATATGCTTATAATTGATGAAGGTTTTGGCACTCTTGATGAAACTAACATCGAAGCATGCAGTAGGTTATTAGAGTCACTTAAGAAATGGTTTAGAAATATCATAGTGATATCACACGTTGATGCCATTAAAGATGCAGTAGATAACTCTTTAGAGATTACAAAAAATGGAAAAGATGCAAAAGTTTATAGTGCGTGATAATAAAGAAGATAGCTTTATTATTATTGAAGATAAAAACTTTTCTAGAATTCCATTTTTTTGTCCCATTTGTGAATTTATTATGAATAGCATGGATGATTCTGAATTTTATGAATACTATGGATGCTGTGCATCGTGCGGAATGAAATTTGCCCAGCCGAGGCAAGATAACTGGAAAGAAGGCTGGCGCCCTTCAAAAACTGAGATTCTCTCTCATAAGAAATTCATTGAATCTCAACCATTAAATTTATTTTTAGACGATGACCATAATTAATATGTGGGAGTAATTTACTATGCTTAATACAAGTGAAATCAACGCTTTGGGCCAGATTCTTAATGATACATGGGGACAATCAACTCGTGGAGATTTTAGAACACCAACAATGTCAATACAGACATCTCTTCAGGGAGATACGCTTTCGTGTAACTATACGACTATAGTTCATCTCGCCTCAGAGAGAAACCTAAGAGATCAGGTAAAAGTTTTTGAAGACGAATCTATCAAATTAACAAGTGATTACATTAAAGAACTTAAGAAAGAATTTAAAGAATCTTCTGGCAGGGCTTTAAAGGTAAAAGAAATTGGAACAACAGATAGTGTTGAGCTGATAACAGCGTCACCGTTCACACCTCGGAAAACTGCTTACTATAGAAGATTCACTAGATTTCAGGTGGATTAATGTCTAAAATTAATAAATCTAGACAGATAGCTGAGATTGTAAAGTGTGGAAAAGATCCTGTTTATTTTTTCAACTCTTACTTAAAGATACAGCATCCTGTAAGAGGTCTTATTAAATTTGACACATATCCTTTTCAAGATGAGTGTGTAGATAAATTTATACAAGAGAGGTTTTCAATAATATTGAAATCAAGACAGCTTGGAATGTCAACACTGTCTGCAGCATATGCTGTCTGGCTTGCTCTTTTTCAAAGGGATAAGAATATTCTTATTATCGCAACTAAACTTAGCGTTGCTCAAAACTTTATCACAAAAGTAAAGACAATGATAAGAAGTCTTCCAAAGTGGCTTGTATTGGCAGAGATCGTCACAAATAATAAACAATTAATAGAATTTAGTCATGGGTCATCTATTAAGGCAATTCCAACGTCAGATGATGCTGGAAGATCAGAAGCACTATCTCTATTAATTATTGATGAGGCAGCTTTTGTTAGAAATTTTGATGAGCTGTGGATGGGACTATACCCTACGATCTCAACAGGCGGAAGAGTTATAATCTTGTCCACACCAAACGGTGTGGGTGGACAATATTACAAGCTGTATACAGACGCAGAGGCAGGGCTAAATGAGTTTTCCAGTATAAAACTACCTTGGGATATTCATCCTGAAAGAGGGCAGGCCTGGTTTGATGAGACTACTAAAAACCTTTCAGACAGGCAGATATCGCAAGAGTATTTATGCGATTTTGCATCTTCTGGAGAGACATTTTTATCTTCAACTGATATAGAGTGGATAAGAGAAATGTGTATTCCTCCCAAGGAGAGGGTGGGAATGGATAGAAACGTGTGGATATGGAAGTATCCGCTATCTGAACACAATTACCTCATCACAGCAGATGTCGCGAGAGGAGACTCAAAGGATTTTTCTACATTTCACATAATCGACATAAATGAGTCTGAGTGTGTCGTTGAGTATAAAGGAAAGATACCTCCTGATAGATTTGCAGAACTTTTAAATGAATTTGGATTAAAATACAATAAAGCACTAATGTGTCCGGAAAATAATAGCTACGGCTATGCGACTATACTAAAGCTAAAAGAGCTAGATTATCCGAATCTTTATTATAGAAAGAGAAAAGCTATTTTCATAGGTGACTATATTCCCAAATCAGAGAGCGATATTGCTGGTTTTACAACAAGCGGAAAAACGCGTAATTTAATACTATCAAAACTAGAAGAAGTTTTAAGAAATAAACAAGTTAATGTTTACTCTACTAGGCTCTACGAGGAGCTAAAGACATTCACATGGAAAGGAAGTAAGGCGCAGGCGATGAAGGGATATAATGATGATCTTGTACTAAGTTTCGCTATTGCAATGTGGCTATACGATACGTCTTCTGAATATAGCAAAAGTTCTAAAGGGCTTAATGAGGCAATGCTCGGTGCAATGAAGCTAACCAGGAATACATATGATGATATGCCTGGCGCAATAACTGAAGGAAGGCCACACAGCCAGACTTCTAGAAATCCAAATGAACATAGTGATAGCATTAAGAAAAATTCTTTATCGCCAGGATGGAATAAAAAATTACAAATAATGAAAGATCATGACTGGCTTATTAAGTGAGATTTTAAATGGCAGATAGAAATACACAAAGTCTCTTTAGACGTCTAACACAGCTTTTTAGAAGCGGACCTGTTATCAAGAGAAAGGTGAGAGACTTTGAGTCTTCATCAAAGAAATCATCTGCGTTTGAGATGTTTAGAAAGACTCAGAGCCATGTGTATAGCACAGCTATGAGTGCATATGGTACCTACGATAGAATGGCTAGGTACTCAGATTTTAGCGAGATGGAATACACGCCGGAGATAAGCTCTGCTCTTGATATATACGCAGAGGAAACTGTTGCTGCTGATGAACATGGAAAGGTTCTTCATATCTACTCTGAAAATCCTACCATTCAAAAGATGCTAGATGAGCTTTTTTATGACACGTTAAATGTTGAATTTAATCTCACGTCATGGGTGAGAAATCTTTGTAAGTATGGTGATTTCTTTTTGTTCAATGATGTTAGTCCTGAATACGGAATTATCAATGGATATCCCATGCCAGTTAATGAGGTTGAGAGAGAGGAAGGGTTTGATCCTAATGATCCGATGGCTGTAAGATTTAGGTGGGTTACGCAGGGTAACCAGGTTCTTGAAAACTGGCAGGTGTGTCACATGAGAGTTCTTGGAAATGATGCATTTCTTCCTTATGGATCTTCTGTTTTAGAAGCAGCTAGAAGAATTTGGAGACAGCTTATTCTAGTAGAGGATGCGATGCTTGTTTATCGTGTTGTGAGATCCCCTGAGAGAAGAGTCTTTTATGTTGATGTTGGAAATGTTCCTCCTGAAGATATTCCAAACTATATGGAGCAAGTTCAAGCCACATTGAAAAAGGCGCAGGTGGTTGATAGAAGCACAGGAAGAGTAGATTTAAGATATAATCCGCTTTCAGTTGATGAAGATTATTATCTTCCTGTTAGAGGTTCTGAGTCTGGCACAAAGATCGACACACTTGCGGGCGGACAAAATGCAACAGCTATTGAGGATGTAGAGTATATTCAAAAGAAGCTATTTGCAGCACTAAAAATACCCAAGGCATATCTGGGATATGATGAAGGGCTAGGCGCAAAGGCAACGCTATCTCAAGAAGATATAAGATTTTCAAGAACCATTAATAGAATTCAAAGAACTGTCATAGCAGAGTTAAATAAATTATGCATAATTCATCTCTTTTGCAATGGATTTGAAGGTGAAGATCTTTTAGATTTTACTCTTAAGCTATCAAATCCATCTACAATAGCGCAGCAGCAGAAGCTAGAGCTTTATAGAACTAGATTTGAGATAGCAACATCAGCAGCGGGCGTAGAGGGTC
>NZEE01000010.1 GCA_002688965.1 archaeon | reverse complement strand
ATCTAGTCGTGCTAGTTAAATCATCCCTCACATAATATTCAAACCAAACTTTGTCACCTGCATCTGATGATTTAGGTATCGGAAATATTTTTAATCTATTATTTATAATCTCAAACGAATATGCAGATTTTCTAATTAAATCACTAGTTTCGATCGCTTGCGCGCGCGAAATATCATGCGAAATAGGTCTCATTACATATGTTGTAGCAGGCGGTGCTACATTCCCAAATCCAAAAGAATCTAGAGCTGCCCCCTGATCCATACTACCGGCGTATGGATCATAAAATCTAGATATAGCAGCAGGTCCTGTATTATAAACTCGCTGTACAACAATCCTTTTATTACTTTCTGAGGCTTCAGCCCACATTGTTTGTAAATCATAATCCTGCCTATCTTGTTGTAATGTTATAGACCCGCTTTTCATTGTAACGTCACCGCCGACATTTGCTAACGTACCATATTGATCTGATAACATTATTGCAGATCCCATATGCGCATGTTGTGGTTCAAAACTACCCGTGGAACTCATATCTGATCCAGAAATTCTATTATCTGATGAGATTGAATTCCACAACCAATTTTTCATATTATAATGATTAATATGTAATGAATACTCAGATATTGCTTCCTCATAACAAGCATAGATAGATCCACTATCAAATTCTAATTGCATAATTGGATGTCCTAATCTACGAGCGACCCATTTACATATATTTTTACTGTCAGCTATAAATGATGAATCAGTATCATATATACCATAGGGGGTAGATCCAGTTATCTGATTTACATCAGTGGGGTCTGCATATTTATATGTAAATTTTGACATCAATATTCTCCATTGTCTATTATAAATATTTATAAACCAAAAAAGGACCGCATTAAACGGCCCTTTTTTATTTTATTAAACTTAGTTTAAAGTGTTAAACTTATGACTTATTCGGCTTGAGTAATAATACCATCGTATTTGATGAATTTGTACTACCTGCTGATAAAGCTGCAGATGATGTTACAAACAATGACCCTGAGGCCACTGTGTGTACAAACCCATTATTAGCAGTATCACTTCCACTCGCGATATACCCATTATCGATTAACTGAGCAACTGCATCCTTGAAAGTATCCAAGGCTCCATGCATTGCTACACGACGATCGGTACCAAGATTGTAAGTTTTACCTTCAAACGTTGTTTGTTTGGTAAGTGCCATGGTTTTTTCTCCAAATGATCGTTAATGGGGCTGAAATACATCAGCCCCGATTAACATAGTTTAGATTATAATTTATCCAAGCTATCTATGTAGATTTTACCATAGAACTCTGGACGGATCATCTTCTTAGCATAACGAGTCATCACACCTTTACGTGGCGTAAAATCTTCAGGATCATACACCAATGGGGTCATGATGAGTGGTACGTAAGGAGCATATACCGCGCCAGTTTCTAGGAAATTACTTCCACGAAAGCCAACAAGGACAGTATTCTCAGTCATATATGGGTTTTTGTAAACAGTCCAACGGTTGGAAATACCACCCATTTTCTGTACACCCATTGCAAATTGAGCTTTATCGCCATCTGTATCAGTCATATAGCCCGGTAATGATTCAAGTACTGTAGCAATTGTAGGTCCACAAACAACAAAGTTAGCACCACCACGTAGTGTTAAACGATGTATTTCATTTGATACTTTCTGAATCTTGGCGAGCAAAGTCTGCCACCATTCAAAGCGTGTACCATAGAAAGTAGTATTTACAAAAGTACTATCAGTTGAATTATAATCATCACCCTGGTTCAATGACCAATAATCGACGGTTTGAGCATCTGAAATCAACATATCCAGAATTTCCAAATCGATTTCCATCGAGATGTATTCGGACAACATTGATGTCAGTTCTGCTTCAGCGTCAATTGAATGATAAGCGTTAAGATCTTGAGCAAGTTCCGGAGTCCAGACAGCTTTCAACTTACGAGTCTTGGCGACAATAGCGCGAGACTTAAGCTCAATGTCTACCTGAGGAATACCTAGGTCGACTGTGTCCGAAGCACTTCCGATCACATCTTCAAAATCACCACGTTTAGCTTCAGTTGTGTAGAATGGATGCTTAATAGCTCCACCCACTAAATCACCAGCACTAGATGCTGAATAAACTAAAGTCAATACTCCACCAACACCTTCAGCGCCAGTAAATGAAAAGAACTCTGGATAGAATCGTTTAACCGATCCGCCACCAGAAGGATCTTTACCAATATCAGCACCCTGAGGGCTGGTAGCACTTACTGAACCTGATTCAACTACGTAAGCTCTTACTGCGAGCTTATCCATATTTGCACCATTGGCATCAGTAACTGTGGTAGTAGCTTTAAAGATCTTACCTGCGTTTACAGAAGAACTAACTTCTGTGTTAAAATTGACATCCTTCCATGTAGCTAGTGATGTAGCCCATGTAGGAGCCGCTAAGGAACCTGTTCCAGCGGTGTAGCCATATCTTCCAGCGCCATAAAAGCCGCCTGCATAGCTATCATCACCATAAGGAGCAGCAGATCCAGAAGGACTGTATTTGCCCGTTTTACCTTGTAAGGAATTATCCTTTCCAAAGCCCATTCGAGCAGTAGATCCATACTGAAAATCAAGATAGAAAACTAGACCAGATGGTAAATTCATCGGTTGAACCGATACGAATTCTTGGGCTGCGATTTCACCGAAAATACGACGTACAAGGGGAAGGGCTACTCCGGACCACTCTTCATCACCTTTATAGCCACCTAGTGCACCTGCACTGGGGCTTGTGACGGAAGCTTCTTTAATGAGCTCACGAGCTTGGTTTTCCAGAAGTTGAGCCATACCACCTTTTTGAAATTCGTTATCGATGCCATCAAGCAAGCCGGTTTTATCCCACTTGTTTACTAGCTTTTTAGCTTCATCGTGCTGTTTCTTATAGGGGGAGGTTCCTAGTAATGCATCGTTAATATATTCTGACATTACATTTCTCCAATTAATTTAGTTATTAGATAATACCAGCTAGTTTTCTAAATCTGTTTGCAACTTTAGCTTCTTCAGTAATCACTTTTCTAGATTGCTTAGAAGGTTTAGTTGATCCAGCTTTAACACTCGCTGATTCTTTAATTTTGGATTTGCGCCCGATTTTAGTATCTTTAAAGTTTTCAGCAAGAGTAGTATAAACCAATTTAATTTCACGCGTTGATTGCGCTCTATCAAATGTTTCAACAACTCTTAACTTTTGATCATTATCAAGTACAAATTCCTTAAACAATTTGTTCGTAAACAAGAGTTTAGCATTCAAAATGTTAACTTCATGTAGCTTGTCTTTTAAGAATCTAACAGCTTCCTTATATTCTTTTAATTCAGCATGTATATTTTCTTCGACTTCTTCATCTTCATCTTCCTGTTCAAACATAGATCCGTCGATTTCATACACTGTATCTTCGCTAACGCCAGACATTGCCGGTGTATTACCTACACCAGTACTATCGTCGCCAACGTGTTCAGGGTCTTCATCGTCTTCTACATTCTTTTCAGATGCGGTATATTCATCTTCAGTTACAGCCGATGGACTTGATGTATTGCCCATTTTTTCTGATGGCTGTTCTGAATTGACATCACCTTCTACATTTTCAGGATAAGCGTCATCTTCTTCAGTAAGTTCTGCTTCAAGCTCTCTAATGATTGATTCCAAATCAAGGGTTTCCCCCATCTCTTCGCCGTCACCGGCTGGTTGATCAGGATCATCTTCAGGTGCGGAATCTTGACCAGCAAAATCTTCATGTTGCATTTGCTGTGCAAATTCCGGAAGGATTGGTGCATATTTAACACCATTAATTTCTATTACACCTTCCATTTCTTCCTCACCTGGGATTCCTTCTTCATCATCGACTGGAATGTCCATAGGAATTTCTTCCTCTTCGCCTGGGATTTCATCTTGAGCATACATAGCTGCATCCTCGCCATCCTCGACTGGGGCATCCATTGGAATTTCTTCTTCATCATCGACTGGAATATCCATAGGAATTTCTTCCTCTTCATCACCTGGGATTTCATCTTGATCATATATATCTTCGTCATCATCCTCACGGAGCTTTGCAGAAAGCATTGATTGAAGTTGGGGTGTGAATGCTTCCTCAAGCGCCATTTTAGCATTTGCTAGTGCAGTTTCACGAACTGCTTTTGCATCTGCAATAGCTTCTTTTAAAAGATCACTCATGTGTCTTCTCCAATTATTATTTATTTAATGGAAATATAGTTATTATAAGAACTATAATAAACTTCTCAGTTTTTTTTAGACTCTGTAAAGGTGGGACAGAGTATTCAAATGTATATATAAATATAAAAAAAAGAATTATTTATGTCGAAATTCTTGATTTTCCTTCATTTTTTTATATTTTTCACGCAACATTGCCATATTTTTTTTGTGTCTACGTTTTTCTGACGGTTTTTGGTAAAAAGATTTGCGTTTTATCTCTAACATAAGTTCGCAATCTTTTACATTTTGTTTAAAAATTTTAAGTGCTCGTTCTACATTATTATTTTCAACTATAATATGTAATCCTTTATAACGTTTCTTTTTATTTCTTTCCACGAAACCTCCTAATCTCTTCTTTAACCATTTCTTTTATTTGTGCTTTTATTTTTACTCTTTCCTTTAAATGTTCTAAAAACTTACTTGCTAAATATCTTTCTCTTCCATATTGAGCTTTGCTCCATTTTTTTCGTAATGATACTGGCATAGATTCATAATCTTCACTCAAATTATTATTGACTAACCAAGAAATCCTACGAGCATCTGATTGATAAGTTCTTTTATATCTATTTTCTTCAAGAGTTTTTAACCAACGCTTTATTTCCTTAACTGTACATTTTTTCATAGCTAATTTTCCTCCTCTATAAGTTCTGCTTCTGATAAGCAACCTCTTGATATAGCCGTNTGTGCATCTTCAATTAAAATAATTTCTGANACTTGAATGGGAAACGTTTCTTGATCAAACTGTTCGTTAAAAATATCTAAAAAACCTTTNACTAACGNCGTNCCTCCACCTACAACTATAGGAACTGGGTCNGGGAAATTTGGTACATTAGCAGTTCCCNCAAACTGTGTCNTTAAATTTGTTAATAAATAATTTATCAAAGCTCCATAATAAGAACGAATAGCATATAATACATTATANTCATCAGTTCCTTCAGCGTAAATATCTTGCATNACNCCTTTAGATAAATCTAATTGACTTGATGACTCTTTAATATTAGNAACTTTAGCTACTGATACTCCAGTATCCGTACTAACATTATTATCAACCCAATCTCCGCCCCTTGCNACTGAAAAAGANAATGCTGTCATTCCTTGATACATAACNGCTACATTNCACATTCCAGCACCCATAGATATAGACACTCCAGTTAAATCATTATCGACTAAACCTTCATACCCCAAGGCAACTGCTTCTTCTACTTTTTTAGTATTATAACCATATGACTCAATAATCGTTTTCAAAACATCTTCATGGTATGATATTTCTCTATCTTGATCGATAGGCTTAGCAGGTATACAATATACACATATTTCATTATCATTAGCTTTACCTACCAATTCACCTATTATAGCATTTAAAATAGGAAGTGAATCCCTTTCATCTGGATTTAAAAGTCCAGATTTCATAGGCCTTCTTAAAACAGCAGTACTAAAAATTTGTGCATAGTTAAAAGCATGGGCTCCTACAATATGAACCTTATTTGCCTTCTCTACAAATGGAATTTTTTGTCGTTTAAGCATTCGCTTTGCTTGTTCAGCATCACCATCTACTGTTAGAAACGCATTTCTTTGTTTTTTTATTGATTCTTCCCTTGCTGCTATGTAAAACGATGTTCCACAGTCTAAACCTACGGCCATAATAACCCCTACGAGCCGCGAACTTTAACGTCAGCTTTAATAAATGCCTCTAGTGCTTTATCAAAATATTTGTTGTCGAGATCTAAAAGAAATGTAGAGCCTCGACCCACACCAAAATCATAATCCTGACCAGCTTTTAACCGTAACTTATCTAAAATTCTCTTTACTACTTTTTGGTCATATTTGCTGATCATAAGTGTTTCACGTTTTGCTTCACGTAAAGATTTAATCTCTTCTCTAATTATTTTTTGTAATTGTGATTTAGTTAATTTCATTTCTTTTTCATTGAATCATGATGCATTGCTAAAGCTTGTGCAAATTCTTTTTTAGAAGCATTTTTTCCCTTAAACTGTTTTACAGTAGCGCGATAAGCCGGATCATCATAACCTTCAGCTTCAGTTTCTGCTATTACTTCTCTAATCATTTCTTTGAGTTTTGATCTAGTTAATTTCATAATTCCTCCTACTTCATTAGTATTTTCTTGATATCTTTTGTAGTTTGGTGAGTAGTGTATTTCCAAACTTCTGGATCGATCTTTCGACTGTTTCTAATTCTTTTCCTAACTGTTTATATGCTTTTTGCCCTTCTGGACCCTCATAGGCTATACTGTCTCGATCCGTACTTGGCAGGTACTTGTCTATGTTTCGAGAATAATACCCCAGTGCGTCTTTGATATTCTGTTTGGTATCAGATGCATTAGCTTCGTTTAACTTCTGAATTTCTTCTCTAATGATTTCTTTGAGTTTTGATCTAGTTAATTTCATAATTCTTCCTACTTCATTATATTTTCTTTAGCCGCCGTATCTCGTGATCAACTGGTTTTCCGTCACCAAAATCTACTACAGCAACTAATGTCGGTTTACCATTAATTTCTTTAAACTTAGCATCAACGACTTTACCCGTTTGCCCTTTATATTGATAAACTGCACTTGTTACTTTATCACCAACTTTAACTTTACTGGCTTCATTTAACTTTCGAATTTCTTCCCTTATCATTTCTTTAAGTTTTATTCTTGTCAATTTCATTTTAATCTTAATTTTCTGGATAAAATCTATCTAAT
>NZEE01000009.1 GCA_002688965.1 archaeon | reverse complement strand
AGATTTCCCAGTTCCAGCAGGACCAGCAAATATACAATGGGTCAAAGTTTTCTTATCAACCATATTCTGTAAACGAGTTATATTCATTTCTTGCCCAATAACATCTTTCAATACCTTAGGCCTGTAAATTTCTGTCCACACTGTCATTATTAACACCTTTAATTTTAACTTATATATCAAAAATCTATATAATCTTATGCAAAAATCTACCTATCTATTATTAGTAATACTTTTAATCATAGCAATACCTGTTCTTACAGCTTTTCCAGTAGCAGCATTTAACCCAAAACCAGTAGATTATATGAATGTTGAAATAATTGAAAGCGGAAGACTTATACCAAATGGAGTTTTAACAGAAATATCCCTTACAACATATCTTCCAATGAATTATTATGATTTACAGGTAACTGCTGAATCATATGAAATCATAACAGATTCATTAGGAAATGAACAGATTATTCTAAAATGGACTAATACAAATGATATAATTAATTATGAAATAAAAACTAGTGTAGAGAGTTCAGCAAACCATGTAACAAACAGCGACCTAAAAGCAGAAACTGAAGCATCTTCAATTTATCTAAAAAAAGGTGATGGTGTTGAATTCACTGAATTTATTAAAGAAACATCTTTTCCATATAAAAACACTTTAGAAAAAATCGCAGAATTAACAGAATTCACACATAATTATATTGAATATGATAAAACCTATGTTGGTAAAATTCTAAACACTACAGATATTCTTGAACAAAGAAAGGGAGTTTGTGTAGAATACTCAACATTATTAACATCATTATTAAGAACATCAGGAATTCCAACAAGATATGTATCAGGATATGCTTATTCCGATGTTGATAAAACATTTATTGGACATTCATGGATTGAAGTGTTAATGGAAGATAGTTCATGGTTACCAGTAGATCCAACATGGATGGAAATGGGTTACTTAGATGCTGCACACATCAAAACTGCTAATTTATTAGAAAATAAACAAACTGAAACATTACGATACAAAGGACAAGCTAAAAACATGAATATCAACTGGACAAAAAATGAGCCAGAATTCAATATAATAGAAAAACAAGATAAACCAGTTCATGGCTTAGATGCAGATACATTACAAAAGACCTTCACTCCTCAAGAAACAGGATATATTCTTGGAACAGTATCAGCTCAAGAATGCAGTCTTGTAAGTCTAAGAGCATCATCCTGTGTAAGTAAAAGTAGGAAACCAATGCTAAACATACTTAATCCTAGTCAAGTAATATGGTTATGTGGTGGTGAAAAAGAAGTCTATTGGTTCTTTAACAGTACTGGAAATGACTACATCTGCCCTATTACAATATTTGACCAAGAAAACAGCGTATCAGATATTGAAATAACAATAACTGGTTCAAAAGACCCAGGTCATGCAACAATACATGGACCCTCAACTGTAGGTATAAATGAAGAATTTACTTTAGAAGCAGGTATACAATCAGGATTTTTCTTTTACTCAACAAAATTTGGAAAACATCCATACAATTCATTGACAATGAATATAGACAAACCTGGAAAATATCCTTTCTATCTTTACTCAGATGGAATGCTAGAAACAAAAACAATAACAGTTGTTGAGAATAAAGAATTTGATATCATAATCATTTCCCCAAATAATGCAACTGTACTTGAAGAATTTCCAATTACATTACAAATCACTAATCTTGCGCATGAATTACCGCAAGCGAAAATATCAATAGAATTAGAAGATAGACAACTAAAAGATATTATAAACCTTGAAAAAGGAAAAACTATCAATATTATATATAATATAACTGCAACTGAAATAGGTATGACAAAAATAAGTGCATCTGTATATGATAAAACTATATCAAGTTATACAACTGATATCAATATTTTAGAAGAAAATAAATCATTTATTGATAGTTTTGTCAAATTCTTTGCAGACATCTTTGACGCTGTCGGTGTATTCTTTGGTTCTTTGTTTTAATATCATATCCTGAATTTTCGGTAAAGCTTCAGTAATTAATTCCTTAACCTTATCACCATTTTCTTTCATTCTTTGTTTAACTATTTCAAATGTAACATGTTCTTCATCATCTTTCCAACAATCATAATCAGTAGACATTGATATTGTAGCATATTCTAAACCTGCTTCTTTTGCAAGAAATACTTCTGGAGCAGCAGTCATTCCAATTATATCTGCACCATAAACACGAAATAAATCACTCTCAGCTTTTGTAGAAAAGCGAGGACCTTCAACAACTATCATCACAGCTTTCTCGTGATTATCTAATTTCATTTTATTAGCCATATCTATCAACACTGAACGAAGTTCAGTGGAATAAGGTTTACCCATTGGTTCATGCTTAACTTCTCCAATATCGTCATAAAATGTATTTATTCGAGATTTAGTAAAATCAATTATCTGGTCAGGAAAAACTAAATCACCTGGTCGTATTTCTTCTTGCAAAGAACCAACAGCTGAAGTAGCAAGTATATGAGTACATCCTAAATCTTTCAAANCTTGTATATTAGCTCTATAATTTACTTTATGTGGAGGAATACTATGATCCTTACCATGTCTTGCAAGTATGCAAACATCAACATCATTTAGTTTACCGCAAACAATTTTAGAACTTGGTTTACCAAAACTAGTATCTACATTTTGTTCAGAATAGTCTTCTAATAACTTTGGGTCATCTAGTCCACTTCCACCTATAATCCCAACTTTCATATCTCTTTTCAGAATACCAAGACTTAAATTCCTAATCCTTTTAGCATCTTACCCATAGGAGAACGCTTTAATTTAGAAGGAGATAGTCCTTTCATAGTTTTCTTAACTTTCTTGTAATTAGCAAACATATCTCTAACTTCTCTTTCTTCAACACCCGCACCTTTTGCAATTCTTCTTATGCGAGGCATATTAACAATATCAGGTTTAGCTTTTTCCTTAGGTGTTAATGAATTAACAATATGTTGCCATTTTTTCATTTTCTCTTCTTGAACATCCATCATACCTTTTGGCAATTTTTTCTTTAATTTACCAGATATTCCCATCATATCAGCTATTTGTGATATAGAACCCATTTTATTCACTTCACCTAATTGAGAAATGAAATCATCCATTGTAAAATTACCAGATAACATCTTTCCAGCTCTTTTTTCAGCATCAGGAGAAGAAACTTTCTTAACTTTATCTAATAATGTAGCTAAATCAGGAAAACCAAGTAAACGAGAAACAAAACGTTTAGGATCATAGATTTCAAATGAATCAACATATTCTCCAGTTCCAATAAACTTTACCTTTGCACCAGTAACAGTACATGCTGTTAAAGCACCACCACCTTTAGCAGTACTGTCCATCTTAGTAACAATAACATCTGTAATATTCAATGCATCATGAAATGCTGTTGCTTGCTCTTTAGCAGCTTGACCAATATCAGCTGGTAAAACCAATATTTTCTCATCAGGATCAAAAGCTTTATCAATACTCTTTATTTCTTTAACTAAACTATCATCTAAAGCATCTCTACCAGAAGAATCAACAATAATAATATCTGAATGCTCTTCTAATTTCTCAAGTCCTTTTTTCACAACAACTGAAGCATCTTTCTCATCTTTAATTCCAAAGAACGGAACACCTATTTTCTTAGATAATTGTTCTAATTGTTCATATGCTGCTGGTCTAACAGTATCAGCTGCAATCAAAGAAACTTTCATTCCTTTATCTTTGTAAAAACGACCAAGTTTTGCAGCTGTTGTAGTTTTACCAGAACCAAACAAACCACATAACAATATTTTCTTTTTCTTAATACCAATTACAGGTTTTTCCTTACCTAAAAATCTAACTAATTCATCATAAACAACTTTAACAACATGTTCACGGGCAGTTACACCTGCTGGTGGTTTTTCCTTCAAAGCTTTTTTCCGTATATTCTCACTTAATTCAGAAACAAGTGATATATCTACATCACCTTCTATAAACGCTCTTTGAATATCTTTTACAAGTTCTTCAACACTATTTTTGTCTATGTAACCTTTCTTTGTTATATTATCTATTGCACCTTGTAATCTACTTTTCAATCCTTCTAACATATCAAACACCTAACCTAATAATTGCTCTGCAATCTTATCTGGATCAAAATCTATTAAATCTTCATAATTTTGTCCAACACCCATATACATTATTGGTTTTCCTATTGTATGTGATGCACTTAAAGCAGCGCCACCTTTACTATAGACATCTGCTTTTGTTAAAATAACTGCATCAATATTAACTGTCTCATTAAACTTACGACTTTGTTCATAAATATCATTTCCTGTTAAAGCATCTAACACAAGTATAGTCAAATCAGGACTATTAACTCGAACCATTTTCTTCAATTCATCCATAAGATTTGAATTCTCATGTGTACGACCAGCACTGTCAGCTAATACTAACTTAGAACCAATAGACTTAGCATGCTTTATCGCATCAAAAACAACTGCAGCTGGATCAGCACCATATTGATGTTTTACAACATCAACATTAAGATTTTCACCATGTTTTTCAACTTGTTCAACAGAAGCAGCTCTAAATGTATCAGCGGCTGCAAATACAGGTTTGTATTGCATATATTTCTTAGCAAGTTTAGCCATTGTAGTTGTTTTACCAACTCCATTAAAACCAACAAATAATATAACTAGAGGCTCTTCTTTTTCTTCAATCATTTTTCTAATATCAGGAACTGTTTGTCTCATTACAATACGCAAAGCTTTTTTCAAAGCTTGTTTAATTTCTTCACCAACATGAGAACGAGAAACACTTGATTCAATAAGGCTCTTTTTTACATGTTCTGTAATTTCTTCAGCAACTTTCAAAGCAACATCATTTTCAAGTAAAGCATTTTGAAGTTCATCTGTTATCGGAGTAATATCTTTCTCACTCAGAGTTTTCTCAGTAACAGTTTTCTTGAATCTTTTCAACAAACCAGTTTTCTTATCAATTAATTCATCTGGTTCCTCAATTTTAGGCTCTTCTATAACTTCAGGCTTCATTTCTTCAACAGCTTTAATCTCTTTTTCCAAATCTTCTGCAACCTCTTCTATAGGAGCCTCATCTTCCTGCTCAATAACATCAAGTGTAGTTTCTTCAACTTTAGGTTCTTTCCCAATCAATTCTCTATCTTCTTCTTTATATTCTTCAATCATTTTTTCACGAATAGATTGACCTTTATCAGTTCTTTCCACTGATTTTTGAGTTAATGGAATTGATGTAGGAGTAATTTTTGAAATATCTTCTTCTTTAACTATTTTTTCAGTTTCAATCGTTACCTCGCCTTTTTGAGTATCAACAACCTCTTCTGTAACTATTTCCTCTTTTACAGGTTCTTCTTGAAGCTCTTCTATTTTTTCAGGTTCTTCTTGTGGCTCTTCTACTGACTCAGACTCACCAAATACCTTTTTCAATCTCTTTTTCAAAGAACCGAACATTGAAACCACTTGTTATTACTTTGATGATTTCTTTTTAATGTTTTTAGTTTTAGCCTGTTTTGGATTCTGAGCTTCAGAAATAGCGCTTTGCATAGCTTGTTCAAGCATTTGCATTTGTGCTCCTAATTGCTGCATATGTGAAGTCATTTTCTTATCAATTTCTTGCAACTCTTTTTCTTTATTTTCCATAAGTTTAACAGCTTCAGGAAGTGATTTCTTAACAATTACATTAGCACCAACATTAACTGCAACTTTTGAAACATCTTCAAGTTTAGCAGAAATAAATGAATCAGTACCTAAAGGTGTCCATATTTCATCACCTTTCTTAGTTTTCTTTAAATCAGCAATAGCACTTTTAGTGGCAATAACTTCCATCCTTTTTTGATCTAAAAGTTGTTTATTTTGAACAGCTTCGTCCATTTGCTGTTTCATCATCTGAAACTGCATATACATTTGNTGTATCTCTTGTTCACTAACCATGTTCATCACTTAAAATCAAACACTTAAAACTGTTTAAAAATCAGCTTTACTCAGAAGAAATTTCAACTACTTTTATCTTAAAATTCAATGTTTTTCCAGCCATTGGATGGTTTAAATCTAATACAACACCATCTGCGCTTACTTTTACCACTTTTGCAATAATTTCATGGCCATCAGATGTACCCATTTTAACCATTAAATCTGCCTTAATATCATCTGGAAATTTGTCTCTTGGAAGTTTGTTAATTTTATCTGGATCATGCTCACCATATGCTTCAGAAGGTTTCAATTTTATGTCTTTCTCTTCACCTTTTTTCATTCCAACAACAGCATCATCAAATCCTTTTATCATTTGACCAGCACCAACCTCAAATTCAATAGGTTCACCATGCTTTTCAGAAGCATCAAATACAGTTCCATCGTCAAAAGTACCAGTATAATCTACTTTTACTTTATCGCCTTTTTTTACAACCATACCTATAAGCAGATAGTAATACTTATAAGTCTAAAATATGCTTAGAATCATTCTTGTTTAGGAACTTCAATTTTCTTAGGCTTTTCTATTTTTTTACCTTTAGTTTTTCCTTCAATTTTCTCTTCTTCTTCCTGTTTTTGTAGAGCTTTAGCACCTAGACGTGATTTTAATTTTTCAGCTATTCCGCCACCTGAAGCTTTCTTTTCAACTGCTTTAGTTTCATTATAAGAATTTCCTAATAATTCAGTATTAGCAATTTTCTTCTCTTCCTCAGTAACTAAAAACACATTAACACGAACTTTTCTAGGAATATGGTGAGATTTTTCTAACATAAAATGTGCAAGATTTTTTCCAATTTTTACTTCATCTGCCTTAGTATGAAGAAGAACATAACTCTTAACAAGCTTCATTGCTGCATTTGATCTTTTACGCATTGAACGCATTAGAGCTTTTTTCAAAGGAATTGTATATATTTTATCAGCTGCTACTTCCTGTTTCTTCTCAACCTTTTTTTCAGCCTTCTTAGATTTAGCAATTTTAGGTTTAACAGATTCCTTTTTCTTAACAATTTTTTCTTCAGCCATAATAATCACTTTTCACTAAACTTTTACACGTCCTTCGCGCCAATTCTTAACCCTAACTCGGATTCTTCTAGTACGTGCGCCTTTCAAAGAATGTTTTCTAATATCAGCCCATCTAGGTGCAGACTGTTGTTTAGCTGCAATTAATTTCTTTTTCTTTCCTGCTGGTTTTCTTGATGCCATTATAATCACTTTCTCACTATTTTTGTCTCATGTTTATTCTTCATTAAATACTTAATCAATTCAACAAGGTGTTCATCAGTCATTGTCTCTGGTATTTTACCACTATTGAACTGCTGTACCAGATACATTTCCAATTGATGTGCAAGATTTGGATTTGCTATACGCAAATTAGATAATCTCTCACGAGCTTGTTTTTCCAAAATTTTTGAAACAATTTCCTTTAAAATTGCCTCAAGTTGTGCTTGCTGCATTTGTTCATTTTCCATGAATATCACTTAATACTTTTTGCAACATTATCCAAAAACTTCTGTCCTTCAGATGTAACTATACGTCCTTTTTTATNTGTCTTACTTTGAACAACATAACCTGTTTTTTCTAAATCTTGTAAAATAACTCTTAATATTTTTCCTGAACCACGTCTAAACTTTGAAGGTTTATGTCCTCTATTTTTCAAATTACCATAAACACTTCGCAATCTTTGAACACCAACTGGTCCATTTAGATATATTTTACGCAAAACAGATGCTGAACGAACAAACCACCATTGAGCATCATCAGGTTGTCTTTCTTTTCCAGATCCAGTTTTAACATATTTCGCCCATTCAGGCATTTCCATTTTACCCTGCAACTGCTCAGCAGTTGCTTTAATCAATTTATTTGAATCTGATTGTTTTGCTGAAACCATATAATCACTTTACAATTATTCTGTTTGTTCTACCGCATTTTAAACATTTTATCTTTTTAATACCTTTCTCTGTCCTTATTTTCTGCCTATTAGAGGATAAATAAGAATAACAATACTTACAAAACCTTCTTTTTAAGTGTGTCGGAAATTTCAAATTATACTTCATAGCTATTTTTCGAGCCAAATACACATATCTATCAGCTAATTTTAGATTCCCTTTTCTAGCTTGTATACCTGCTTGTTTGAATAATATAGTAATTCTTTCCTCAGCTATCTTCAAATCCCCTGAAGGTTTATTTCTTCCACGTTTCATGCAATTAATAACAAAAACCCGATTTAAAAAACAATAGTAAAACCCACCATTTCCCACGATTTACTAAATCCTTAAAAACATCCGTAAGGATAGTACTTTTTACCATAAACACAACAAGATTAACACCATAAAGTAAAACTAACAACCCAGGAGCAACATCATAATGATGCTGTTTCTCTCAAAAAATACGTTTCTTTGAGATAGCTGATGCTATCATTCACCAGCATTCAGAAAAAGGAGAAAGACAGTGCGTAAAGGAATAATGTTTCTTGTCCTAGGTGTGATACTCCTTATCACAACCTTTGGGATTCCATCTTTTATTGGCAAAGAAGACCTTGGCTACGGCGGTCTTCCAAGCAATACGCAAATTATCGTAGCAATCGTGATCGTAGCCAGTCTCTGGTGTATAGGGTTTGGCTTTGACAAAATCAGAGACCACCGGAAATACCGATCTGAACCACCGAAAAAGTGAAAGGAAGCATATCCATGAAATGGTTAGACTCCATTGCATCCTTTGCAGCAATAATTGCTGCCCTGTTGCTTATAGCAGGCAGCCTTACCGCTCTCAGCTTCATAGTTCTAGTGGAGGTAGCATCACCTGAAGAGTGTCTCAAACTCGCTAGGGCCATATACAAGATTGGATTTGTTTTTGGCGCTTCGAGTTTGATAATCATGCTCTTCACTGGAACATGCAGACATGTAATCGGAAGATCCATAATCACCAACCATCAGCCAACATGAAAGCGAGGGAATAATGGGAGGGAAAGAAATTGCTAGACTGGTGATTAAAACCATTGCAGACGCAATTGGTAAAGATGCAAATACAATCACCAGAGCCACAACGCTTGCTGAACTGGAAAAAGTTGGCTGTTATCGACACGGCCGGATATTCGCTGCTCTTGAGATTAGATTCGAAATAGATCCTGATAAGAAGAAAGAGTCCGAGCTCAAGACCATCGACGACATCATCAAATTGGTAGAACAACAAGGGGCTCTTGAGCCCACAACTGATTAAGTGGAGGGAAGACGTAAATGGCAAAGAAAGTCGCCAAGAGACCTGTTCCTAAAAGGAACGGCAAACCAAAACAAGGTTCCCATAGCAACCGTAATGGTAGCCGACGCCATATTCAGAAACGTACCAATGGCCGTCATGGGAAACCTTAACTAGGGAGGAAGACGCAAATGGCAAAGAAAAAAGCCAAAAAACCTGACCCAGCAGAAGTGTTGAGAGTCACCAAAGAAGTAAGACCCAATATCCACACCACTCCAGCTGAAACTGTAGTTCATGTGCTGGATGCTGCAAACCTTCTCGGATTGAAATATCCCGAAGTGATTGCTATGTTGACAGAAGCAGGTTATTCGCCCAACGACATAGCATTTTTTCCAAGAGCATGCCAATGCCCAAGTGACCACTTTCTTAGGTTCATGGCAGCTGCAGGATGCTCTGACGAGGAAATTCAGAAAGCGGATGCTCATGCAAAGCAGAGAACTCCGCCAAAAATCAACGACAACGAAGTTCAAGAAATCGTTGCTCAGTTTCCAGGAATTGCAGTTGCCCCAACTGCATAACCGCAACAATTCTTCCGAAAGGAGGTGAAAAAATGAACAAGGGAACTCTTGAATCTGTGGCCACAAACGCTCTTCTCAATCACAGAAGAAGAGATGGAGAAGTCGTTGGCATGACCACTGCTTTCAATGACCTGGTTGCTCCACTCCCAACGACGTAATCGAAGCTGCACTGGCCGTCCCGACCGCCTGATGCAGGTTTCCCACCAGGATCCGCATCCAACCTGCATCCACAAACGCCATTGCCACCACTCTGGCGTTTGTGTTATAACTGTCAACTTAAAGGTATCTATGAATTCTTAGAGAAAAAATACATACGAACACCCATAACAAAAAACCATAATGAAATAAGGAATACTGCTAGCTTCTGTATCACAGGATTAATATATAATGCAAATGCTATATCAACAAAAAATATAACTAACCCAAGAAATGCCATTGGTTTATCATGAGAATATAAGTAAATTGAAAGCATTATTATTGATAATCCTGCTAAACCAAAGAAAGCTACCGTCGGAGTCATATGAGCAAGATAAGAATAAGATGATGGTAAAATTCCAACACCTATCAATGATATAGCAGACAAAATTCCAAGGAAAATCGCAACCTTAACAAATAAAGGATCTTTTTTCTCCATTGCTAAATATTTCTTAAGATAAACATGCAAACCTAAAAAGAAAATAGCAAAAAATATACCAGCTATCATAAGACCTGAATTATAGATAGGAGCTGCAATACCTCCAGAACCCAAATCACTAAAAAATTGATTAATAATATCATAACCAGGAACCATTGAAATAGCAGTTCCTGTAAAAAGTATGAACACAATAAATCCTATCATTCCAGAAATAGCTCCTACTTTTGTCCACAATTCGGAAAAATCTAAAACATTCTTATGAATTTTCTTCATAATAACTATACTGTAACGCCCCTAATAATGCTATCTATTTTCAGAAGTCTATTATATTTTGCTAAACGCTCTCCACGAGCAGGTGCACCAAACTTACAATCAGCACTAAGCCCAACAGATAAATCTGCAATAAAATTATCATTTGTTTCGCCACTTCTATGAGAAACTATCACAGACC
>NZEE01000008.1 GCA_002688965.1 archaeon | reverse complement strand
GTGTGATATCTATGCTGGTGATCTTGGAGAGTGTGTAGAAGATTTTTCTTTTGAAGATGATTTTAATGATGAAGAACTTCTTTTATACGGAGAAGGTAATTGTGATTTTGACGATGAATGTGCTCAAGACCTTGTTTGCGTAGCTACAACTGATTGGTTGTTTGGTAATGATCTTTGTTGTTATCCATATGAATTTGCATCAAATGGTGAATGTGTTACAGAAGAAGTGCCTCTTGAAGATAAAATGGCTTATGAACAAGGGGATTGTAGTTATGATGATGAATGTCAAATAGGTTTGTCATGTGTCGCTTCTATAGATTCTTTTGGAGATGATTTATGTTGTTATCAAGATCAGCAAGTTGTTGACGGTCAGTGTGTTGTTTCTGATGGTGAAGATGCAGACTTACCACAAGAAATCCCATATTGCTGGTTTGGAACAGCAGACGAATATTATGATTTATATGCTAATGGTGAATGCGAAGATTGGCTAGGAGCAGATGATGATTATTCAAGTGATTGCTATGATCCTGACTGTGAACAAATCGATATAATTGATTCTAGTGAAACATGTTGTGCAGATATAGACACAGGTGAATGCACATACATAACAACAGACGAATTAGAATGTTATGACGATGAAATATTTGTATCATGTGATGGAGATTGTGAACTCGCGGAGTTCGCAGACATTGAAACACCTTCATGTTGGGATGATGGATGCGATCCAACATGGTTTGGCGAAGATGATGAATATTGTGATATTGAATGCGGTGAAACGTCTAACAGCAATAGTGACTGTTTTGTAAATGTTTGTGCAGAATCTGCACAAGACGCTCCAAGTTGTTGGACATGTGAACCAGAACTTTATTCTGAATGGAACTCAGCTGATGACCCATACTGTGATAATTATGGAGAATATGATTGCGGAGAAACTGATAATACAAATAGTGAATGTTATCAATCAGCATGTGCAATAGACCCACCATCATGTTGGTCAGGAACCATAGGAGAATATGATTCAACATATTCTAATGATGTATGTGAATCAAGTATGGGCGCTACATCCAACACAAACAGTGTGTGTTATGATCCTGATTGTGATGAATCATTTACACAATATCAAGAAACTGAATCAGATAGTATTTTGACAGGTGATATAGAATCTTATGATATAACACCTCTAGAAGGAAATAAATTTTACAAAATATTTGAAAATTGTAACGAAGGAGTTGTTGAAAGAAAAGCAAAATTAGAAATTCCTGCAAAATTATGTTATTGGAAATCTATTACTGAATTATATGATAAAAAATGTAATAATCTCGATAAGTCAAAAATTGCAGAAATCTTCGAGAAAAAAGAAGCATATAGAAAATTAAATAATGAAGATTGGCCGGATTTAAATACAGATGGGGATTATTGTGTAGATGTAATTTATTCTTGTGCAGAGTGGAAAAAATTATTAAATGAAAACAAAGTTCATAACAAGATGTTAGGAGTTTTTACATCCCGCAAAACAATAAAACAAACCACACCGAATTCGAATTCTTTTACTTTTGTTATTAGTCTTGTTAATTCAATAGAACCATTAATCATTGTAAATCCTTATTTAGATATGGATAAAGAAACAGTTCAAAATACAGTTCTTCTCCACGAAGGACTTCATTCTATTCAAGAAAGAATGGGATCGTCTGAAAAATATCTTGTAAAAATAAAAAACGGAGAAAATATTGATTATAAAGAAGTATTTGCAGATTTAGGTAAATTCTATAGAGAATTAGATAGTATACAACCAGAATTAAAAGAAATAAGAAAACAACAAAAAATTATAGCTAACAAAATAAAATCATATGTTAAGAAATTTCTAGAAGATAACGATAATGGGTTAATATCAAAAGCAGTTCTTGATGAAACATCCTCAGATATAAGATACGCAGTACGTTATATTAGTTATCCTTCAATAACATACATTGGAGAAACAAATTTAAAACAAATTTTCTCAAATAAACTTGAACCAATCTTAAAAAAATATAATTTATTTGATCAAGAAACACAAACCGCATTAGATAAGATTTTAGAATTACATTCTATTACATTCAAAAAAGCATATGAAAAAATGGCAGACATTACTATTTTAACATATCTTTCAAAAAGACGCGAAATTGATCCTCGTTTATCAGAAGTTCAACGATGGTGGTTAGATAAAACAGGACCAAATAATTGTGAAATTATCTATACTGCAAATAAAGCAAAAGAGGTTTTAGATGCATTCTTAATCGAGAAAAACCTCCCAAATATATACAAACAAACTCAGGATGAATTTAATGCTATGTTAGGAATGTATCAAAATACTAATCAGGAAAAAGAAGTATATAATTTATTAATTAATCGACTTCCAGGAATTGCAATAAATGATGGATGGTCAGAGTATACATCTTATGCTTAGAATTACATTCCCATACCTTCCATACCAGGAGGCATGCCAGGCATTCCAGGAGGAGGGCCTGCTGACGAAGGACCTTTTGTAGATACTATATCATCTACTCTAAGAATCATTTCAGCTGCTTCACTTGCTGATTTTATTGCCTGAGTTTTAATTTTCAAAGGCTCAATTATTCCTTTTTCAAGCATATCCATTGAACCACCATTGAATACATCAACACCAGCATGTGTATTACCAGCATCGTGCTCAGATTTTAATTTAACCATTAAATCAATAGGATCATGTCCTGTACTTTCTGCTAAAGTACGTGGAATTATTTCCATTGCATCAGCAAAAGCATTTATTGATAATTGTTCTCTTCCACCAATACTGTCAGCATACTTTCTAAGACCTCTTGATAATTCTAATTCTGGTGAACCTCCACCAGAAACAATTTTACCAGTTTCAACTGCAGAAATTATACCAAGAACAGCATCTTCCATAGCTCTTTTTGCTTCATCAATAACATGTTCTGTTCCACCTCTAATCAAAATAGTAACAGCTTTTGGCTGTTTACATTCTGAAACAAATATCATATCTTCTCCAGCCATTTTCTTTTCCTGAACAAGACCAGCTTCTCCTAATTCAGAAGCTTCTAAATCATCAATATTTGCAATTATATTTGCTCCAGTACTCTTTGCAAGCATTTCCATATCTGATTTCTTAACTCTGCGAGCAGCAAGAATACCTTTTTTTGCTAAATAATGTTGTGCAACATCATCAATACCTTTCTGAACAAANATTACATTTGCTCCAGATGCAACAACTTTAGCAACCATATCTTTCAACATNTTAGTTTCNTGATCCATAAATTCTTGTAATTTNGNAGGATCNGTAATTCTAATCTCAGCATTAGTTTCAATTTCTTTNATTTCTAAAGCAGCATCAATTAATGCAATTTTAGCATTTTTTACTTTCTTAGACATTGCTGAATGAACAATTTCCTTGTCAATTACAATACCTTTAACAAGTTCAGTGTCATCAATAGCACCGCCCTGAGATTTTTCTATCTTAATATCATCTTTGTCAATAACAACTTTACCATTATCAGAGCCTGCAACAGTTGTAACAGCATCAACAGCTAATTTAGCAAGAGAATCTTTAGCAGCTTCACTGCCTTTACCTGTCATTGCAGTCATTGCAATCTTTTCTAGAATAGCTTTATCATTAATATTAACATTTTTTCCGATAGTTTCAAGAATTTCAAGTGCTTTTGCACGAGCATCTCTATATCCTTTGATTATAACTGATGGATGTATACCTTTTTCCAATAATTCTTCAGCTTTTTTCAATAATTCACCTGCAATTACAACAGCAGTTGTAGTTCCATCACCAACCTCATCTTCTTGAGTCTTAGCAACCTCTACAAGCATCTTAGCTGCAGGGTGTTCAATTTCCATTTCTTTTAGAATTGTAGCACCATCATTTGTAATAACAATATCTCCAATAGAATCAACAAGCATTTTGTCCATACCTTTTGGACCTAATGTAGTTCTTACACTGTCAGCAATAAGCTTTCCAGCTGCTATATTTCTTGTTTGAGCTTCTCTACCTGTGGTACGTAAAGCACCTTCAGGCAATATAAAAATTGGTTGTCCATTTTGACCGTTCATAATTATCACACCTTAACACTACGATTTTATAACAAATGAAGAAACCTTTTTAAACCTTTAATTAGGGGTATGGCCGAGGTGGGGATTGAACCCACGACCGCCAGTTTGCTTCGACAAACCAGCTGAGATTTCAACTCAGTCGCCATATAAGACTTGCACATCCGTTATGCAACAGCATAAAGGAATGGTGCTCTACCACTGAGCTACCCGGCCCTGAATAGAGAATTAATATTGAAAGTATTTTAAAGGTTACTCAACAGAAGAAATCGATTATCCCATATATAATTCATTATCTTTTACATTACCTTCAGATATCTTCAGGTTTTGCCATCCAATAGACAATGTATTACATAAGCTACTTAATTTCTTTTCAAAATCATTTTTCCACAATTCCCACATCTTGTTTATGAATTCAGCACTTTGCTTCTCATTGTTCTTAATAGCAAGGGTATTGTTTTCCCATTTCAGTGCCTGTACCTTCTTATACAACTCAAAGATATCATCCATCTCTTTCTTACTAAGCATCTTTTGCTCAAATTCGCAACAAAAGTTCTCTGCAGTAATCAAAGGTTCTATTATCTTCTCAGAAAAGTCAAAAATAGCATCAGCCATTTCATTTCGTACATGATCTACAATAGAATCCTCAAAAAAATCAAGTTCTAAGTTGAAAGTCTTTTGAAGTTCATCAAGTTTTGGTAAATTTAATTCAGATTGTAATACCTTATACTTGTCTAATGCAGTTTGTATAAAATCTTCAGGGGTGTTTGGTACACCAATTGGAGCTTCCATACTAAAATTTAAAATTCCAACCTTTAAAAAAGGATTAAGCATGAATTTTTCTGATTTTTCAGTAAAAAACTTTAAAAAGATTTTAGAAGATAAAAAAATTCAATCTTTTAAGGATTTAATTCGTCAACTTGACGATTCATACACCAATTTTTGTTCTAAGTACTTGGAACCCAGCAGCTTCCATTGCAGAGGCAACTTTTTCTTGAGTTTCGCCAGGAGTTAATGCAACCATGTATCCTCCACCTCCACCACCAGTCATTTTTGCACCTAAAGCACCATTATCTCGTGCAATCTGAACAAGTTCTTCTAATTTAGGATGTGAGACTTCTATTTGTTGTAGTAACTCATGATTTTTATTCATAAGCTCTCCAACTTTTTCTAATTCATTATTTGTTAATGCAACTTTAGCTTCTTCAACAAGATTTTTAGCATCTTCAAATATTTTATCATATTTTTCAGAATCTTTTTCCTTTCGTTCTGCTACACCAGCAACTAAAGCTTTTGTATCTCCAATTAATCCTGTGTTACCCATAACAATTTCAACAGGTTCTTTCATTTGTAATCGTTCTGGTTCTTTACCTTTTATAAAATATAATAATCCACCATAAGTTGCAGCTGTGTTATCAATTCCAGAAGGAGTTCCATGATATCCTTTTTCCCCTTCATATGCAAGCTCATTTATTTTTTTATCATCAAATCCTAAATCAAAATGCTCATTTAACGCTCGTGCTAAAGCAGCGCAACTCGCACCTGAAGCACCAACACCACTAGCAGCTAATAAATTACCAGCAAGCGTGATCTTTATTGGAGTTTCTAAAGGATTTACACCAGCAGCTTTCAAAACAAAATTAATAGAATCAAATTGAGCCTCAGCTTTTTCTTTTTTATACGCAGGTGTAGCTGGTCTATCATCAATTAATTGGAATCCAGGAATATCAATATCTTCTACAGTAGCAGTAGTACTATCACCAATAGCACAAGCTATAGATGGAATTTTATGAACAACAAAATGTTCATTAAATAAAATAACTTTCCCAAATCCTTCAGCCATACAAATCATCAATGTGCTAATTCTTTTAAGGTTTTCATTAACCAAACTTAATTTAAAAATCTTACCACAAAGATATTCTAATGAATTTTAACGAATTCCTTCAGAATTTAGATAAGGAAGGCAAACTTACACATGTTACAAAAGAAGTATCAGTTAAACATGAAATAGCTGCTATTATGAAAAAATATGATGGTCAGCCATTGCTATTTGAAAATGTCAAAGATTCAGACATGAAAATAGCTGCAAATATACTATCTACACGTGAGTTAGTGGCACAAGGCATAGGAGTTACTAAAGAACAAGTTGTAGAAAAGGTTGCTGATGCTATAGATAATCCTTCTAAAGCTGAACAAGATGATTCATTAAAAGATCAATATGAAGAAGTTGAAGATTTAACAAAAATACCAATATTAACTTATTATGAACAAGACGGAGGACCTTACATTGCTTCTGCTATATTTGTTATCAATGATAAAGAATTAGGAACAAACGCATCATATCATCGTTCAATGTTTGTTGATAAAGATCACATTGTTTCTAGAATTTTACCAAGACATTTTCATGAATTTGTAGAAAAAGGGAACAAAGAATTCGCAATTTGCATTGGATTGCCACCATCTTTAGCAATTGGCGGCGCAGTGTCATGTGAACCAGAAATAAGTGAACTTGATATTGCAAATTCAATCTCACCTATTAAGACTTTAGAATTAGATGGTCAGATAGTTCCAGAAGCAGAAATAGTCATGATTGCTGAAGTAACTGATGATAAACATGATGAAGGACCTTTCATGGACTTAACTGAAACTTTTGATATTGTTAGACAAGAACCAGTGTTTAAGATAAAAAAAATATACAAAAAGAAAGATGCTGTATTTCACGCTCTATTGCCAGGTGGAAATGAACACAAAACACTTATGGGAACTCCAAAAGAACCTGCTATCTACAGAGGAGTTAATAAAGTGGTAAAGTGTAAAAACGTTTTGATAACTCCAGGTGGATGTTCTTGGTTACATGCAGTTGTTCAAATTGATAAAGAAAACGAAGACGATGGTAAAAAAGCATTAGAAGCTGCGTTTGCATCACACAAATCAATGAAACATTGTTGGGTAGTTGATGATGATATTGATATAACAAACCCTCATGAAGTTGAATGGGCATTTACAACAAGATTCCAAGCTGATAAAGATATGATTGTTAAAGAACATGAAACAGGATCTTCTTTAGATCCTTCTGCAAATGCAGAAACAAGAGAAACCACAAAAGTTGGATTTGACTTAACAGTTCCTGTTGGAAAGAAATCAGAATTCTCTAAATCAAAAATACCTGGTGAAGACAATGTATCTGTCGAATGATGAAGAAAAAATTCTTAATGGTGAACAAGGTGAAGCAGCACAAAAAGCAATGCAATTAATTACAGCTTTAGGCGATATCTACAAAGCAGATAAATTAATACCAATAAAGTCTGTACAAGTTGCTGGCGTGTCTTACAAAACTATAGGTGATGCAGGAATAGATTTTATTAGATTTTTCAAAGAAAAAAATGCAAAAGTAGTTGTTCCAACTACTTTGAATCCAGCTGGATGTGATATTGAAAACTGGAAAGAAATTGGTTTTGATGAAAATTTTGTAAATAAACAAAAAGAAATTATTGATATTTTTGGTTCTTTAGGAATAAACACAACATGTACATGCACTCCATATTATATTGGAAATCGTCCAGGATTAGGCGATCATATTGCATGGGCAGAATCTTCTGCAGTTTCATTCTCAAATTCAGTTTTAGGTGCACGAACTAATCGTGAAGGTGGGCCAAGTGCATTAGCAGCATCTATTGTTGGAAAAACAGCTAACTATGGTTATCATTTAGAAGAAAATAGAAAAGCTAAGTTTGTAATAAATGTAGAAGCAGACTTGAAAACTAAAACAGATTTTGGCTTATTAGGTGTTCATGTTGGAAAAATAGTTGAAAAAGCAGTACCAGCTTTCAAAATACAAAATTCTAATGTTCCAGAACATTACATGAAAGCATTAGGAGCTGCAATGGCAGCATCAGGAGCAGTTGCGCTATATTATATAGAGAATACAACACCAGAGTTTGTTTTAGATGATAGTCCAGAACAAATAACAGTAACAAATGATGATTTACAAAAAGCTAAAGATGATTTAACAACAGGAGAATCAGCTGACTTAATAGCATTTGGCTGTCCTCATTGTTCTCTAGAAGAAATTAAAGAAATAGCTGATATTGTTAAAGATAAACAAATAAACAAGAAATTTTGGGTTTGCGTTGCTAGACAAATCAAAAAACAAGCAGATGAGCAAGGTTATACTGAAACAATAGAAAAAGCGGGTGGAAAAATGGTATGTGATACATGTCCTGTTGTTTCACCAATAGAACATATGGGATATACTACTACAGCAACAGATAGTGGAAAATGTGCAAAATATTTGCCATCTTTCTGTAAACAGAAAGTTATTTTTGGTAGTGCTGAAGAATTATTAAAGTGATTTTATGAAAGGACGAGTAATTTTCAAAACAGATGAAGAAATTAAGGCGGAAGCACTGGTTAGTAAAGAGCCAATCGGCTTTTTAGGAGGGGTTGATCCTAATACTGGTGAAGTATTAGAAGGAGATATCAAAGGACAGTTTGTTAAAGATAAAATACTTGTCTTTCCAACTGGAAAAGGTTCAACAGTTGGGTCATATGTACTATATCAATTAAAGAAAAACAACGTAGCTCCAAAAGCAATCATAAACAGCGAAGCAGAACCTATTGTTGTTGTGGGTGCAATCATCTCTGAGATACCTATGATCGACAAAATAGATATTTCGTCAATAAAGACAGGCGATTCTATAACGCTTAAAAATGATACTATTTCTCTCTAATGATGAGTAAAATTGTAGTTGCTATGACAGGCGCAAGCGGTGCACAATATGGAATAAAGCTTGTTCAAGAACTTGTGAAAGCAGGTAAGGATGTTCATTTAGTTGTAAGTAATGGTGCAAAAAAGGTTATAGAGTATGAAGCACAAGAAGAATTCAAAATTATAGAAACTTTAGATAACTTACATGTTTACAATGAAGATGAAATAGATGCTCCTATAGCTTCATCATCTTTTGGAGCAGAATCAACAATAGTTTGTCCATGTTCAATGAAAACTTTATCATCAATAGCAACAGGTTATGCAGATACTCTAATAACAAGAGTTGCAGATGTCGCAATAAAAGAAAAAAATAAACTTATCATAGTTCCAAGAGAGATTCCATTCTCAGAAATACATTTAGAAAACATGCTTAAACTTTCTCGTATTAACAACATATTCATACTTCCAGCATGTCCAGGATTTTATCATAATCCTAAAAGCATAGAAGATATTATTAATTTTATGGTTGGAAAAATCTTAGATAAACTAGAAATCAAAAACAACTTATACAAAAGATGGAAAAGTGAATAATATGAAATTAGTTTTAATTAAATTCGGTGGTTCGGTAATAACTGATAAGACAAAACCATATACTCCACAAAATGAAATCATAAAACAATTAGCAGAAGAAATACATCAGTTTCATCAAGAAAACCCAGATACAAAAATAATTCTAGGTCATGGTGGAGGTTCTTTTCCTCATACAAGTGCAAAGAAATATGAAACACATAAAGGATTCATAAATGATGAAAGTGTTTGCGGTCTTGCTAAAGTTCAGAATGATGCAGCTAGATTAAATCGTATAATTGTTCAAGCATTGATTGATGCAGGAGAAAATGCAATGAGTATGCAACCATCTTCATTCTGTATAACAGAAAAATGTAAAATAACGGAATCTTATACAAAACCAATGGAAAAAATGCTTGAGAAAAATATGATACCAGTTCCATATGGTGATGTTGGTATTGATTTAGAACAAGGATGTTGCATAATTTCAACTGAAGAGATATTAAATCATTTAGCTGAAAAGTTTGAAGGAAAGAAAATCATAGAAGTTGGTAATACTCCAGTATTAGATGAAGGTAATCAAATAATCAAAGAAATTACAAAAGATAATTTTGAATCTATTCAAAATGCTTTAGGTGGTTCTGGTGGAGCAGCAGATGTTACAGGAGGAATGCTTCATAAAGTTGAATTAGCATTACAAGTTGCAGAAAAAAACATAGAAACGCATATCATTGATGGTACTCAACAAGGAAATCTATTAAGAACTCTTAATAATGAAAATACAGGTACTCGGATATATTGATTTCTAGTGATGGATTATGAAATACATTAAATTAATTTTATTGGATGGCGAAGACCATGTTTTCGTTTTCAGAGAACAAGGTAAATTAGTTTTACCATATACACCTAGTCCTAACCGGAACAAACACGCCGGAGTCGCAGAAAAATATGCGCGTGATCTTGGTTTTGATAATGTTTCTTTACAGCCAGCTGGTCAAGATGAACATAAGGATGATTATTTTGCTGCAAGAGTAGATAGAATAAACAACCCAGATTATGAATGGATAGACCCAGATACAATATCAAATGCTGTAGATATGGTTGCTATTGATATGACTAAAAGAAATATACCTAAGCAAACTCAATGACTTCTGTTATTGACTCTTCTTGCAATTTCCAATCAAGATATTCTCTATGTAAACTTACCCAGAATATTGTTGCAGCACTAAATCCAAAAACTCCAGTAAGTATAGCATGAGTTAATGTCAATGGTAATGAAAATAAAGCCCAACCTGCTACTGCAAATCCAGCTAACCATGTCATTATCCATAATACAAACATTGCTTTAGTTTGCCATCTAATCCAAGGATCTTGAAAATATTCAACAAAGAATTTAACAAATTTGACATTATTCCAACCAGTCATTTTTCCAAAATTCTTTATTTTCTTTGATGCATTTTTAGCACCTTTCAAATTTATTTGCATATTTTATTTCCTCCGTAAATTAGAATCAATCTAAGTAATCATAAAATGGAGGAGAAGGACCTTTCCTTTCCTCATTCTGATTTGATTTTCCAGCTAAATAATAACCAACTGCTAACAATATCCATAATACAAATATAATTCCTACCCAATTCAATGCTCCTTCCCATAATGTAAGCATGTTTTCTACAACCATCCATAAGCCAGCTACTGCTATAATAGCAGATACAACTACCCAACCTGCAAATACTTCAGGTGTAATGAAAAACACAAGTACACCAAGTACTATTGCTCCTATAATTCCAAGAGCAAGGAATAATGCATCATAATTTGAGAAAAGTGGTTCATCACTACCTCTCATACTTTTTGACATCTGTTCTGCTTTTTCTAAAGCTTCTTCATATGAATTAGCATTAATTACAAATTCTTGTTCATCTATAACAAGTATATATTCTGTTTCTTGTTCTGGTTCTTCAGAATCTAAATAAATATATTCAGTTTCTGTTTCAGTAGTGCTTGGATTAACATAAATATATTTTATAACTTTCTTCAAAGTTCCATCTTGATCATCAAAATCTTCATCATAATCTTCATCATAATCATCATCGTCATCATCATCGTCATCAAAGTCTTCATATCCATATGCCTGACATCTTCCATCATCACATGCATA
>NZEE01000007.1 GCA_002688965.1 archaeon | reverse complement strand
AAATATATTTGACTTGTCCTAAAGATGATTCATTAATAGAAACATTTACTATGAAAGAAGTGTTAGTTGTTATAGTTTGGTTAGCGGGTGTTGGATTGTTATAAGTAATTGGTGGCGCTACACCCAGTATTGTTATTTCTCTAGATCCGGTACAATTTTCATTTCCCAAATTATCAAAAGCACATGCTTGGTAAGGAAAAGTATAATTCTTATATGGTTCGGCTACTGTTTGATTTACATATAGTAACCAATCATCTGTACCATATTTATTTAGATTAGTCATATATTGCTGACGTATTTGATCTGCAGTTAAGCTTATGTTCCAAATTCTTACTTCATCGATTGTACCGTTGAATTCTCTTGTACCTATATCAATATTTCCAATCACAACGTTTCTTTTAGAAATGCCCATTTGTCCTGCATAACTTGTAGAATTTACTAATGAACCGTTGACATATAAATTTATATGAGAACCATTCCAGTTTCCTACTAAATGGACCCACTGCTCCTGAGGTATAGCAAAAGCAGATATAGCTGAACCACTGCCCACAGAAAATTTAGCTAAATCACCCGCATCAACTATGTGTAGTATGAATCCTTGATCATCACCATCTGTATCCCAACTATCTACAATCCTTGGCAGAATATTTGAAGGTGTTCTCATTTTTATCCATGCGGATATTGTTATATTCCCACTTATGTTTAAGCTAGCTGGCTTCCCTAAATCAATTGAACCGGAAACACCATCAAATTCAAACCCACCACCATACTTTCCACTAGAATTCCAAACTGCTCCAACAATAGTTCCATTATTTCCATACTTACTTACGTCAGTAACGATTGTTTGATTTTCTCCTAAACTAGAAACATTATCAAAATTTAACATAAGAACAAGCGAGTTATTATAAATTGCATAACTTGTAGTGTTCCAAGTGTATGTCATATTTGTTAAGTTGAACTCAGTTAAATTTACTTTTATTTCTGTTGAAAGGTTTGTTGTTATTGTTGCATCATCTGGAGTTGGTGGAAGTATACCAATAATATTTCCTGTAGGTGATTGTCCTATAACACCAATTGTTGCTGCAAATACTATTGCAAATACTAACACCACTAAGTATCTAGCGTTATCTTGGCTAATCATCCGAATTCACTGTGTAATTATATGCGAGAATGTGTATATATTTAGGCTTTTTTCAATTATTGCGTTCTTTTTATATATACTGATTTCAAATTATGTTTATGGTTAAGAAAAAAAAAGGTTTACTAAATCTTAGTCCACATGATGAAGATAAAGTATTGCTACTTACAACAGGATTAGTATTTGGAATGGCGCTTGCATGTTTTATATTTCAAATTTATACTTATGTTGGATTAGCAGCATTATCAATTGGTTTGGTTTTGCTATTAATTGAAAATAGAGAAAAGCGAATAAAACGATGAAAATCGTTACAGGCTCTTGCTTCCTGAAATATGGAAGGTGATGTCATGACACATATTGAAGTAACATTTCTAGGTACAACAGCGTCAATACCAACTAAATATAGGAATCATCCTGCTATTTTTCTTAGATATCAGAGTGAACAAGAACATGTTTATTTATTTGATTGTGGTGAGGGAACTCAAAGACAAATCACTATCTTAGGTGATCCAAGTGTAAATTTTATGAGAATTAATGATATTTTTATTACTCACTGGCATGCTGATCATTTTGCAGGCTTATTTGGATTATTAGAAACATTGTCTTTGGAAGGACGCAAACGTGATTTGAGGATATTTGCTCCTGAAGCTGAAGAATTTGTTTCATTAATTGATTCTTTTGGATATTCTAGCAAACCTTTCAATATTATTCCAATTAATGTTGAACATATTGGAACTAAACCGCAAGTTCTAATAGACGAAGAAGAATATCAGATAGTTGGTATTCCTGTTGATCATGGTATACCTGCAGTTGGATATGGTTTTATTGAAAAAAATCGCGTAAATATTGACAAAGATAAAGCTAAAGCTTTAGGATTGCCAGATAAAGGGCCAATTTATCATAAATTGAAAGCCAATGGAAAAGTAATTTTCAAAGATAAGGTGGTAAAACTAGAGGATATTTCTTTGGTTGAAGAAGGGAAGAAGGTTGTGTATAGTGGTGACACTCGTCCATCTCAGAATATAATAAATTTATCTAAAAATGCTGACTTGCTTATACATGATTCAACTTATTTTGAGGATTTTAAACGCAAACATACAACTTTCAAAGATGTTTTGAAAATAGCTAAGGAAGCTGGTGTCAAACAACTTGCCCTTACACATATCAGTCGAAGGTATAGTGATATAAGAAAGTTGAAAGAGATGGTTGAAAAATATCCTTCAGTTATTTTAGCAAAAGACTTTATGCAACTTAAGATTTAACTAAATCGCTTTCTATAAATACCACTTTAAAAATTATTTATTATGGTAAAAGGCAAAGCTAGTAATAAGAGTAAGGATTTGAAAAAAACATTAGGTTTACTAGATGTAACGTTCTTATGCGTAGGTGCTATTGTTGGTTCTGGAATCTTTATCATACCTGCTTTAGCAGCAGGAATTCTTGGTTATGCATCTTTATGGATATGGATATTCACAAGTATCATTGCTATAGCAATGTCAACTATTTTTGCTGAATTAACATCAATGTATGAAGATTCTGGCGGTATTTACAAGTATGTAAGGGATGCATTTGGTGAACATGTAGGATTTTTATCTGGATGGAGTGCTTGGGTTGTTTCTTGGACATATGCTGGAATGCTTGCAATGGGAGGAATAGCTTATATTTCAGCTATATACCCTTTAGATCCATTGGGAAAAGTTTTTACAGCAGTAATGGTTATTGGATTTTTTACTTTAATTAATTTACATGGAATAAAAAGTAGTGCTAGGACACAAATTATTCTTACAAGTTTCGCAATTGTAGCTTTGATTATTATTACAATCGCATTATCGTTTTTCTTTGACTTTTCGACAGCAACTGTTTTTGATATAAAATCATTCACTATAGGAACAGTTCTACTTGCTGCAGCAATTATTATACAGCCTTACATAGGTTGGCAAGAAGCAACTTTTGTTTCAGAAGAAGTTAAAAATAGTCGAAAAATTGTACCAAAAGCTATTATATATGGAACAATTATAGTTTCGGTCATTTATCTTGCTGTTACAATTACAACTATAGGCGCTGTCCATATTCTTCCTGGTGGTTTAACAGAATTTGCAGCAACAGAAGCTCCATTTGCAGGATTAATGGAACATCTGTATGATAATGGTGGATTATTGTTATCATTATCTGCGATAGTAATTATTTTCAGTGCTTTGAATAGTTGGATAACAACTGCTGCTCGTTTACCATATGGAATGGCTAAAGATAAAACTTTACCAGATATATTTTTGAAATTAAATAAAAACGGTGCGCCTGTAAACTCTCTAATAGTTCAGTTTGTTATTACGTCGATAATAGTTTTTGTTGCAGAATTTTTATTAGGAAGTGGGTTTGAAATTCTATTACTAACTACAATGCCAGTTACTTTATTCATATACTTCCTTGTTTATCTATCTCTATTGCAGATAAGACAAAAACATTCGAGAAAGAAAGCGTATTATCGAGCTCCTCTGAAATTTGTAATACCTGCAGTATCGGCAGTATATGTGTTTGTGATTGGTTCTTTCTTAACAGTAGAACAACCTGATCTTATTCTCAAAGCAGCTAGTTTAATTGTATTAGGCATACCGCTATACATCCTTGTAAAATTATATACAAGTAAATCTTTTACAGAGAAATTCTTTGATAAATTCTCATGGATTTTCAATAAGACATTTACTTTTTGGTACACTAAAAAAGATGTTGAGAAAGTTATTAAGAACTCTAAACTGAAAAAAGGCTATACTGTACTTGACTTTGGATGTGGTACTGGAAATACTACATTAGCAGTAGCTAAGAAAGTTAGAAGAGAGGGAACTGTTGTTGCTGTTGATTTAAGTCAAAAACAATTAGAACGGGCTGTAAAAAGAATTGAAAAGGCTCTTGACTATTCAAATGTTATATTTATCAAAGAACGTGAGCTTGCTCCATTTGGAAAAGTATTTGATTCAATAACATGTGCGGGTGTATTGGGATATATTAGTACTCCTAAAAATACTTTGAAAAAAATGTTTTCATTATTGAAAAAAGGTGGAACATTTTCCTTTATGTCATTTGGAACTAGTTTAGGAATGCCAGCTCCTTCATATTTGAAATCTGAAGAAAGTATAAAGGAATTGTTCAAATCAATTGGAATTAAAGTTAAAATTGACCGAGTGCATAAGAAAGGTGCTGTTTACTGGTTTATTTATGGAAAAAAATGAGGGATTATATGAAAAAAGATAAAGAAAAAAGTTCTTTAAGAAGAACTATTGGTAAGAAAACGTTACTATTTATTACGATAAATGCTATTTTAGGAACAGGTATATTTTTCTTGCCAGCTATAGGTGCTATCCATGCAGGTGCATCATCACTTCTTTCATGGATAATAATGTCATTCATTGCAATTGTTATATCATTATATTTTGCAGAACTTGTTTCATTATTTCCTAAAGCAGGTGGTGTGTATGAATTTATTAAAAAAGCATTTGGCGAATTTTACTCATTTATTTTTGGATGGATTGCATGGATAGTTGCAAATATAACAATTGCAATGCTTGTTGTTGGTTCAATTATGTATCTTTTTCCAAATGAAACTCTATTATTTAATGCAATTTTTTCTGTTTCCATAATAGTTCTGTTTAATTACATTAGTTATAGAGGTATGAATATATCTTCTAGATTACTTTTATTTTTTGGATTAATGACTGTAGCTACTTTACTAATGTTAATAATACCTGGTATCCCACAAATAAATCCTGGAGCATTTGACTCTTTATTTGTATTTTCATTTCCAGCTGTTTTTTTGGCTATATATTTTATTTCGGAAACCTTTTTTGGATGGGAGACAGCTACATATTTATCAGAAGAAATAAAAAATGTAAGAAAGGTACTTCCAAAAACTCTTGTAATAGCTACAATTATTGTAGGAATATTAGCTGTTTTGACTGTTGTAGTATCCATAGGGGTTGGTGGTTGGGAGGCGTTAGCTGGACAAAGTGCTCCATTAGTGTTTGTTTCATCAATGCTGTTTGGTACAGAATTCTCTAAAATATTTGCATTGTTAATATTTATTCCATTAATAGGAACAGCAGCTACTTGGATTGTATCATCACCTAGACTTCTCTATGCAATGTCAAGAGATAAAGTTCTCTTACCAAAGTTTGGAAAAATTCATAAAAAATATGGCACACCATACATCGCAATATTATTCCAGACAGTAATTACATGCGCTGTAACTTTCATAGGCTTTGCTGACTTCATGATATTATTGTCACTTCTCCTTCCGCTCATATTAATTCTGTATTCAGGTGTCTTGCTATCTGTTGTAAAATTAAGAATATCAAAACCAAACCTAAAGAGACATTTCAAAGCTCCTTTTGGTCGAGTAGGTCCTATTCTAATAGTAATATTTAATGTAGCTTTACTCGGTTATTGGTTAATTGAAGTACAAAATTCTTTAGCAATATTTTCTATAGGAATCTCCTTGATTTTCCTAGGTATACCTATGTACGTTGTGATTAAATTAGAAACAGATGGAAGATTTACAGAGAAATTCTTTGATAAATTTTCATGGTTCTGGAGCAAAACCTTTTCATTATGGTACACAGAAAAAGATGTTGAAAAAATAATAAAAAATGCTAAATTGAAAAAAAAACATACGGTATTAGACTTTGGATGTGGAACTGGTATAACAACTTTAGCTGTTGCTAAAAAAGTTAAGACTGATGGAACTGTTGTTGCAGTTGATTTAAGTCAAAAACAATTAGAACGGGCTGTAAAAAAAATAGGAAAAGCTTTAGATTATTCAAATGTGATATTTATTAAGGAAAATGAGCTTGCTCCTTTTGGTCGTTCTTTTGATGTAATTACATGTGTAGGTGTAATGGAACATTTTCCTGAACCAGAAAAAGATATTAAGCAACTTTTATCGTTTTTGAAAAAAGGTGGAACTTTTTCCTTTATGTCATTTGGAACTAGTTTAGGAATGCCAGCACGTGCTCATCTGAAAAAGGAAGAAAATATAAGAGAGTTGTTTGAATCAATTGGCATGAAAGTTAAAATTGAAAAAGAACGTAAGAAAGGCGTTGTTTATTGGTTTATTTACGGAAAAAAATAATTTTCTTAAGTCTTTAAAAGACATTTGACTGATTTGATTATATGAATGTAATTAAAAAGGCTGGAAAAATCCTTCAGGAAAATGTTTGTGATCATTGTATAGGTAGACAATTTGCACAANTTGGTTCTGGTTATTCAAATGATGACCGAGGTAGCATTATCAGAAGTATGACTGCTAAAAATGCTGAAATTAAAATTGAAAAGAACTTGAGAAAGTTTAAGTTTGATAAGAAGTTGATAAAACCTTCTGAAAAAATTAAATGTTCTGTTTGTTGCAATTTCTTTGATGAAAAAAATATGAACAAATGGTTGGAAAAGATACAACGCGCTTCGCGCGGACTGGATTATAAAACTTTCTTAGTTGGTACAAAATTATCTGATAATTTAATCACTAATGAGGAAAATTTATGGGAAAGAGTTGGTATTGATTACTGCGAGCCAATAAAATCTGAAATAAATAGAGAAATGGGAAAATTAGTTGAAAATAATCTAAAAAAAAGCTTTTCTAATACTCCTGATGTCACATTCATACTTGATATTAAGAATAATAGAGTTATTACAGAGATTAAATCAATTATGTTTTATGCAGAATACCAAAAACTGAAAAGAGGTATACCTCAGACAAGATGGCCATCTGGTAAGTACAAGACTAGTGTTGAGCAGATTGCTGCTAAACCTTATCTTACTAAGACTAAAGGTACAGGTACTAAGTTTCATGGTGCTGGTAGAGAAGATATTGATGCATTATGTTTAGGATGGCGACCATTTGTTTTAGAAATACTAAATCCTAAGAAAAGACTAACAATTAAAGAAATACGTGCATTATCAAAGAAAATACCTAAAGCTGTGAAAATAAGAAAGATGCGATTTTCAGATAATAAAGAAGTTGCNAAATTAAAAGAGGCTAAATATAATAAATCTTACAAATCTCTGGTTTCTTGTGAAAATCCTATTAAGAAAAAGGAGCTTGAGGCACTTTCAAGGCTTAAACGAGTGATAAGTCAGAAAACTCCTGAACGAGTATTGCATAGAAGATCTGATTTAACAAGGAATAGGAGAGTTGTCTCAATTAAAGCTAAATATATTAATCCAAAATCCTTTGAAATTACTGTTTGTGCAGAATCTGGTACTTATATTAAAGAGCTTATATCAAGTGATAACAAAAGAACAAGGCCAAGTGTGACATCTATATTGAATAATCCCTGCAAATGCACAAAATTGGATGTAACCAGAATACACATTTAAACCTTATATGAAATGTGTAAGATNATATCGTAGAATTCTAGTAAAGATTTTAAAAAAACAATATATATGTAAAATACANAANNATAATATGNATAATNNCAGAACTGNTTTAGTTNTANGNATANTNGTANTTTCNNTNTTTGCTACATCTNCATANGCNCTATCNTTCTNATGANATTCTTANTNNNNTTTCNNAGCTTTTTCGGNGGNAATGAATATTTGATTACNGGANATGTTGTTTCNNNTCCACCTGTAGCANTNGATGCTGATGGGAATGGTGTTTCAGATGCNNTNACAGANGGNATGCTCATAACANGATATTTNTTTGGATNTTCTGGTNANGNTTTNANAGATGGTGNTGTTGGNTCTGNTGCTACACGNACNACNNGTGATGAAATAATTNCATATTTANANTGNNNNAAAGANNNTNNNTANTTTAGATGNNGATGGNNATGNNNTNNCANANGCTNTAACAGATGGTATTTTGATAACAAGATACTTGTTTGGATTTACTGGTGATGGTTTAACAGACGGTGTGGTTGGGTCTGGTGCTACACGGACGACGAGTGATGAAATAATTACATTTTTGAATGATGCTACTGTTGATTGTGATTCTACTACGACAACTTCTTTAACTACAACTACGGTTTCAACTACAATAAGTTCTACTACTACAACTACGGTTTCAACTACAATAAGTTCTACTACGACAACTATTCTTGAAGAAGCTTATTTTAAATTTGTTTATCATCTTGAACAAGAAGATGAATTTATTTTCAAATTAACTAATTCAAGTAAAATACAAGAAGCAAGAGATATTATTAATAAAGTTCCAACAAATAAGACCCGCGTTGGGGGAACAATTGTTAAATCTCAAGCAAGTTATAACCCTGATTGGAGTTATCATCTAGAACCTGATTCTATTATTTTTTGGGAAATTGCTGTAGAAGTTTGTGATGCTTCTCCGGTTTATATAGAAAATCATTTAGATGAGGTTGGTGGTGGATTCTTGCCTAATAATCGGTGGTGTCCTTGGAGATCAAAAATAATTGAAGAAGTTAAATATACTGAACCAATGACAACTGTGGCACTATCAACAAGTGTAGCTTTGGATGCTGATGGTAATGATATTTCAGATGCTCTCACAGATGGTATTTTGATAACAAGATACTTGTTTGGATTTACTGGAGATGGTTTAATAGATGGTGCGGTTGGTTCTGGTGCTACACGGACTACGTCAGATGAAATAATTACATATTTAGATTGCGCCAAGAGTCTTGGTGGTTTGGATGCTGATGGAAATGATATTTCAGATGCTCTTACAGACGGTATTTTGATAACAAGATACTTGTTTGGATTTACTGGTGATGGTTTAACAGATGGTGCTGTTGGGTCTGGTGCTACACGGACGATGAGTGATGAAATAATTACATTTTTGAATGATGCTGTTGTTGATTGTAGTGGACCAACCCCGACTTGTTCTGACGGAACTTTAGATTTAACATGTTCTATTACGAAACCGCAGTATTGTAATAATGGAACTTTAGCTAATGATTGTAGTTCTTGTGGGTGTGATACTGGATATAACTGTAATGCTACAAGTAATGGATGTGATATTGCTACAACTACTACTACGACAACTATAATATTAGATACTAATGAAAAGGATATGACAAAATATTCAAATAAAGAGCTCTTCTTAATTTCAGATAAAAATTGGAAAGATGTTTTGCCTTTTGTATCTGCTACTGTATGGACAGGTAGTGAAGCATGTCAGAAAGGTTATGGGACTCCTGATGATGTTTGTGTTTATCCGTTTTTGATTTATCATGATGAGGGAGAAATGGCAGTTTTAGATGTTTCTGAAGATGATTTCAATGTTTTTGTTGATGCTAATTGGATGGACATATCTTCATTTTCAAATACTTTATATCTTAGTTCAAATACATTGAATCCTTATGATACTTTAACATTAAGGGTTGTTTTAGAAAATACTGCTGATGTTCAGAAACATTTGAATGGACTACAATTAATTAATTATCCTTCTTTGTTAACCGGCCAAACAATAATTGAAATAAATTATGAGTTTGCTCCTGGAGAAATAAAAGAATATGAATTTAATCTTACAAATACCAACCCTACTAACTCTTTTGACATAGATTCTTCAATTTATTTTATGCAACAATATTCTCCTGATAAGGTTACAATTATTGGAAATACTCCACAAGAATTAGATGATTTATTAGTTGCTGCTCCTGAACTTGGTGCTGGTTTAATATCAAGCCAAATACAAAGAACAAATCCTCAAGATTATTTAGCTTATTGGCAGTCATATATTAGTGTTGTTTATGTTGAGGATACTTATGAACTTTCTTTATTGGCTTCTACTTATGCTTCTTTGATAAATGCCCCTTTAATTATTGAAGGATCAACAAATGATAATTCTGCTGTTTTATCTGGAAGAAATTTAATTTGTGTTGGAAATGTTTCTCCTACTGGAAGCAGTTGTAATGAAACTTATAATTTAGAGCAATTGCAGCAAAAATATGTTGATGAAACAAATACAGATAAAATTATTTTAGTTAATCCCAATGATTTAAATATAAAAGTTACAGAAGAATTTCAGCCAGAAAAATCAGCAAATCCGATTTATGAGATTTATTCCAAAACAAGTTTAGCTGCTCCGATTTTGGCTAGTGCTAAGAAAGAGATTTTACTTTCTACTACCTATACTAACTATATTGTCGTTGATGATTTTTTAGAAACAGCTATAACTGATTTAGAAATTAATGTAAGGTATTTGACCATTATTGCAAGTCCCGATGCAATACAAAATTTTGGTGAATGGTTTATTTCTGGATATTATGCAAATTCTAGTATAGATCCATATATTTATGGTTCTACTGATGATGATTTTTTTATGGAATTATCTGTTGGGAGAATATATGGATTATCATTATCTGACATGTCTTCGTATATCTCAAGAGATATTTTTTATAATTATATTAATGAACAAGATAATTCTATTATAATATATAAAGGTCCAGATTTTCCCGGATTTAAATACCAAGCCAAAACCAATGAAATTATTTTACAAAACACCAATTTTGATCATCAAAGTGTTTATACAGATGAAGGGGATTCATTTGATGTTACAGATATATTGGATAAAAATTATATTAATTATTTAGACCATGCTAATGTAAATGGGTGGGTTGGAATTTCAACTTCTGATCTTCAAAATATATGGATTAAACCAAATATCATGGTAAGTGATGGGTGTCTTTCTTGTGCTTTTGATAAAATTACTTGGAGTGCCAAAAAAATTCTTTGGTGCACAAATATCCTGAGACGCGGTGCATTAGCACATATTGGTGCGGTAGACGTAGCGTCTCCAAATATGGTTAGTAAAATATTTTTACAAAATTTAGTTGGGAATAAAGATGTTGGGTCAGCATTCAAATCATTCATCAATCTTCATGTTCAATATGATGTTAGTGTTGGGTTTGACTTTGATTCTAGAACTATGTTTATGCTTCTTGGAGACCCAACATTTAATCCACATATTCCAAATTTTGATTTTTCTCAAAATAAACATATAGATGTTAATTCAAACTATGCAGAAAATAATTATTCTATTATTTTGAGTTATCCCGAAAGAGTGCCTAGTATTTTCTACTATCAAAATGGGTATAACATGTCAATCTTTGATCCGTTATTCGGACAGAATTTAATATCATCTTACACTAGACGATCTATAAGTAGTAACAACATAGAATGGAATAAAATAAGTAGTAAAATTATTATTCCAATTGATTTTGATATAACAAGAATTAACATAAAAAATAGTACTGTTGTATTAACACAAGAGGATTTAGTATTAATTCCAACAGATATGTTAGATTATGATCCTTGTTCCCCATCGGCAGCAACATATTTAAATTTCAATAATTGTATTGGTCTGAAGGCTAATTTTGGTGGTAGCTGGTATAATTATTTAAAACTTGATTTTTTCAGTGATTCAGAAAGAAATGATTATTTACATATAGAAGAATTTCGTGATTTGGAAGACTCTTATTTTAATAATATACCTGCTTATGAATATAACATAACTATATCATTAATAGAGGAAGATTTAACATGAAAAAAATAATAATTGCAGTTGTATTCATAATTTTCCTAGTCCCAGCACTAGCTTCAGCTCTGACAATAGATATACAAATGCCTCAAACATTTTCAACAGGAGAGCAGGTTTATTTTGATTATACAATAACTTCAGATACAAATCAAGATGTAACATTTACTCCTCATATTTTATGTCCAACTGCTCCTATTGCATTTTTACAAGACATTGCGCGAAGTTTGCAGGCAGGTGTACCTTATTCAGATACGTATAATGATATCATAGTTACAGAACGAATAGAACCACAAACATGTACAGCTTCTGTGCAAATTACATCTCCTATGCAGCAAAGAGAAGAAAAAACATTTCAAATAGATACATTACCTAGTTTTGATTTTACAATTGATTTGGAAAAAACCGTTTTTATTAAAAACGAGGATGTTAATTTAGATTATACTTCTGATGTTACAACTCCTTCAATAATAGCAAGTTTAACTTCCCCTTCGGGTATTGTGAAAGATATCCAAATACCATCTGTTTTACAACTAGATGAAGTTGGAACTTACATAATTAATGTTCAAGTAAGTAAATCTGGTTATAAAACTATGCAAGTTTCAAGACAAATAGGAGTAATTGAAACAAGTACTGATATACAACAGGTGTCTCCTCAATCTGTTTCTACAGATGGCGTGCCTTTAGAAATACCTGATTATTTATTGTATGCACTGATTATAGTTGTAGTGATTGTTCTTGTTTTAGTTTATATGAAAATGAGAACACATAGTGATATAACAAATAATTTTCAATCAAAACCGTGAAAAATCAAGAATATTACAATCTTAACTTATCTAATTTTAAGTAACTTTATAAGATTTAACATTTAATTAATGTAAAAATAAGAAATCAGGTTTTTAGCTTGTATTTAGATATAATATTATACGAGCTTTTAAACCTTATAAAGCAAGAAATGAAAGTGATTACATGGTTCAAAAATCGCATGGTAAAATGCATAGAACAAGGAAGAAAATAACTAAAATAAAGAGGAAAAGTATCACAAGTTATGTTAGTTCCTTTAAAATAGGGGATAAGGTAGTTATTGAAATTAATGCTACTTCAAAATTTCCTCATCCAGTGTTTAATGGTCAAGTAGGTGTTATAGTAAGTAAAAAAGGACGTGCTTATGAAATAACAGTTAAAAACATGAAAAATGAAAAAACTATAGCAATTAAGCCTGAGCACATCAGGAAACTTTAAGGTGATATATATGGATGTAGTTAATGAAGAATTTACAAATTTGCATGAAGCTAAGAACCAGATGGATAAACGAGGTAAAGAAAAAGACCTGGTTTATGAACAAAAAATAGCTTTAGAATACTTAGAGAAAGTTAGTAAATTAAGTAAAACTAATTTGAAAGCTGTGATTGAGGATCTTAGTAAGATTACTATATTAAAACCACGATATATTTCACTTATAGTTAATATGATGCCTGACACTGAAAATGAAGTAAATGCATTGTTTAGCAAAGAAATGACAAAGCTGACGTCTGCTGAAATAAAGCAGATAATTGATATTATCAAAAAATATAAAAAATAATTGTCCCAAAAATTGATTTTAATCCTTTAAAAACTATATGAATTAAACTAATAATTGATGATAATGGGTATAAGTACGGTGATGATTTATGAAAGAAGAAAAAGCAGTAATATTGGATTTCCTTGCAGAAGGGTATCCAGACAGGAGACACCCGGAACCTGTAGCCCAGAGCATAGGTACTTCTAATTTTACATTACTAGAACTTGTTCCTCGTGAAGATATTGAATTAACTGTTGAAGAAGAGGTATATATTGGAGAAGGTAAAAGAGACAAAATTCGATATATCAAAGGTTCTATGAAAGTTGCAGATTTAACAAATGTTGCACGTTCTAATTTAGGAAGAACTGTGACAGATATTGTAAAGAAAAATGAAGAAAAGTTTATTGAATTCTTTAATATAACTGGAATGCTTACTCCAAGAATGCATAAATTACAGTTAATTCCAGGTATTGGTAAGAAACACGTAGTTGATATAATCACTGCTAGAAAAACTAAGAAGTTTGAATCATTTGAAGATATGATCAAAAGAGTGAAATTATTCCCTGATCCAGTTAAATCATTAGTAAAAAGAATAATGAATGAACTAGAAGGTGATGAAAAATATCATTTATTTACTCCTCAAGCACCTTATCCTCATGATTGATTCTAAAGTTATTTATAAATTTGGACATGTTGAATATAACACATTAGGGGTCATGGTGTAATGGTAGCATCGCTGCCTCCAAAGCAGCTGATCAGGGTTCGAATCCTTGTGACCCCATATTTTCTACTAGTAATTACCTAAAAATAGTGACAAACCGAAAACTATAAATAGGGCCCAAATGTATAGTATTTAGTGATAATTATGGCAAAACGATTTGAAGGCTCAGATACTGTTGATCGAAGAACTGCTGTCCGTAGAACAAGAAGCCAATTGTTTGGAGATGGTTCAGGAACAGTTTATTTGAGTGTTGAATGTGGTAGTCAACCTGGAAACTATCAGGGAAAGGTTCCTGATGGATTTACCATGACAGGACGTAAACCATTACCTAAAGAAAGTGGTGCAACAGCTCAAAATTAGTGGTTTTTCCTTATTTTCGAGTATTTATTGTTTTTCTATTTAGACGTCAAAATCGCCCATTTAAATATTGGCTGGGGTTATCTTTGTTTATTGAACTAGGGTGAATTTATGAGACTAGCTATTATCGGTGACCCAGATAGATTTGAAAAAGATAAATGTATTCTGGAAAAAGCCAAGGAAATTTATAAAACTGCGTTCTATGTTCCTATTACTGAAATAATGATAGAAACGGGGGAAGGTTCTAAGCTTTTGCATAGGGGTAAGGATATATCAGAGTTTGATAGTGTTTTACCTATACCAACTGGTGAGAAAAAGGATCTTTTTGCAGCTGTAATAGAAGTTCTTGCTAATAAAAAAATATATTTGCCATATACGTTTGAAACTTTGTCTATAATGAAATGGCGTGCATTATCTCTTTCTATACTTCGACTTGGCGGGTTTGATGTGCCTGATATGTATTTCATGCTTTCTTCAAATATGGTTGATGCGTTGAAAGATAAGATTGATTATCCCGCAGATGTGTTTATGGGTGGAGATAGTATCACTGTTGACAATGAAAAAGAGCTAAAAATGATACTAAAAGTGAAAAAAGGCCCTGGAGTTTACATACTTGAACAAATTGAAGGTAAAAGAATAGAATGTCTTGTTGCAGGAGATGAATTTGTTGCATCTGTTGAAAAAACTGGTAAAAAAATGACAAAAGTTGTTGCTGGTAAAGAAAAGCAAAAAATTGCAATAGAAGTTATTAAGGAACTTGGTTCTGTTTATGGTTCAGTTACATTCAAAGGAGATAAAATTATTGGAGTTTCATTGTCCCCTGACTTTGGAGCAATAGGAAAAGCTGCTGCAAAAGACATTTCTGGTGATTTGTTAGAACATTTAGCTAAAAATATTCATCCAAAACAAGAAAGTGTATTTACAAGAGTGTTGAAAGCTATGAAGAAAAAGGAGATGAAGTAATGGTATCTAAATTTTGTATATTAGGTCCACGGCATCGATATGATCAAGTCTTATGGTTATTAGATGAAGCTAAGAAACTGTTTGATAGGGCAGTTTATGTTCCAATAGCAAATACTTACATTGCTAATACTAAAAATGGGGTTGATGTAATGTATAAGAAAGGTGCTTTGTCTAGTTTTGATGTTATATTACCACGTTTACCACGAACTTATAGAAATTATGGATATATTGCTACTAAATTACTATCAGGAAAGGTTGTTTTGCCGTTTAAACCTGAAAGTGTTTACATTACTCACAATAAGTTCTTGACTTTGGTTGCTCTAGACCGTGCAAACGTACCTATTCCTAAAACTTACTTAGCTTCTACACGAAAAGCTATTGAAAGAATGTTAGGTAAAGCAGATTATCCTGTTGTTATCAAATTATTATATGGTTCTTTAGGAACTGGAGTTATGTTTGCAGAGACTAAAAAAAGTGCTATTCCTTTAGTTGATGTTTTAGAATCTATGAAAGAGCCTGTATTTGTTGAAGAGTTCTTAGAAAACCCTGGTGAAGATATTCGTGCATTGGTAATAGGTGATGAAGTTGTTGCTTCAATGAAACGAACATCTAAAGGTGGGGATATGCGAGCAAATATTGGAGCAGGTGGAATTGGAAAGAAAATAAAATTATCTTCTGAAATGCAGAACTTGGCAGTATCAACTGCAAAGGCTTTGAAACTTGGCATTGCAGGTATTGATATTATAGAAACTGCAAATGGGCCCTTTATTATAGAGGCTAATGTTAATGTTCATTTTGAGGGTATAACTAAAACAACTGGAGTTAATGTAGCTAAAAGAATGGTAGAATATATGAGAGAGAAGTATGATGCTCGGGAGAAAAAAGATAGTGGATTAGGATTCTGGGATATTGTAGAGGGTTATTAAATGAGAATTGATAAACGAGTTAGGAAAAAGTTGAAAAGAGAAATTAATAAAGAAGAAGTTGTGTTATTTGATATTAAACAAAAGCATGTTCAAGCTGTTAAAAAAATACTTGTGTTCCATACTCCTAAAGCATTGAATAAGTTTCTTAGTTTTTTGAAATTTCCATTTTTTAGAATAGATTATGGTGCAATTGAAACTGGACATATGTACAAATATAGAAAAACTAGAGTGTTGATAACTGCGGAGCATGCTGAAACAACTAGAATACCTGTGATTGGGTTGAAAACTAAGTCTGGTCAAGAAACATTTATTCCTGTTGGTGACAAAAATACAGATAAGTTAGCTAAGTTAGCTGCTAAAGCTGTTAATGGTGCTTACATTTTATCTCATTTACCTAGAACTACTGTGGATATGAGTAAATCACCAAAAGAATTGAGAGAAGATATTTCGGTTCCTGTTAAGATTGCTGGAACTAAAAGAATGATGACACGTTTGATTATTCATACAAATCCTAAGAAAGAACGTATTTTGAAAAAATATCAAAATCGTGTTAAGATACTAAGACCTGAAATTATTATATGTTATCATGGAATGCATAAGCGTCATAAGTCTGATATTACATTAGGTTTTGGTCCTCATAAAATTTATATTGGTGGAAGAAAATACGCTACCATGTTTACAAAGTATTATAAAAAAGAATTGAAGAAAACTTTAGAATCAATGAAACTTAGGAACAATTTGAAAATAAGACGTTCTAAATATATCTTTCTTGGAAGAACTAACTTTACTTTAAAGAAAAATGTTCGTTTACATAATAAGAGATTTAAGAAAAAAAGAATGGGTATTCATGTTGAATTTAATCTACGTGGTAGAACTACAAAAGCTTCAACAGAAGTGCCTAAATTAAGATATCAAGTAGCTGCTCAAGTTCTTGCTAAGTGTGCGGTTAGCTTCTGGGAAAAGCATAAAGATGGAATAAATGCTTCTATAAAAGAGATGAACAGTAAAAAAAGTAAATAAATACTTTTCTGATAATAATATTCTATGCGAGTTTACTATAAAGACGGGTTTATGATTTACAAATCTGGTAAAAGAGGTCCTGTATTTATTGCGCCTCATGCTACATATTCACTTAATCCGTTGTGTAGAGGAGATGTAGGAAGTGAAGTTATATCAGCTGAGTTAGTTAAACGTTTAGGTGGTATGGCTTTTGTATCTACAGTTCCGCGAACAGGTGATCATGGTATTGATTATTTTAGAAAACCAGCTTCCTTGTCTGAAGCTCATCAGATGTTTAAAGCTAGAGATAATCCTGAATCTCGTTTGAAGTTTGAGAAAAAGTTTGCATTCTTTGCAAGAGATGAAGATGAGTATTTGGAAAAAGTAACAAAGTATAATCAGTATTGGACTTCAATAAGAACCTTATCAAAAAAGAAATCCTTATTTGTAATTGTTCATGCACAAGGTATGCGAATGAAAAACTTTCCAAGTTTAATTGATGTTGCTACTTCAAATGGAAGGTGGATTAATTCAGATGCAATGAAAGGTGTTATTTAAGGAATTAATAAAAAGTTTTCTAATTTATTTTACAATCTAAACGATGATATAAAAAAATATGCGGTTTCATGGGCAGACATTCAATTTAAGAATTATGTTATTATGCGTTTCAAAGAATTTAGTAATGTAAAGGGTGCTACACGAAATAATATGATAAAGGATATAAGACGAGCTAACGATTTACTTAGAAAAAGAGTTAAGTTGAAAAATTTATCATGGAATGATTATATTTCTTTGATAGAAAAAACTGTGGAAAATACACAATTTAGGGTTACATATCAATGTAATTTTAATGGGATGAAAGGAAAATATGCTATTAACAAATTATTGAAACATAATGGTGGTGAAGCATTTTCTTTAGAGTTTTCTGTTTTCTTAAATGAAATTTATCCAATTGTAGCTGTTGATATTGCTGAAGAAATAATAAATGGGTTCCAACGAAAGAAGAAAATTGATAATTTCAAGAGATTTATTCTACGAACATGATGTTTTTATTAACTGCTTATTAAATTATAATTATGAAAACAAAATATTATACTGGATTTGTTGTGATTGAAAATGGGAAAGGTCCTATAATTGTTGCGCCTCATGCAACTCAAACTTATCAAAAAGCTACACGAGGTGATATTGGTTCTGAAACTGTTGCATTAGAAGCTGTTAAAGAATTAGGTGGCACTGCGATTGTTGCTACATTACCAAGAAGCGGTGATGTTGGTTTGGATTTGAATAGACTTCCACCTAAATCATGTTATGTTTCTGAAAAAATGTATGAACACTGGAAAAAGGATGATAAAGAATATTCAAAATATTATAAAACTTATGCTTGGGTTTGTAGATCAAAGCAAGAGCATAATGCTAAAATGAGTATTTACAAAAGCTTCTGGAAAGCTGCTGAAAAAGCTGGAAAGGAATATAAAAATCCTTTCTTTGTATTTCCTCACACTTTATCTGCACGTTTGAAAAACTTGCCAACTGCAATTGATGTTATATCTAAATCAGGAGAATGGTTGGATAAAGAAACTCTTCTTAGTTTGGTTGATAAACTTAATAGAAAATATAAGAAGGTTATACAAATACGAGGAGCACATAAACAAGATATGGAAGGAGAAATGTTATTCTGGTTAGAACTTAATGACCACTATATTGATGGTGTATTTGGTGGAATTAAGAAAGCTAGAGGAATTTCTAAAGAATGGTTAGAAGAAGATTTAACAAATGCAAATGATATTCTTGGAAGTAATTATAAGTTTAGTCAATTGAATTCAAAACTATATGAAAAATTAATACATCGTATTGTTAAGAAAGTTAATATGAAAATTACATATGAAAACATTTACTATGGTGTAACTGCTCATCCTGTTTCTCCGTTATTAAGGAAAACTAAAGGTACTGGTGTTGAATTAGAAACAATGTCTCATTTGAATGAGATGCATCCTGAATTTGTTGTAAGAATAATTAAAGAAATTTCAAAAGTTGCTAAATAATAAAACCCTTTTAAACCCTTCATAGGAAATGGTGTTATGGTAAGTGAAGAAGATTGCTTGTTTTGTAAAATTGTTCGTGGAGACATACCTAGCAAAAAAGTTTATGAAGACTCAGAAACTTTGGCTATACTAGATATTAATCCTGCTAGTGAAGGACATGTTTTAGTTATGCCTAAGAAGCACTCTGAGACTTTATTTGAGGTAGATAAAGAAGATTTGAAAGCTGCGATTAGTACTGTTCAGAAAGTTTCTATGAAAATTAAAGAAACTCTTAATCCTGACGGGTTGAATGTGGTTCAGAATAATGGTGAACAAGCTGGACAAGTTATTGCTCATACTCATTTTCATGTTGTTCCTCGTTACAAAGATGATAAGATAATTATTGGATTTCCTCGAGATCAAACAGATGAAGCAAAACTAGATGAGATCTTGAATAAATTGAGAATTGAAACTGAAAAACCTGTTGAAGAACCTAAAGAACCAGAGCCTGCTAAGGAAGAACCTCAGAGAGATTTTTCTCCTACACAAGATGAGGAAGAATTGCCAAAAGTAGATGATAAATGGGACTTTTAATCATCTACACGTGGTGCAAGAATAAAATCTAATTTAATTCCTTTTGGAATTTGATATGAAATTTTCATAGGATAATCATTACTAAATGATAAAGTTACATTGTTTGAAATCTTTCTTGCTTTGATTATTTTTTTCAAATATTCTAAAGAATAACGAGCCTTTGCTGGATCTTTCACATCTAATTTTATCAAATGCTTGCTAGAATTATCTAATGCTAATTCAGCGATTCTATTATCAGCTTCAGTTTTCATAGTAACTGTTTCTGGATTAACATCAAAAACTACTGAGTCTGCGATTAATCCTGCGTCTTCAATTCCACTATGTAAAACTTCAGTTGTAAGTTTAATATTAGTATTAAAATCTAATTTATCAACTGGAGGCATTTCATCAGAATTCAAGTCTAAGAGCGGAATAACAAAACGTCTTGTACTTGTTGATTTTATTTTTATCTGGAATTTTTTTCCATTTAAATCTAGTTCAACACTGTCACCTTTTTCTGCTCGTTTTAAAATATCCATGAATTGTTGAAGATTTATTCCAATAGTTTCTTCATTATCTATTTCATATGTTTTGAAAATTGAAGATGGGATTAATAAATCAACGACAGCTACTACTGCTCTATCGCTTGCTAACATTTCTATTCCATTTTTAGTTAATTTGAATTGCGCTTCATCAATAATATCTGATATTGTTGATAAAGAATCTCGAATTAATGTAATATCTTTGGTAACTGCCTTGAAAGTCATAGAAGATATATGTGTAGATAAATATTTATATTCTTGATTTGGTTTTTCAAAAAGATTTTGTTAAAATTACTTTTGTTATTACTTTTTAGTGACTCCGTTTAAATATGTTTGTCATTCCCAAATTTCGTAAAAAAACTGATGATGGGTCAGGAACTGGTGTTTTTGGAGATTATCTAGCTTGTACAGAAATAGGTCCAACAACTCAGATTCTTAGTATAAAGGAATCGGAAAGAACAAAAGAATTATCTATTACTGCAAGTCAAACTAATACTGAACAATGTGGGGCAGTAAAAGCTAGCTTGCACATAAACAGTGTAAATGGTGATACTAATTGTGCTGGAAATCCAAATTATGCTTATTTTTCTGTTGATGTACCATGTCCTTTAGCAACTACAACTGTACCTACAACTACAGTTCCTACAACTACTGTTCCGACAACTACAGTTGATACTACTACAACAACAAATCCTACTACATCTATTGTTACAACTTCTGTAACTACTACAGTTCCAACTACAATAACTACAACTATTGCCACAACTGTACCTACTACTATTGCTACTACTACTGTAAGCCCTGGACCTCCACCAAGTACTACTACAACTGAGGCATTTGGTGCTTCAACATCAGTAGAAACAACTATTGTAGAAGAAACTACAACTACTACAGATGCTGGTTTATTAACAGGTGGTTTTCTTGGATTTATTGATGAAAATGGAGAAGTAACATTACTTGGTATTGCATTAATTATATTACTGTTAATTATACTATTGACATTATTGTATTTCCTTATGTTTAAGAGAAAAAAGAAAAAGAAATGGTTTAAATAATCTTTCTGTATTTTTCAATATCTAACTCACTCATGTCTTGTATTATTTCTGCTTGTAATTGATATCCTTTTTCTAATGCTGTTACACGACAAAATACTCTGACAATATCACCTTGTTTGAAATCTTTTGTTAATTCTATAGGAGTGATTATTTCTGTATTTGCTGAAGAATCATCAACTATTATTGCAGTATTAGATTTACTTATGATAGTTCCTGTAATTCTTATGCGAACATCTTTGTCAGGAGAAATATCTTTTATCATAATGTCTTTTGCTGGTAATCTCTGATATTTGAATTCAGACATATCTATTCTTGGGAAGAAACAGTTAAATCTGGTATATTATCAAACATAACACTTCTCTTGAATACTGGTAATGTATGATGAGTCATTAAATAACCAATAGGTCGTTCCATCATATCTTCATAATGCTGTCTAAGATCTTCTGGATGTTTATTACCTTGTGAAATATTGCGCGCAATTACTGCTGCTAGTTGTTCTTTTTCCAGTCCAACCATTTGTTTTGCAACTGGAGTTCTAAATGTTACTGGTAAAAGTTGTTCATGATACATTTTTACACAAGCATGTGCTCCAACAGATCTTTGCTCATCAGTAATTTCTCCATAATTACATAACCTTTTGAAATACCATCCAATTGCTGCTTCAGGACTGTATCCTCGAATACGAACAGGTGCAGAATTAAACCATATGAAATATTCGTTAAGTTCACTTCTTTTTCTGGCCATTTAATCACCTATATCTTTTTTTGAATAAAAGGAATAAATTCAGATTGTTCTAGAATTTTACCATCTACTTTTATTAGAGGAAGTATGTCAACACCAAATTTTTCAATGTGTTTTGAGATATCTTTGTGCTTTTTCATTGCTTCTTTATCTACAATATTTACTTTATTCAATTGTATTTGGTCTTTGTATTTATTATACAGATTAACTATATGTGCTTCTACTTCTGTATCCATTTCTGAAATTACATTACCATTCTTGATTTCAAATATCTCAATTTTTAACATCCAATCACCTAATTTTTATTGTAGGTAAATATGACTCAAAAAGGTAGACTTTTAAATGTTTAGCCAGTCAGTTGGCAAAGGAATAGGAGCGCTGCATTTAGGACATTTTGCAGGAAAATGGTAAGATTTCACTGGTTTACCACATCTATTGCATATGCTTTTTGTTGAAAACATTCTTTTTTTATTGGAGTCAGTAGTATAAAAATCTATTTATACAAAATTCGCTGAAGTAATAACATGTCTAAGGTAATGAGATACCTTCTATTAGGTGAGAAAAAAGGTGTTGAGAAGTTAAAGTGTATAACACCTCATAGAAATAAACATAAATTAACTTATGGACAAAAAGCTGCTGATAAATTGTCACTAGCTGCAGGAAGTTGGACATTTATTATCATATTTTTCCTGTTTTTGGCAGTTTGGATGTCTATCAATGTATATATGCTTGCAACTACATGGGACCCATATCCTTTCATATTACTTAATTTGATATTATCGTGTTTAGCAGCTGTACAAGCACCTATTATATTGATGAGTCAGAATAGGTCTGCTCAACGTGATAGACGTAAGTCAGATGATGATTATCGAGTAAATAGAAAAGCTGAATTAGAGATTGAAGATATTCAAAAAGATTTAGAAGAAATAAAGAGATTGCTTAGGAAGAAATAGTTCTTTTAAAAATCAAATTAGTTCTATTAATTAGGTGATACAATGCCAACAAATGCTCCGCCGGAATATTATAAAGCTGTAGGTAAGTTCAAAGCTGCTCGTGATATAGAAGAGAAACTGCTTGCTGCACATGAAGTGTTTTCAAATATACCTGATCATAAAGGATGTGAGACTCTAAAAGCTGAGTGGAATTCTAAGATATCTAAACTGAAAAAAGAGCAAGTGAAGAGTAAGAAAAAAGGGATGCGTCAAAAGGGTATTAAAAAAGAGGGTTATGCTCAAGTATGTATTCTTGGTTTACCAAATAGTGGAAAAAGTCTATTACTTAGTAAGATTACAGATGCTAAACCTGAAATAGAAGATTATGAATATACAACTACTACTCCAATAGTTGGTATGATGGACTATAATGGTATAAAAATCCAATTAATTGAGATTCCTGCTACTATGTCTGCGAAAAATATGTCTTTAGTTCGCTCATCAGATGCTGTTGTGTCTATGATACGGTTTGTTGGTGATGATGCTGAAATGAAAGAAATTGTTAAGAACAATTTTATCAAAAAACCTCACATATTTCTAAGAAGTGATGATGATAAAGCTAAAGAAAAGATATGGAAGATGTTAGGATTGATAATAGTTTATACTGTTTTACGAGATAAGAAGGGAAAACGGACTTCTCCTATGGCGCTTAAAAAAGATTCTGACGTAAAACATTTCTGTGAAAACATACATAAAGACTTTGTTAAAGACTTCAGGTTTGCTCGATTAAAACGTGGTAAACGTATAATGCAAGTTGGATCTGATTACAAACTAAAACAAGGGGATATAGTTGAAATATTCACAACGTGATTATAATGGAATTAAAATGCGAACTACATTGTCACAGTCATTATAGTAAAGGACTTACTATGAAAGCTGAATGCTGGTATACTCCAACTCAGATGGTGGAATATGCTAAGAAAATGGGATTAGATTGTTTAGCAATGACAGACCATGATCAGATGACTGGTGTTAAAGAAGCTGTTCAAGCTGGTAAAAAATGTGGGGTTACAGTTATACCTGGAGAGGAAATTACAACTGCAGGAGTTGATAGAAAGCGAAGAGGACATATTCTTGCGCTTGGAATTCAAGAAAATATACGGCCAGGATTAAGTGTTGAAGAAACTATTGATAAAATTCATGAACAAGGTGGTATTTCAATAGCTGCTCATCCTTTTGATATTAGTAGACGTGGAATAAGAGAGAAAGCCAAACTCTGTGATGCTATGGAAGTGTTTAATTCAATTAATATTGAAAGATTAGCTAATTGGAAGTCAAATCGGTTTGCAGAAAAAAATAATTTAATTGGGGTTACTGGAAGTGATGTACATACTGTGGAAATGTTTGGATATTCATATACTTTAGCAAATGCTGAGAATAATGTGGATTCTATTTTGAATGCAATAAAGAAAAACCATCTTAGACTTCATCGTAGATATGTTCCTACAAGCGTGTTAAGCGATTGGGCTGTAAAACGTATGCAAATATCTTATGACCATATTGAGAAACACATTAATGAAACTTATTTTTATCCAAAAAGAATAGTAGCTAATGAATTACTGAAACTTGTTAAAAAAAGTCCTGGAAGAGTGGATTATTTTATAAGATTCATGGGAAAGCTTGGTGTTGGTGGTGCTACTGGATATAGTGCTATTAAACTTCTTTTTGACTTATAAGAAACATTTAATAGAATCCTATGTAAGTATAATTATGCCGTTTATTGAAGACTTTGCATTCATGATTCCTATTCTAAAAAGTACACTTATTTCTATTAGTGAATTGCATCCTGCGTTTTTGATTGGTATTTTTATTGTATTTGTGTTTATTGCGATAAAAATGTTCAATACATTTATGAAAGCTATCTATATTGCTGTTGCTGCAGTTGCTTTTCCTTTTGTAATGAATTTTGGATTAGGTATGAATATTCCTACTGATATAAGTAATCTAGTGTTTTTTGCAACAACAGGTATTGGTATATTCTTTGCATACCATATTGTGAGAACAATATACAAGATTGTAACTAAACTTTCATGGGTTGGTGGAAAAATGGGTGGAAAGTCAAAAAAGAAACCAGATAAAACACCTGTACCTACACCTATCCAAGGACCTGGTTTAATTGAAACTGTGGAAGAAGAATTAGAGGAAGATTTAGAATAATTTAATCTTTTATACTTTAACACCATACATTTTTAGTTAACAGGGGTGTTGATGATTAGAAAATTATTTGTATATTTTATATTATGTGTATTTGCAGTTAGTTTAATAATTATTTCTGATCCTGCATATGCTATCTGTCAATCAGGCTATTGTGATAGTGGTATATCAGAATCTGCTGAAGGTCCTGGCGGAACTGGTTGTTGCAGTGGTTCAGGTGTGGCAGGTTATGAAGAATGTTATGATTATAAAACAAAAAGTACTGCATATATCCCAGGAACTTTAATCTCACCTTCAATAACTAAAACAGATTATTGTATTAACTCATATACTCTACGTGAATATTCTATTGATTGTGAATGGGCTAGACAAGATAGAATGCTTTCTAAAGACAAAAATTGTAATGACTATGATAATTATGGAAGTTATGTTTATTATTGTACAGATAACCAAGTTAGGAAACATAGACCATATTATGATTATTCCTGTTCTAATGGGGCTTGTAAATCAAATGGAGTTTGGGCTAATGATCAATTAGTAAGTAAAAGTGGTGATTCTAATTATTGTGCTCAAAGAAAATCACGTGGATGTTCTTTATGTGGACATGGTGATTATGATTGTGATTGGGATAGTGAGTGTTCAGGAAGTTTAAAATGTATGGGTCCTGTTGGTGGAGCTGCAGATGGTTGCTGTAAATCTGGTGAAACCTGGAATACTGCAACTAAAAAATGTGAAGTATGTAGTTCAGGTGCTTGTTGTTCAGGTGGTCAATATAGACCAAGTAGTTATGTTTGTGATTCTCATTATGGAAGTTATGGATATGCTTGTAGTGATGGTACATGTTTAGGTGATGATGTTTATAAGCAGGATAGAAGAAGATATTGTTCTGGTTCATCTGCATCATGTAATGGAGAACTAAAATGGAATGATCCTGTAGTTGCTGATTATTGTGGCTCAACTGAATTCTGTAATCGTGCTTCTCCTGGATCAAATGATTTCATATGTAAAACAGCACAGTGTACTTCAGGAGAATGCTGTGATACAGATTGTGGAGATTATACATACAAACCATCAACTACAAAATGTTTCATGTGGATGGATTATGGTTGTCCATGGGGAAAAAGTGCAGGAGATGATGTAGGAAAAAGAACAGCAAATAGATATTGTACAGGTTCTTCATCTGGATGTTTTGGTAATACTGTTTATGGGGGATGGAGTGTTGAAAAAGATTGTAGTGTGACTAAACATTGTGAACAAGGTTCAGGAGATAGTTATTATTGTAAAACTATAACAACTACTACAACACCAACCACAAGTTCTACGTCTACTACAACATCTGTGCACACAACAACAACTACTGTTCCTACAACATCAACAATTCATACTACTTCAACTGTTCATACAACAACTACAAGTATTGCTGGAGAATGTTCAACAGATTATGATTGTAAAAAACCTGGGTGCTCAAGCACAGATCCTAGAGGTTGTTTAGAATATTGTGATAATTGGGATCCTAAGGAATGTTCTACTGGTGATGTTTGGGTAAAGAGACTTTGTCATGACCGTGGATGTAGTTCTGGTTCATGTTACGATAATACTCATTATGAAGCTGTTAAAGTAGAAGAATGTGGGAGTGATACTTGTGTTAATGGAAATTGTGTTGGAGAAATAGAATGTAATAGAGATAGTGATTGCGGAACTGATAGTTATGTAGGAAGCCCTTGGTGTGCTAATAATGATGTTTATCAAAGATATAATGATTATACATGTATAGATCCTGGACCACTTTCATCTTGTCGTTTACAAAATCCTGTTAAGAAAAGGTATGAATGTGGAAGTGCTGGGTGTTCTGGTGGACAATGTAATGGTGCTACAACAACAAGTGTAAATCCAACAACAACAAGTGTAAATCCAACAACAACAAGTGTAAATCCAACCACAACTACAAGCGTAAGTCCAACCACAACTACAACTATTGCACCATGTGGTAGACAAATATGTTTGGTTTCCCCTGAAAGTGATTCTTTCTTTACTTATGCAAGAGAAACATTAAGATGGGTTAAATCTGGTAGCTATAAGAAATTTACTCTTTATGTAAGTCCTTATTCAAGTGGAAAAGGAAAGAAGTTTGCAAAAGTAAAATATAGCACTTCTGTTTATACTCCAACATATAAAGAATGGGCAAAGCTTTTGAAAAGAGCTAAAAAGTATAAGGACAAATATAATTCACATACTAATTACTGGTATGTTTGTGGAAAGAAAGGTAAATCAACATACTGTAGTGATAGATTTTCATTTACAATTTAATTATTCACTAATACTAAGAACGTTATCTCCTTCAACTGTCATGCGATTAGCTCTTCCATCTGCTCTTAGATAATTATTATAGAATATGTCTGTAATAGGTGCATATATTTTTACACTTTGTTCATTAATATTCATTTCAATATCTTCTAATGTTAATGTTCCGGTTGCGTTGGAAACTTCTAATGTCTTTAGTTTGACCTGTTCTAAGAATATACTTGAGAAAGTTGTATGTGATTCTGAAATAGTTCCTGCTGTTGATATTGAAACGTCACTAATTTCTATTTTTTCATATTCACCAGTTATTGATAGGTTTTTATCTTTAGAAAGAATCATAACTGTTCCTGTGAATCCTGTTATTTTAGTAGCTGAACTTGCATGTAAATCAGTTATAGTATGTATTGTGAAATTAGAACTATCTATCGTAATATTTACTGGTTCTTTGAAATCATAAGTAGTATTTATATAATTTATTCCTTTTAATTCAAAACTTATGTTTCGAATAACATTATCAGGTAATGACATACCTGTTGTTATCTTTGAAATAAAATTATCTGCAATAAAAATTATATTATCTTGCCCTATTATTGTAATTACTCCAAATCCTAGTAATGCTACAAATATTACAACAGCAATAACTGTTCTTACAGACTTTCCCATGATAGAAATTGATTATAGAAGTATATAAAATGTTGTCAATGTTAAAGCGTAAGTATTTAAATGGGAAAATGAAAAGGATACTACTGGTGTGGCAAATTGATTGAAACTATTTTAATGCAAATTGGTGGAGAAGGTATACTTGGAACTGTAATATGGTTCTTAATGTTTTTTGTATTGATATTTGTATATCCTAGATTAATGCTTAGTCAAATGACAATGTCTCTTGAAAAATCAGCTCAAAAACTAGAAGCGTTGTCTGCTAAAGCTAATGTAAATATAACAAAATCTGTGGCAAAAAATCCAAATAAAGAACTAAAAAATGCAATAAATGAGTTTACTGAATTCTTTGTAATAACACCAAGTAGCTTAGATCCTTATGGAATTGTTAAGAAAATAGATGTTACTATCAAACAAATGGAAGAAAGGTTTACTGGCTTTGTAGATTCAGTTGCAAAAAAGAAATCTAAAGAGGAAAAAGATAATATTAATTATGGTTTAAGAGCTGCAATTGGTCTTAGACAAATGTCAAAAATTGTTAGACATTATGTTGAAATGGCAAAGAAATTTAAGAACTTACAAATGGCAATGATAATCAAAATGCAATTACCTATTATAGAAGAGATTGCTAAAAGCGAATACAAAGGCGCAGAAGCTTTTGTCAATCAATGGCCTGTTGGTGATTCTGTTGGTCCATTAACTGCTGTAACTGTGATGAAAGAACATGGTAAAGAAAAAGCAATGAAAGATGTTGGACAAGATGTTTCAATGGGTGAAGTTGTTATAGAAGGTAGAAAAGTGTTTGTTTTGAAAGCTACAGGACCTTCACCTCACTTAGGAAGAATGGATGCTGCTATTGAAAAAATTATGAATAAAAATAAGATTAATCGTGTAATTACTGTTGATGCTGGTTTAAAACTTGAAGGAGAAAAAACAGGACATGTTGTTGAAGGTGTTGGCTTTGCAATGGGTGGATGGTCACAAAGAGAAATGATTGAAAATGTTCTACTTACAAAGAAAAAACCATTAGACAGTATTGTTGTTAAAGTTGGTATGGCAGAAGCTATTTCTCCAATGACAAAGGATGTTTACAATGCAGTACCAAGAGCTATTGAACTTATGAAAAAAAGTATATTACGTACACCTAAAAAAAGTAAGGTAATAGTAATTGGTGTTGGTAATAGTTGCGCTACTCCTGACAATCCTAAAGATTTGAAAAAAGTTAAAGACTTAGTTGAAATGCTTGATAAAAAAGCTAAAGCCGAGAAAAAGAAGAAGAAGAAACGGAAATGGTTTTAGTTTCGAAATCTTTAAAAATGCAAAAATGGGAATTTTGTGCACAGTGGTTATGACTGTTCAATGAAAACCTATAAATATATACAGTAACAACTATTTAGTGGGTGTGAAAGTGGTAAATAAGGTCGAGACTGTAAGTAGTGAAGTTATGGATTCTCTCAAAGGAATAGGTCTTAACAAATATGAACGACACTTATGGATAGCTTTACTTCGCAAAGGCGTTGCTAGTGCTGGTGAGCTTGCGGAAATCTCAAATGTTCCTCGTTCAAGATGTTATGATGTCCTTGCTACTTTAGCAGATAAGGGCTTTTCAATGATACAGCCTGGAAAACCAATAAAGTATGTTGCTATTGAGCCTGTAAAAGCTTTGGATAGAGCAAAACAGCATGAAGAGAAAAAAGCTAAAGACACTTGTCAAAAAATTGAAAAATTAAAAACAAGTCCTTTTGCTAAGGAATTAAAAGCAATATTCAATGATGATCTTGATATTCAAAAACCAGAACATATGAGTGCTGCTCTAAAAGGAAGAGATTCCATAAATATGCAGATTTCTTCAATGATAAAGGGTTCTAAAAAAACATTGAAAGTTATGACAACTTCAGATGGTTTAATGGAATTAGTTGATAGACATGGGAAACACTTGAATAAGGCTTCAAAAGCTGGTGTTGATATACAAATAGCTGCTCCTATTACAACTGATAATAGACATATTTTGAAAGATGCTAATAAATTTGCAAAAGTTAGAGATGTCTGTGCTCACAAACATGCTTCTAAAATGATTACGAGAATGGTGGTATCTGACGGAAAAGAATCTTTAATGGCTATGACACATGATAAAGATGTTCATCCTACACAAGACATGGCTTTTTGGTCACAAAGTGAGCATACTGCTTCTAAAACACTTGAACCAATGTTCCAAATGGTCTGGGATGGCTCTAAAGATGCTAAATAGTATAATATAATTTTTAAATTAGAAAATTTCTATATGTTTTTATGAAAAGGTCTATTTGGACTGATTTGACTGTATTAGCTGTATTTGTAATTGTAATAATAGCTCTTGCACCATCGTCAAATATTACTGGGCAAGCTACTGGTTCTAATGGTTCTGGTGGTGATTTTTTTTCAGGGTTTGTTGACTTTTTTANAAATTTATTTAGAAGTATAGGGTTAACTGATGATGAAATTTCTCAAAAAATTGAAACATTATTAGCTGAAAATGCGGAATATTTTAAAATTCCAGAAGATGCAAGTGCAGAAAATATTTATATTGGAATGAAGTATACGCAAGATGATAAATATAAATTAAATGAAAAAAACGTAATTTCTTTGGCTATAAATGGAAGTTTGCTCTTGAATAGCGAAGATAGTTTTGCAAGAGTTCTTGCAGTTGATAATAAAGGTAATGAATATCTTGTTTTTGAAAGTAATTTCCTTGAAGATGGAAAAGATGTTTATTTTGAAAATTATTGTGAAGAAACTTGTATAATAGATCCTTCACGTATCAAAGAACTGCGTGTTCATGTTGAAGATGCATATTTATCAATTAATTATATTAGTATACAGAGATATGATTCTAAGTTAATGAAAAAAGTTCTTTCTAAATTAATTTACAAACTCAGACAAGATGAAGTAAAAATAGATAAAATTACTGCAAAAAATCTTAGGAAAAACTTGAAATGGGATGCAGATAAAACTTCATTATCTAAATTAAGTTATGCTGAAAAGAAAAAATTGTTCTTAAAAAATGGCAAACCTGTTGATAAACTACCAAATCTTAAAGGAATGGAATATTATTCTGGTGGTGAATTTGAAAGACCTATTTCAGATGATATCACAATTGATACTTCTGTAATATGTCCTGTAGAAAATGATGGAAATTGTGATGGTGTACCTGATACTGGTCATGGTGCTGGAGCTGCTTGGTTCCATCCATTTGTTGTTGAAGGAGAAGTTTCTGATTTACCTGAGAAAGGTTCTGTTATAGAAGATGCTATTGCAATTATTACTGGAAATGTAGCTGGTGCTGCTCCTGCAAATGGTTTAATTGCTCATTATGAATTTGAAAATAATTTATTAGATTCAAGTGGAAATAATCGACACGGAACAATATCAAACGATGTTACATATGCTACTGGAAAAATAGGACAAGCTGCAAAGTTTGATGGTAATGGTGACAGAGTAAAACTTCCGACAAATAATCCTGTATGGTTACCATCTGGTGACTTTTCATTAGCTACATGGGTTTATTTCTATGATGCTCCTGAAGTAACTGATTATATTTTAGATATGAATCATGGTGACAGTAGTTATCCTTTAAATGAATTAGGTTATAGTTTACGTAGAAGCAGCACAGGTTATGCTCAGTTTTTGATGACTACAAGTGATACTGATGAAGATTTGACTTCTCCTACAAAACTTATGTCAGGTAAATGGTATCATTTAGTTGCAGTAAGAGATGGAACTTCTCAGAAATTATATGTTGATGGTGTTTTGGATGCTAGTAGAACCTGTAAAAGTACACCAATTGATTGGGTTGGTGGATATGATAATAATGAAGTGAGTATTGGTGGATTTACAAGAGCTGGTTCATCTAACTTTAAGTTTTGGGTTAATGGTTTGATAGATGATGTGAGAATTTACAATACTGCTTTGTCACTTTCCGAAGTTCAAGGAATTTATACTGGTGAAAGTTCAACAACCTCAACCACAATTTTAACAACTTCAACTACAATAGATCCTGTTGATGATCTTGTTATAGATGAACCAGGATTGGGATCAATAGATTTTACAGGAGAAAGTATAGCTGTTAGTGAAGCAGATATTGAAGCATATGTAACTATAACAGATAATTCAATATCAGTAGATAGTGTTAATCTTCCTGAATTAGATAAGCCTGCAAGGCTTACATTATATAATTTACCATTTTCTGAAACTCCTGATATTTTGAAAGATGGGGTTCCATGTTCTGATTGTACTGTTGTAAGTTATACAGGTGGTACATTTGTATTTGATGTTACTGGGTTTACTACATATACTGCTACAGTATCTCCGACAGCATCTTCAAGTACAACTACAACATCATCCATATTACCAACTGATTTTAATTTAATTGATACTGTTCCTGGATATATATGGCATCGTGGTTGTGGACCAACTGCAGTGGGAATGATTGTTGGATATTGGGATCAATTTAATAAATATAATAATTTAGTTCCTGGAGATGCCTATACTCAAACTGGTGCAGTATATGATATGATTGCGTCTGTAGAACATGTCAGTGATTATTCAAATCCAATAGATAATACTGGTACTGGTATTCGTGCTGATAAATCTGAAACAGGAGAATCTCATTCAGATAATTCTGTTGCAGATTATATGGAGACTAGCTTTAGTTCTGAAAATAATTATTATGGTTGGAGTTGGTATAGTGATATTGATAATGCAATTGAAGATTATTTTACTAAAAAAGCAGGTTATACTAAATCAGATGCTAAGAATAGAGTTTGGGGTAGTTTTAATTGGGATCTGTATAAAGCAGAGATTGATGCTGGTAGACCTGTTGGTTTAATAGTTGATACTAATGCAGACGGTTGGACAGATCATTTCATTACTGGTATTGGTTATAAAATTGATAATGGTGTTAAGAAATATGGTGCTTTGAACACATGGACTGCTGATGTACGTTGGTATAATTTTCAGCAGATGGGAAGTGGTAGAAGTTGGGGAATTTATGGCGCAACTACATTTGATCCTGACACAACAGCAGATGAATTTTAACTAACTTAAAAATCTAATTCTTGAATTGCATTTATGGATAATAAAGAAAAGGTGTATAAGCTGATAGTAGATAGTATATTAGATAATAATATTAAAACTCCTTGGGAATTAGAAACAAAGAAAATTGCATTAGCTAAAGAATTTGCTATAGGAGATATTCCTAGAAATGCTGATATTATTCTATCATTACCTAGTATGAATTTAGAAAAAGAACAAGAGAAAAAAGTAAAACAATTCTTGCAAACTAAGCCTGTTAGAACTTTGTCAGGTGTTGCTAATATTGCAGTTATGTGGAAAGGTGATTGTGATGGTAATTGTGTATATTGTCCAAATGTAGATGGTATTCCTCGTTCGTACACAGGTAAAGAGCCAGCAACTATGCGTGCTCAAAGAAATGTGTTTGATGCTTCAAAACAAATACAAAATCGTTTGAAACAGTTAAGAGCTATAGGACATCCTGTTGAAAAGTGTGAATTAATTATAATGGGTGGTAATTTCTTAGTTGTTTCTGAAAAAGAAAGGGAAAAATTCATGAAAGCGTGCTTGAAGACATTTGAAAAGGAGAATGCTAAGATAATTGGTTTAACATTTGAAACAAGACCTGATTTTTGCACTGATAAAAATATCAAATGGATGCTTGATGCTGGCTGTACACGTGTAGAAATCGGTGCACAGAGTACAGATGATGAAATATTAGAGAAAGTTCAACGTGGACATACTAACAAAGACACTAAAGATGCGATTAAAAAGCTAAAAGATGCTGGATTGAAAGTGTGTTTACATTGGATGCCTGGATTAACTGGAATTAATGGTAAAATTGATATACAAAAAGAAATAGATGACTTCAAAGAACTGTTTACAATCAATTATTCACCAGATGAACTTAAGATTTATCCTGTTTTAGTTATACNTGGAACTAAATTACACGAAATGTGGAAAGATGGTTCTTATGATGCATTGACAAATGAGCAAACTATGAAATTGCTTATAGAACTAAAGAAGTTTGTACCAGAATATGTTCGCATAAAGAGAATAATGAGAGATATTCCTGAACAATTAGTAGAACATGGTCCTAGAACCACTAACTTACGACAATTAGTACAGGAAGCAATGGAAAAAACAAGCCAAAAATGTAAATGTATTAGATGTAGAGAAATACGCTCATTGGAAATAGATGAAAACACAGTAAAACTCGATAAAATTGAATATACTGGATCTGGTAAAAGAGAGATATTCTTACAGTTTATTACAAAAGGCAAAATCATTGGATTTCTTAGATTACGCTTAGAAGATGATAAAGCATTGGTTAGAGAACTACATGTATATGGGCCTATGCTTGAAATTGGTGAAAAAGGCGAAAATAGTGAGAAACAGCATAAGTCTTATGGACAGAGATTGCTGAAAGAAGCTGAAAAGATTGCTAAATCATCAAATTGTGGTAAAATTCAAGTAACATCAGGTATTGGTGTTAGAAAATACTATGAAAAGCTTGGATATAAGCTAGAAAAGCCATACATGACTAAAAAGTTGTAATTAGTATAACATATATACTGCAATATATACTTTTCCTTACAGAAATCCTTTAAAGGTAATAACTACTATGAAATAGTAACATAATGGTGATATGATATGACTACGCATGAATTTACACATGGAAAATTAGGAGTTATTTTAACAGATGGTAAAGGTAAAACCTATACATCAGCACATAAGAGGCTTAAACGACATGGGTATAGATTTTCTAAAACAACTAAGTTTGATGGTGTAAAGGCACATGAATATGTTATGGCTGATGGACGATATGGAGATAAAAAAATGATGGTTATTCATCCATCAATGAAACCAAAACCACCGACTATGGTAATAGCAGATACTCCTGAAGCTCTTGAAATCGCACGAGACCATATAAAATCAAATGGTTATATGGAAATGAGAAATGAAGATGATCCTGAATTTATAAGCAACTATTTTGCTAATACTGATTTTGGTATCAGATATCTAAAACTCATTGATGCGACAAAAGAAAATGCGCATGATGAAGCTATTCAAGATTTAGTAGATAAATCCTTTGATTCAAGTGAAGGTTTAGAAACAGGTGAATAATATGAATATGTTTAATAGAATTTCAAAAAGAACGAACTGTGAGAAAAAGATAGAATATAGTATGGATCGTTTATTCAAGGAGTATGAAAGGTGATAGAAATGAATTTTGACGAAGCAAAAGCAATGTTAGGGGAACTTACTAGATATGAATTAAGAGATCATGCCTTTGGTGATGCTGAAGTTGGTTTTTACGATTTTCCGGGTGAGGTTCCTAAACATAAACATCAGTGGACTACACATCGCAGAGTTGATGGTCATTATAGTGGGACTAGATTTAATCTAGATATTTATGATGAAAAAGGAGAAGTAATCGCCACATTTGAAGGTAAAGAAGCTGCAGAGCTTATGAATTGTGGAAAGGCTGTTATAATTAATAGAAATGACACTGCAGGTCCTGATGAGTTTACTCCAGGATATATTATGCATGGATTAACACGAGAGGGTGTTAAAGAAGAATTAGTTGGATTGCCGTTTGATCCAAATAACAATTAGGTGATAAAAATGTATGAACCAAAAATAGCTAATGCATATCAGATGCTTCAATTAGATGTTGAAATATTTTTTGAAAAACATGGATTAACTTATGAAAAAGTTGAAACTGAGCCTGATTGGNTTAGAGAACATACAGTATATGAATATAGTATAACTGATGAAAATGGAAATGATATGGGAAGTGTTTTCTATAAATGGGGAACTTCTGATATTGTTGAAAGTAAAATCAGTGATGATACTGAAATTAAAGACGTATTTGAAAAGGAATTTTCAGATATTCGTGAAAGATTCAGCAAATATGTTGAAGAATATAGAGAATACGATAAAAGTATTGCAAAGGCTGCATAATAAAATTATGTATGATGATTAAAGGGGTGAAGAAAATGAAAACGAAAATTAGACACATAGGAAAGTTTGATGAGAATAAGTATCATGTAGTTAATGGTATATTGAAACGTAGACGAATTAGACGTCCTAAAAAGATGGTATTTTTGTGTGATGACTGTGGAACACAACACAATTTCTTACCTATAGGATGTAGTAAATGTGGTTCTTATCAAATTAATGAAAAGGTTGTTGGACATTTCAATAAACCTGCATTGTAAGAATACTGAAAAAAGATAGATTTTAACACTCTTCTTTCTATATATTATTGTTAGATTTAGTTATTTTATCAGTCATACTTATGCCATTAGAAGATGAGATGAGACGTGAAATAAAGCGACTAGAAGAGGAACTATTTCTTATAGAAAAAGAACTAAAAAACCTTTTAGATAGATCTGAACAGCTTATCAAAGTTCAGGGAAAGAAGAAACGAGATATAGATATATTGAAGTCTCATTTTAATGAANTAAATNGCGAACCTCAAGAAAAGAAGAAAATACAAACAACATTAGCTGGTGTTTAGGTATATATATGATAAATCCTATATGTGTTTATGAAAAAAGTAACTATGTTAATTTTTATTATGATACTTTCTATTTCATTATTTACTGATACAACTGAAGCTTTTTCATTTTCTGATGTCTTAACAGGGCTTTCTGATATTTTTGGTGGAAATGAATATTTGATTACTGGCTTGACAATAGACTCAAATGATTTAGTAGCTCATTATAAATTTGAAAATAATGTAATGGACGAGACTGGGAATGAAAATGGGGTGATTGTTGGGGATGTAAATTTTATCATTGATGCTGAGCGAGGTTCGGTAGCAAATTTTGATGGTGCAAGTTATATTAAGTTTGATAGGAGAGGCTATCCGCGTACAGATACAGCAGATACAACTTCTTTATGGTTCAACATGAGAACTTTTGATAATTATATTTATTCAATAAATGGTGGGAGACATGGAGCAAGAGTAACTTCAAATGGTAAATTATATATCTATTATAGTTATGCTAAGAGCGGAACTCAAATTCCGTGTTCAACTTATACTCAGGTAGTTGATGTTGGGATAAATAGATGGTACCATTTAGTAAGTACTTTTGAGCAAGATGGTGGTGGTGGAAAAATCTTAGTTTATTTGGATGGTGAACTTGTCCAGGACCAATCATGTGAAAATAA
>NZEE01000006.1 GCA_002688965.1 archaeon | reverse complement strand
GATGTTGTTTCTGCAAAATGCGAATTGAAAAGATGTCAATTTGATTGGTCTGATACTACAATATCTGTGATTTGCGGAGATGGAATATGTGAAGAAGGGGAAGCTGATGATAATCCATGTCCGGTAGATATGCCTGAACCTAGATGTATGATGCCTTTTCAGCCAGGAACTTGCCCATCTGACTGTAGTTGATTATGTAGTGGATTATTATGAAATACGTTATAATTGCAACGATATCTTTATATCCAAGCGTAGGTATATAGTATAAACAAGATAAAACATTAATCAAAAAGTGTTTAAAGGATTGTTCTTATACCCTGTGTCCTCAGCCGAGGGATTTTTTTAATTCTGTTAAGACTTCAGTTAAAACTTCACCAATATGTACAGGTTCTTCAAGAACTGGTCTTTTCCTTCTTTCTTCTTCAACTTGTCTAGCTTGCTCTAGTTCAGCTTTATATCTATCTTCTGCTGATTCAAGTTCTAATTGCCATTGATTAAGATCATATTCTTTGAATTGTTTATTATAGAAATCTTCAAATGCTCCACCAGTATGGCCAAAAAGAGCTACCCATTCATCGTCTCCTAAATAGCCTCGTGAATATCCTTCTGATGTAGACATAATAGCTTCAATTGTATTTCCTAATGCAGCCTGAATATATCTATTTCTTTCATTTTCATATTCCTGCCATCTTTGCTGTTGTTCTTGATGTAATCTCATAGCTTCATAATCTACAGTATCAACACCAAATTGAAGTTTAACCATTTGTAATAGAAGTCCTCTAATCTTTAAATGCAATTCTATATCATTATTTATTATGAAAGGACTAACTGGTTGGATTATTCTTGCTATAATTATACTTGCAGTTATAGGAATAATTGGTATAAGTTTATCAATAAGTGGTGGTGTTGTAGGAGTTGAACTTGATTTAAATGGACTTAAGACTGCTACATCTATAATACCATTACCGTAATTTACTCATATCTTAATGCATCTACTGGATCTAGTTGTGATGCTCGATATGCAGGATAGGTTCCAGAAATCATTCCTACAAAAGCTGAGAATCCTATTGCGCCTGCAACAAGTAAAGGATCTATTGTTACATTCATTGATATTCCTATAAAGCTGCTACCTACAGAAGTAAAAGCTATTGATAATAAATAACCTATTCCAACACCTACTGCTCCACCTAATATTCCAACAATTGCAGATTCTGTGAGAAATATAACTAAAATTCTCTTGTTTGTAGCTCCAATTGCTTTCATTATTCCAATTTCTTTTGTTCTCTCAATAACAGTCATAAGCATAGTATTCATTATTCCAATACCTGCTACTATGAGAGATATACTTGCTATACCAAGGAAAACTACGGAAATAATACTAAATACAGAACTTATTTGATCTGCTAATTGTTCTACTGTTTGGACATCAAAAATATCATTATTGTAAACATCATCCATTTTATCGTCGATTTTTTGTGCTGTTTCTTCTGGATTTGAGAATACTGAACCAAATATCATTGTAATTTCATCTGAACTGTTTGTTATTTCCTGAAGAAAATCAATATCAATCATTATTCCTGTATCATCTTGAGTATTACCAATTTCTTCCATTATACCTACAACTTTAAGCGAATGTCCCATAACTTCTATTTTTGATCGTAANCGTACTTCTTCACTAAATACATCTGTTGCAAGTTTTCCACCAATAACAACACTTGAACGTTCTCCTGTTTTTAGCATCCGCCCTTCTTTCATTTCAAATCCCATAACATCATCAAAAAACTTACTAGCTTCACCTAAAGGCATTCCCATGATGCCTAGTGATCTTGCTTCTTCATTAAATTCAACTGGAAGCATTTTATACAATATAGGAATAGCATGTTTAACTCCTTTTACTCTTTCAACTGTATCAACGTCTCTATCAGTAAGCATAACTGAGCCGCCAGGTGGTCCAAGTGACATTGTCATTTTTGGCATTACGATAAATCGTTTAGAGCCCAATTGTTCAAATTGTTCATCAATAGAATCAGTTAAAGCTCCTCCTAAAGAAACTAAAGCAACAATAGCACCTATACCAATGATAACGCCAAGCATAGTAAGTCCTGTTCTTAATTTATGGTGCGACAGGTTTCTAACTGCTACCTTAAATATTTCTTCCATTTTTGGAACCTCTCAAGAATAATATAAAAATAACCCTTAAACAGTTTTCTTAGGTTGCCATTTCTTGACAAATGGTCTAAAGAACCATTTTATTAATTTCATACCAAGTGCACGAATTATAATCAGTAATATAATGATTGTTATGACCAACATAACTGGGTCTGCAGTTGACTGGCTTTCTAACCCTTCTTTAATTGATACAACTTCCATTGTTATTTCATCTTCAACAACTTTTTCTTCAAAGTCTTCATCTTTGTATGTAAGAATATATTTTACTGGATATTCCCCTGGTTCAACATCAGAATTTATTTTCATATCAATATCCATTGAATCAAAGTCATCTGCTTCTAAAGTACCTACAAATATTTCATTTCTTTCTATTGTAGCCATATCTGTTTCAACTTTCGCTATAATGTAATTAGCATTACCAGGTGCTACATTAATGATATCTGAAGTTAATTGTACTGTTGCGCCAGGATATGCTGGTTTATCAGTTTCTACAAATAATACTTCTAAATCAGCATCAGTTGGTGCATCTTGGATTGTTATATCAAATTCTTCTTCATATTCAGCTGTACTTGCACCAAAAGTATATTTTAATTTTAATTTAGAGGTTCCTTTTGGAGCATTTCTATCAATTAATAATCTATATTCAAGTTCTATATCAGAATTTGCACGGATAGAACCATAATCTATTATTTCATCATTTTCATTTAGAAGTGTAAATGGATAACTAGGAACAAGAGTGAAAACAGCGTTTTCAGCTTTTTCAGCACCTACATTTTCTATCTTTATCCATGCTGTCATTACTTTACCTTTTTCTGCTGGAGATGGTTCATATTTTGCTAATTCAGCTTTCAAATCTGCGCCAGAAGCTGTTGATACAGCAAAAACAGGGATAGACGTTATGAGTATAGATAGAACTACAAATGCTAATAAGATTTTCTCGATTTTCATAATCATTGTATATCACATCATATATTTATAGTATTTTTCCATCTAAAAGTTTTATTTTTTTATCAGATTGTTTTGCTATAGTAGTATCATGAGTAACTATTATCAAAGTATTACCTTCTTTGTTTAAATCCTTAAGTATTTTGAGTATAGTTGCTCCTGTTTTACTATCTAGGTTTCCTGTTGGCTCATCTGCAAGAATTATCTCTGGATTGTTTGCAAGGGCACGCGCAATTGCTACTCTTTGACGCTCTCCACCTGACATTTGATTTGCTTTATTATTCATTCTTTTTTCTAGTCCAACTTTTGTTAATAGCTTTTTTGCTCTTGATATCCTTGTTTCAGTATCTGTTCCTGCAAACCACATTGGCAACATTACATTTTCTAATGCACTAAACCGAGGTATTAAATTAAATGTTTGGAATACAAATCCGATTTTCTTTCCTCTAATAGTAGCTAATTGATTATCATCAAGTGTTGTTGTGTTAATATTATCTATCAAAATATTTCCTTTTGTTGGTCTATCTAAAATTCCAACCATATTAAGCATTGTACTTTTTCCTGAACCAGATGGCCCAATAATAGAAACAAATTCACCTTTTTTTATTTTCATATGAACATTTTCTAATGCATTGTATTTTGACTGACCTAATGTATATGTCTTAGTTACATTTCTTAATTCAAGAATTGGTTGTTTTACCATAATATCACTTTATTATAGGTTTTTTAAGAGTTTGTTTAGATTTTACATAATAGTATAATCCTATGAAAAATATTCCAAGTATCACTAATGCAAAAACATATGATTGAGCATTTGATGTAATAATTGTAATAACATCATCTATTACTGACACCAACACATTTCCACCAGCAGTTGGTGGTACTATATTTGATAGAATAGCTGGTAATGCTAATGAAATAACAGCAGTACTAATTCCAGACCAAAGAAATATAATTCCTGTAGTTTTGAATGCTAGTTTAATATCGTTTTTTCTTAATGCAAATATTCCTATGATAATCAAAATGATTATAATTAGTAGAATCATTAACATACCAAATGCGGTTTTTAACATATTTCTAGCATCTTCAAGTGCTGAAAGTTCTCCTGTTAATTGATCACTTATATCAATATCTTCTGCTTGATCTAAACCAAGAAATGGGGATATTTGTGACATTGCTTTGTTAACAGCAATTTCTTTTCCTTGTGCACTTGTAGGTGAGCATGTAAATTCCATCATAGAAACTAATTGTGGTTCTTCATTTTCTGAACAAACCGGTTTTTCAGATATTTTTGTATTCAAAGTCTTTCGTATTGCAGTTAAAGTTGAGGACTGCAATTCATTTGCTTTTATTATAATCTCTATTTTATCAGAATCACCTCTGAGATATTCAAGCATACTAGGAACATGAGTAGCTAGAATTGCTGAGACTGCTTGAGATTGAGATTGACTTATGATGTCACTTCCAGTTGATGCGCTTAATGCATTAAAAAATCCGTTTTGATTTAATATATCTTGCATTATATCTGGTTCATAAAATACAGGTTTTGCTGAATATCCAAAAATAACTAAAGGTGTAAGGATTACAAATACAATTGAAAGTAGTGTAATAATTATTTTAACAACCATGGTTTATTATTTGGTTTACGTGTTATTAAAAGAAAATTTATTTGTATGAGAATAACTCTTAGTTATTCTATACAGTAGGTTTCATAGAAACCTACTTGTACTCTCTCCATGCATGTGAACATTTTTCACATTTGAAAAATTGTGTTGGAGGTTCATCTGTACCACGAGTTTGTTGCAACCACCAATATGCTTTTCTGTGATTACATTTAGGGCATTCTTTTTCTGTTTTTGGTAGAGATGTTACATTTTTTTCAAGAACAACTACTTTGTTAGCTTTTTGTGGTTTTTCTGTAATCTTTACAGATTTTACTCCCTTTTTTTGAGTATAATTACACTTTCTACAAGTAAGAACTGCTGCAGTTCTCTTCTTAACAGGTACCATTATGGAACCACATTTTGGACAAAAATTCATTTTGATCACTTTGTTATTTGTGTAAAATAATTAAAATTTAACTTACTTTTCTTGTTTTGAAGTATATTTAATGCTTTGCTTCCACGTTTTTCCCACCTTTTTTAAATGATATTTTTTGGATGATTAATATATCTTGGTATATTTCGTCAATATATGATTCCCCCTGTGTGGGAAAAACACTTAAATATGTTTCTGATACAAGAATGTATCGAACTAAGTGGGAAAATATTGGGACTCCACGCGCATAAGAGGTAGTTTATTATGAACAATAGTTTCAACATAGTCAAAATTGATTCAAAAGGAAGATTGCTTATTCCATTCCATATAAGGAATTACATTAATCTTGATAATAATAGTGAAGTAATGTTGATAAGCAATGGAAATAAAGAGGTAAAACTTATTCCTATGGTTGAAGGCGAAAATGCTACTATAGATGTTTTAATGAAAGATGAGCATGGTTCTCTTTCAAAGACTATTGATGTTCTTTCAAAACATAGTATTGATATTTTAATGAGTCATAGCAAAACCATTGAAAAAGGTAAAATAGCTGAATGGTCTGCTATGCTTGATATAAGCGATTGTAAAGATATAAAAAAACTTGAACAAGAAATGACTAAGATTGATTCAATAAAAAAATTCGAGGTTATGATTAGATGAGCCCAATAAGAAAACTATTAAGTTATGTTTCCGGTAGAAGTACTAGATATGGAAGGGTCAGAGGTACTACAGTAATGAGAACCGGTGATCCACGAACCTTAAGGAGAAGAGTTGGACTTAATAATTATGCAAGACCTAGGGGAGGAATGAGATAATGGCAAGAGAAGTTGTACCAACACAAATTTACCTACCAGCTAGTACAAATATGAAAGATGTTTATGAACCAGATGTACTTGATAGACTATCTCTCAATCCAGATGTTCCATTATCAACTGTTGTTGATTTAGATGAAATGGTGAGATATGCTAAAGTTGTATGGGATGGAAAAGATCTTGTTGATGGTGAATATCGTTCACATCCTCCTGATTATGAAATGGCTACTCCTGAAGGACCTATGCGTTTAGTTGTTCTTGGTGCTGAAGATAGTCCAAACAGAGTTATAGCACAAGGTGAGATACATGGACGTGATGATATTATTGCTGTTACTGGATGGGATTTCCTTTTAGCTGAAATGTATGGTGTAGGTCCATATGAATTTGTAAGAAAACCAGAAGAAGGTGGAAATGTTTTGACTTATAGACCAGTAGGTGGTGATACTGCTTATACTGATCCAAGAGAATTTGATATTGGTGATTCTTGTGTTGGTGATGAATTTATATTCCAAAGATCATTACCATCAGATGAAAATTTTATTGAAAGATTAAGAGCAAGAGTTGTTCATGATTATAAAGAAAATGGTGGATTTATACCAAGAATAATGATGATGTCTAAAAAAGGTACTAAAATAGAAAAATTATTAAAAAATAATCCTGTTGTAGCTGGTGAATATAGAATTATGCCAATTGTAGAAGCACACTTACGATCACCAGAAGTTAATGCTCATTATAAACNTCTATATTGTACAAGAAAAGCAGAATCATCTGTTTCTAGATTTGATAATGAAGCATATGATATGGCGGATATTGTCGCAGATATAGTTTATGGTGGAGATTCTGCTAAAGGTATGGGTCTTGATCCTGATAAAGGAATAGTAATTACAAGATCAAATGTGGTTTCTGTAAGATTTGAAAGAACACCAATTTCTGTAGCAGCAGACGATTAAATTCCTATAGCCATTAATGCTAATCTTGGATATCCTAATAATGGAATAGCAAGTTGTACTTTTCCTTTTATCTCGTTTTCTTTTACAGGAAATGGGTCTGGAGATTGATTGTTATCTCCTTTGATTATGAATGACAATGAACCATCTTCTTCAGTTTGTTTGCTAATTATTCTATGAACTATTGTATAAGGAACATGTTGATTCTGATAAATAACTATATCTCTTGCTTGGTATTCGTCTGTAGAGGTTACAAACAATAAATCCCCTCTTTGTAATACAGGTTCCATGCTATCTGAAACAACAGACACTAAAGGCATTGATGTTCCTGTAGCTGCACTTAGTATTGTATAGAATATGAATGCTGCAAACAGTGCGACAACTATCTCTATAATATCGCGTTTAAGAGATTTCTTTTTCTTTTGCTTCATGAAGAGAATATTAACGAAAAGCATTAATAATAACAACTTTTACCAGTAATTTTCTATTTTTGTGATTCCTACAAATAATCCTAAAGTTAAGAATCCAATAGTATATGCAATAAATTCTCTACTACCATTATGTTGCATAAAATCCTGTTTTTCATCTATTGTTAATGAGTTAATAGACCATTTGTAATCTACATGTGCTGCAGAATCTTGTCCATAGTCCCAGCAAACACTTACAGGTTCTACACGATTATCTGCCTCTACTTGTATAACATGTGTAAATTCATGTGCAAATGTAGACAAAGTCATAGCTGCCAATAAACATATAATAAACATTGCAAATGTTCGTTTGAATGAAAACTTTTTGTTACTCATAAATAGTGCAAAATTGCTATGTTTTTAAGGGTTTAAGAACTTGATTAAAAATCTCTTATTTTACTTGTTTTTTCAGTGCTTCTGCATCTTTTGATAATTGATCAGCAGCATTAACTAGTTTTGCTTTTGGAGAAGCTGATTTTACAAGTATTTCTACGTTTTTGATCTGAGGATGTTTTTGTGTATATGCAGCTGTTATGTTCTTTTTCCATAGATTATCATTAAGCACATTAGCGATTGTAAGGTAATTTCTACCACTTAATTCTATTCTAAGAACATCGCTCTTTTTTTCAATTGGTTTTACTTCAAACATAATATCACTTCAAATCTATACTATTAATGATTGGCTTTCCCAGATAGTCTTGTCTAATTCTTGGACACGCAGTATTTATAAATGCATCTATGTCTAATTCCTGGACAGTTTTCTCATTGATCTCGTTAATATATATAATATAGGGCTTTTTATCTATTTTTTCCATTTTTTCCTTGATTTCCATGGCTTGGTCTATTTTGCTCTGTCCTGGATAAGATGATACTAGAATACCTACTGTATTAGCATCATCTAGCTTACTTAGAGCTGCTGCCTTCTTTTTTTGNTCTATATTCTCATCTTTTTCAACAATATCTATATCTCCTGTTTTTGGATTGATTCTGTAAACTGGAATACTTGTAAAAGCAGTTGGATGGAACTGCCCTGTTCCTAAATATACTATAGCTTCTATATCTTTTGGAATATCTGGAGTCATGCACCCTAAAGTTTGTCCTAGTATTGTAGTTTCTCTTTCTTTTAGCATATTTTGGATTTTATCAAGTTCATCCATATATTGAACAGTTGAAACTAATCCAAGTTTTGTTTGTTTAATTTTGCTTACATCTAATTTAGTGAACTCTATCTGTAGTTTCCATGGATAGAATAGTACTGGTACTGTTTTTTTCATATCTTTGAATCCAAAATCATTATGTCCTATATGAACCAGTAAATCGCTCTTAGTATCAATAGCTTCTTGCTCTGCTAAGCAACATGCTCCATAGCATGGAGAACCAGATATAATTGTTTGTATAGATTTTTCTTGTAATTTGTCAGCTATTTGTGTTGCATACTGACGTAAACCATCAGGTAATTGTAAAAGTATACGTTTCGCAGTTTGTTGCTCAATTAATCCTACTAATTCAGCAATATTTTCTAAAGACATAGAATAAAGTCTTTTGAAAGATTTAAAAAGAATTAAGCTTTGATAGCTTTTTTGATTTTTTCACGCAGTTCTTTACCTTTTACTTCTGCTAAATCAATTATATCTGAAAGTTCTTCAAATGTAAATCCGCTTTCTCCACCTTTTTGCATTGAACATAGTCCTGATTCTTTACCATCTAAAGATTCATATGTTCCAATAGTGACTTTAGCTTCCATTGCTTCTTCTTCTCTTTCATCTGGATCAACAATGATCTTGTCTTCTATTTTTACAAAAGATGTATTTACAGCCATTTTGTTAACTGGTAAGTTATTTTTACCTTTTTTTGATTTATCAGGTCTACCATCTTCTTTCATTTCAGGCATTTTTGCAATTGTTAATGCCGTTGTTGCTGCTAAACATGCAGCATCAATTAAATTTCCATCTGCATTCATAATATCAATATCAATTCCAATCATCCATATTTTTTCACCTTCTTCTATACATAATTTCTTGAAATCAATTGATTTAGATTCTCTAATAGCTCTATCTACTACACGAGATACTTCAATTGATTCGTCACTAGGACGACCAGGTTCAAATTTTTCATTTGCGAATATTAAGAATTCACTATTAACTGAAATAGAACCTTCTGCAGGAGAATCTGGATATGGTGTTCCAATTTCTGCTTTTACTCCAGCAATAACATCAGTATCACCGATTTTTACTCGACATGAACCTTCTGCTAAAGGAGCAACTCCTGTTTCTATTTGAATATCTCTATAAGCATCAAAAGCACGACCGCCTGTTCTTTTGTCGTTTGCAATCATATCTCTCATGACATTTGGGTCATATTTTATACTCATTTTTTCTTCACCTCATTTTTACTAATATCATATTTTTCACGTAAAGCTTTTTTCTGAGCTTCGTAAATTTGCTCACATCCTTTAATTGCTAATTTGATTATTTCTTTCATTTGTTTATTGTTTGTCATTCCATCCATTTGCAATAATGTAAGTTTTTTCTCTTTAGGATAATATGCTACAGGCAAATCTAATTCACCATTAGAATCTTCTTTACCTTCAATATCTAACAAAACTTTACCATCAGCTATACCAGCTGAACATGATGCAACCATGTCTTTCATTGGTATACCAGCATCTGCTAATGCTAATGACGCTGCATTAAGTCCTACACATCGTGTAGATGCATCAGCTTGAATAAGTTCTATACGAACATCAATAGCTGTTTTTGGAAAGTCTTCTAAAAATATAACTTCTTTTAGAGCTTGTCTTGTAACTAAACCTATTTCTGAACTTCGTCTAGAAGGTCCTGGTCTTCCTCTATCATCAGTTGCAAAAGGAGCCATTGCATAAGTTGTTCTTAATACAGCTTTTGTTGCTTCTGTTGCATGACGAGGGTGAACTTCTCTTGGACCAAATACACCTGCAATTGCAATTGTATTTCCAAGTCTAAACATAGCTGAACCTATTGCGTTTTTAATAACGCCTACTTTAGCTTCAATAGGTCTTAGTTCATCGTCTTTTCTATTATTCAGTCTTGCCATTTTTTTCACCTTCTGGTTTAGTATAATTTGATGCTTCTGTTGATTTTATAGGAGCATCTTTTTGTACTGGTTTTGGGGTTATACCCATTTCCTTTAATCTTTTATCAAGCATTATCGCTATTGCATCTGTCAGACCGTCCATTTGAGCTTTTGCTTCAATTTCCATTATAGCTTCAATTGCAAGTTCTTCAAGACCGCCTTTAATCCATACAATACCGTTCTGACCAACAACAATTTGTGAGTCAGTTCTATTTTTAATAGATTCCACCATACTTCCATTTCTTCCTATAATTCTTGGAACTTTTGATGGAGTTACTTTGACTATGCGTCCGCCTCTTAGTTTTCTACATTTTCTATCTCTCATTGACAAGTTTATAGACTTACTATTAGAAACGCTAGAAACTTCAGCGAACACAAGGTCNCCGTAATCATAATATCNAGTTAAATCTGATTTTGTTAAATCAACAAATTCTTCTACTGCATCACTTAATGACATTGATGCATCATAAGGAGAATTAATATCCATTATCCATCTTGAAATTGCAATTTCAAAGACTTGAGCAATTATACCGTCTCCTCTTTTTGGATTGTAAACACCTTTCAAAGGTATTACAAAATGCATTTCATCTCTATGATCGTGCAATCCAACAACTTTTGAGAAGATTTTACCACCAAGTTCGTAAGTGCCGTGTCCAGCTCTTCCTTCACCTAATTCATCTCCAGGTATGACTACTTTTCTTTGTTTTATTTCTGGTTTTTCAGTTTTTGCTTCCATTTTATTCATCCTCTTTAATCATAATATTATTATTTGTTGCAGCGTTTAATGCGCTGTACAAATCACTTTTTGAGCTTGCAGTTACTTCAATTTTAGCTTTTAATGAGCCATCATTTCCCCAATCACTCTTTTCAATTCCAAATTTCTTTAGAACACCGTATGCCTGTCCGGCATATTGAGCTGGTACCATGATACTTATCTTCACTTTTTCAAATGAAATTGGTAGTAACTCTTTAATAGCTTTCACAACATCATCAACTTGTTCAGTTACTGGCTTTCTTGAATCAATATTAACTTTCTTTTCAGCCATTGCGTTTAAAACACGTTCAATTGGGTGTGGTGCTTTTGTTTCTGGGTTAATTGAATTAGCTGAGATATAAGCAGCAACTTGCCTTTTCTTTTCTTCTCTTTGTTTTCTTAACATATCTGTTGTTAACTGTATATCACCATGATTTACGATTTCTTTGGTTATTTCTTGTACATCTGATGTTCCAAATGCCTCTTCTAACTTAGTTGGTGAAGCTTTTTCACCTTTTTTAGAGTCTTTGTAAACATCATTAATAGCCAAAATGTTGTTCATAGACACTGTTTTACCCTTTTTCATGTCTAGAGCTAGTTCTGGATCTACTAAAATTTCGAAATGTTGTCCATTTTTCTCTATTNTTGCTATAACAGCTTTATCGACTGTAACCATNTTATCACGTACTTTTCACGTATTTTTCGCCTTGTATTCAAAAGAATGGCGAATGATCTGTATTAGTTAATACAAATGTAATATCTATGTATTAACCGAAAGCTTTAAAAGCGTTTCTGTGCCTTTTAAATGGAAACTTAATACCTTTAAATATGCTTAAAATGTGGTTATAAACATAAACTGGTATTAACTGGTAGGTTATTATATGAAAATTCAAAATGTTGTTTCAACTATTAAATTGAATACTAAATTACCTCTAAATGAGCTATTACATCATTTAAAGGATTCTGAATATGAACCAGAACAATTTCCTGCTCTTATCTATCGTTTGAGCGGTGATACAAAAGGTTCATTTTTGATATTTCAAACAGGTAAAATAGTATGTATTGGTGCTAAAAGTATAGCTGGATCAAAAGATGCTTTTAAAGAACTTTTGAAAGATATCAGAAAATCTGGTGTTAGAGTACCAAGAAAATATACTGTAAAAGTTGAGAATATTGTTGCAACTGATAGAATATGTGACTCTCTTGACTTGGATATTATAGCATTTGAATTAGAAAAGAGTGAATATGAACCTGAAACATTCCCAGGTATAGTTTATAGAGTTTATGATCCTAAAGCATCATTTTTACTGTTTAGTTCAGGAAAAATAGTATGTGCTGGAGCTAGAACTACAACAGAAATAAAGGCAGCTATCAAAAATTTAAAGAAGACATTAAAAGGATTAGGCGCTCTTTAGTTCTTATTTAGTAGATAGGTGATTGTAATGAGAATAATCAAACGTTTACCTGGTATAGGTATGGAAAAGGATAATGAAAGAGTGTCAGCTGTATTTACTGTTTATGACCCAGAAACTGATTCTTTCAGATATGTTTTAAGACAAGCGTGTGAAAAGGGACTTAAAGCACATGGACATAAACCAAATGATACTTATTTTGGATTTCCAGGTTCTAATGGTTATACTGGAGAAACTCCTGAACAAACTGCTGTTCGTACTGCAAAACAATGGGGTTTTGATGTACACCCAAAAAGACATTTTGCTGATGAAGATACAGAAGCTGAAGTTACAAGACATTATGTTTTTTCTGATTGTGATAATGATAAGAAATTAGTGGTTCCTGATAATTTAGTAATAAGTTATTCAGATCCTTTAACTGAACAAGAAAGACGAATGATATTCTTGACTGCTAGACAATTGGTTGATAGTGATAATGTTCTTGATAATGCAAAACAAATAGTTCGATTCTGGGATTATAAATCTCTTTAATCTATAATTTCTGTTTCTAATTTAGATAAGTTGCAAAATAAAGTTGCAAAATTATATGCTCCTGCGTTTTCAAATATAATTTCATCACCAATTTCCATTTCTGGTAAGAATACTGAGTAACGGAACATATCTAAGTTACATGGAGTAGAACCTTTGATAGTATATTCTTTGATGTCTTCTGATTTATGTTCTCGCTCACCTTTTACAAGTAATCTATGAGGAACAATCAAAGTGTCCATTGCAGTATTGTATATTGATGCATTAACTGTTATTGTTTTGTTATCAAGATTTATTATTCTTGTTACAAGTTCAATAGCTGGACCTGATAAAAATCTACCAGGTTCTGTTATAATTTCTATGTTGTATTCAGATAACCATTGTTTTAGTTCTTGAATTTTTTTGAGTATATTTGTTATTGCGATATCGCTGATGTTCTTGTATTTAATTGGCAATCCTCCGCCAATATTCATTATATCAATTGCTTTCAGAGTTTCTTTAGTTAGTGCATTTGATAATTCGTATTTCAAAGACCATTCTCCAACATTTTCTGATTTCCTATGAAAATGGATTCCTAATTTATTTATTTTATCATTATTTTTTAATCCTGGAATTAATTCATTAACTGTTTTAGAATCAAAACCAAATACAAAATACTTTTCTGTAAAAATACTGTGCTCTCTTAGTTTCATTCTTAATAATAAATTTATTTTTTCTTCTACATGTTCCATAAATTCAATTAGTTTGTTAAGATCGTTTTTGTTATGGATAGCGAAGTTTCTTATACCTAATGAATATAATTTTTCTATTTGTTCTAAAGTCCATGACTCTGCTAGGAACCATATACGTTTTGTGTCTTTAACATATTCTAATTCGTTTTCAGTATGAATACAAAACATACAATCAGTTTCTTTTTCTAATATTTGCGCAGCAATAGGATTAGTTTTTACACTATAGGAAACTGTTCCAATGTCAGTTATTTTATTATATTGTTCTAGGAGTTTTGAACGAGATAGAACAAACTTTGCATTAAGAGTCATTTAACATTCCTTCTTTATCTAATTCTTCAAGCGCTCTTATCATTGCTATAGGAAATAGAATTGTAACATCGCCGTTTACTGTAACTGCATCTGAATTATCTTTTACTTTTCCCCAAGACTTTGCTTCTGAAGTTGTTGCACCGCTCATACTTCCTGAAGTTTCTCTTGCAGTTGTCATGTAAACTGCGTAATCCATTCCACCATTAATTAATCCGCCAAGTACTGCATGATGTTTAGAAATTCCTCCACCAAGAGCTATAATACCTTTTTTTTCATCTTGAGAAGAACTTGCTAACAGATTTTCAAAGTCTTTGACTATGTCTATGACAAAATCAGAATGCTCTTGCTGAAACATAAAGAAATGAAATCCCATTGAACCATCTGTTACTGCTGGACAAAATACTGGAATATCTTTTTTAGCAGCTTGGTATAGTATTGAACTTTCGTCATCAAGCATTAAACCAATCTCTTTGAACATATCTGATACGCTCCATCTTGGTTTTTTCTTATATAATTTTTCAATCATTTCATGCATTGAGCCTTCAAATTTAATATAACTTTCATTTGGAATTAGTAAATTACCTACACGATTTAATCCCTTTTCATGTAATGCTACATCATCTGCACGGAAATGTGATATTGGAAACTTTTCTCCAGTTGCTTTCATAATATCTTCTTCTAATCCGCCAGCTGTTGTAACAATAGCATCAACTAATCCTAATTTAATAATTTGCGCAAAGAATCCTCTTAATCCAGACGTTACCATGTTTGATGTAAAAGTAAAATATATTTTTACTCCTTCTTGTTTCATTTTCATAATAATCTTTGCTGCTCTATCTAATTCGACACTTTGGAATCCAACTTTTCCTAATTGTTCTCCAAGCTCAGCAACGGTCATTCCCTTTTTCCATTTGAAATCTTCTACATATTCCATCTAAATCAATCCTACGAGTTCTTTGAAAACATTTGCACCTATTACTGCTGACTTTTCACCTACGGTGACAGCAGCGCACTCAACAATATCAAATCCTATAATTTTTTTATCTTTTATTTTTTCGAGTTCTGATAAAAAGTATTGCCATGTTATTCCACCTGCTTCAGGTGTACCAACATCTGTGACGTCAAAGATATCTAAATCCATTGTAATGTAAATTGGGTTTTCAATATCTTCTATTTTTTCCTTAATTGATTTTTCTTTCAAATAATTATCTTCTGTTTCGTCCCATTGTCTTTGTCCAATTTGTATCAAATCTATATTTGGTAATTCTTCTAAAGCATGATAAGCCCAAGTTAAATGAGAATATTTTTGTCCTAACCAATCTTTTCTTAGATCACGGTGGGCATCAAAATGAATTACTGTTATCTTATCATGCTTTTTTGATAATGTACGAAGCGCAGCTAATGTAATCAAATGTTCTCCACCTAGAATAGCAGGAACTATATTTGGATTTTCTTCAAACATATCATTTAATGTTTCTTGAATCTTTTCTTGAGTTTTTTTCCATGAACCTGGTACTACTTCTATATCTCCAATGTCAATAAATTTCTTATCTTTGAAAATATTTTTTTCAGTTCTTTGATTATAACCTATAAGTTCTCTGATAGCTTGTCTGATAAATAATGGGCCATATTTGCATGACTTGCCGATCTCAGTTGAATCAAAAGGTATACCTAGTAAACCTATATCAGCTTCGCTAATTGGATGTTCAAAATCAAAGGTCTTTTTAGTGTGTAACATATCAGAAATTAGAAAGAAACAGTTTTAAGCAAATTATTTCATTATGCTTCTGATGTCATCTCTATCTAGAATAGTGACTTTTTTGTCTTCTATAACACCTATTTCTAAATTGCTAGAAGTTAGTTTTTCTTCACCTGCTTTCAATGATTTCAAAGCAAGTGTAATTGCTTGATCTTTTGTTAAATTGTCTTTATATTC
>NZEE01000005.1 GCA_002688965.1 archaeon | reverse complement strand
GATATTTGGAAGTATCAAAACATTTTTCTCTGGAGTTACAGAATTATTATTTACATTCTTAACTGTAGGCATCTTAGTACAAGTACTCTTCGGAGGAGCTGTATTTGGAATGGATGTAGTTGGCAATGTTACTGCTCTAATTGAATCTTTAGGAAACTCTGGATTCGTTGGTCTATTAGCAGTTGTCGTACTAGTGAAATTGTTAGATAAAAAATAGTTATTTAGATAACAAATAGAAAAGAGGCCCATCTTATGATGGGCTTTTTTTTTGCTAATTGACAAATGAGGTTTTTTTGATTATATTTTTATAAAAGAAAATAACATTAAAATAAAATATTATGGATGAAACGAGGAAAAGAAATTACGTTAGATGTAAATTCAAATTACAAAGTAAAATTAGGTACCGTTGATAATAAAAACCCTAGAAGTATTTATATTGGCCTTTCAGCGTGGGGCGAATTAATACCTACCAATGAGATTATAAATTATGATGGTGTAATAAGTAAATTAAAAAAACAAATAAAACATAACATAAATTCTATAATAGATGTAGAAGATTTTTATAAAAATAAATATATTGTAGATTTAGATATGAGATCTTCAGGTATAAGTGAACATAAAAGAAGTTTTATGTCGTGTGAAATTACCCTATATCAAAAAAATAATTTTCCTGTCAATAAACCCAAAATAATAAATATTGCAACTTACCTAGTAAAAAATATTATAAATGATTGTTTAGAAAATCAAGATCATTTTATTTTTTATAAAACGAAAAAATAAAGTTTTTTATTGTATAGATATATTTATAATTAAAGTATGTCATTATGATAAAAGTATTAAAAGAAAATGAATTACAAAAAAAAGGTATTCTAATAGAAGATGATGCTGGTTATATTTCTCCTACTGACAATAAACAATTTATTAATGAAATAAATAAATTAACTACCGGAGGAAAAATAATAGAAGAACCTTTAATTGTTTATGCGGTAATGCAAAAATATGGGGTTGAGAACAGAAATGATAGAGTATACCCAGAAAATATATTAAAAAGAGAAGCAGAAAACTATTTAAAGTTAATTAAAGATAAAAGAGCTATGGGTGAAGCGGATCACCCTGAAAGTTCAATTGTTACTATTAGTAGGATTTCACATAATGTTATAGAACTATGGTGGGAAGGTAATGTTCTAATGGGTAAATTAGAAATTATTATGTCACCAGGATTTGTTAATCAAGGTATTATTTCCTGTGAAGGAGATTTAGTGGCAAATTTATTAAGAAAAGGATTAAAAATAGGAGTATCTTCTCGTGGAGTTGGGTCATTAGAAAAAGAACATGGTAAAAATATCGTACAAGATGACTTCGAATTAATCTGTTGGGATATAGTAACCTCACCGTCAACTCCTGGTTCCTGGATATATGATGAATTGCCCACTCCAGAAGAACAAATGTCAGAATCTATAAAAAATGATGATAAGGATTTATTAATTTCCTCTTTTGATAAATTTTTATGTGATTAAAATACCCCAAAAATCATACTTTTCTAAATTCTTGTATATTTATAAAAAAATGGCGCATCACGTGCGCTAAAATAATTTATTCTAATAATAAAATATAAAAGAAACAAATTAAATGGCTACAAAAAGAAAATCTATCATCGAAGAGGCTTTGTTGGAAGCGAAGTCCTTAGAGGATGCCTTAAAAGCCAATACGAAAGAAATACTTGCTTCACATATGAAGGAAGAAATTGAAACCATCGTGGAGTCGTCTCTAAAAGAACAACTGGAAGACGAAGAAATAGAAATCGATGCAGAACTAGAAGGGTCCGATGAAGACATTGAAGAACCAGCGGATGAAGAAGCTGGAGGTGATTTGGAAGTTGCTGAACTTGATCTTGATGATGAAGTTGGTGCTGAAGAATCAGAATTAGTAAATCTTGATATTGACGCGTTATCTGATGAAGGTGGCGAAGATATAGATATAGATATTGCGGAATTACCTATAGATTTAGATTTTGGGGACGGATCAGAAATTGATCTTACTGATCAATCTGATGAAGAAGTCCTTAAAGTATTTAAAGCAATGGGTGATGAAGATGAAGTCGAAGTTGTAAGAGATGAAGACGGAATAACCTTAACTGATAACGAAACCGGTGCTGAATATTATATCAAAGAATCTGAGGAATTAGATGAAGATGATTTATGTGAAGGATGCGGTGAAGATATCTATGAAATTGAACTCGATGAAAGAGTTATCGGAGTCGATCAACCAGAATCTGGAAAAAAATTATCTGATTATGAAAAATATGAAGATGGTGATCTTACAGAACATCAAGGATATGACGATGAAGAAGATGAGTCTTTAGGTATGAGAAGGGGAACTGAAAGGGACTACCGACAATCATATCGAGATCGCCGAGAAGATTCTTATGGTAAATGGGGTAAACGCGGTAGTGAAAATCGTGGTATCTCATTAGAAGAAGAAGATTGGGGATCAGATAAAGATGAGTACGCAAGAAGAAGTTCTGGTGGTGTAAAACATAGAGCTGGAGATGTCGGAGGCGGCAAATACGGTAAAGGTGGTCACTATAAAGATTATGAACTTGATGAAGGTGGTGATTATAAAGGTGATCAATCTAAAACTAGAAGTGATTATGCCGATTATAAAGACACTGATAAAGGATATCATGGTAAAACTGGATCATCTCATGGTGATCAAGGAGAACCTGATGACTATTTGGATGAAGATAAACTTCAAAGACACCAAAAGAATGGGTACCAACGAAAAAGTGGTGCTAAAGTAGGTTCTAATCAAGCCAACCCTTATGGGGGTAGGTATAGTGAATCTAGAAAACCACGAAAAACAATTTCTAATAGGAAAAAAATATCTAAAAATCAAAAGCAAGTCGCTAATTCAACTATTCTTAAAGAGTATAAAGAGCTTAAAACAAAAAATAATGAATATAAAGAAGCTCTTAAATTATTCAAAGGTAAACTTAACGAAGTTGCTTTATTTAACACTAATTTAGCTTATGTAAATAGATTGTTTACTGAACATTCTACTACTAAAAAAGAGAAAATGAATATTTTAAAAAGGTTTGATACTGCTGAAAGCATTAAAGAATCAAAAAATATTTATAAGTCACTTAAAGGTGAATTAGAAAGTCAGGTTCCTATAACGGAATCTGTAGAAAATAAGGTAAACAAAACAGTTAAATCTTCTGCTTCTGATTTAAATGAATCTACTGCTTATGTAGATCCACAAATCGCAGCAATTAAAGATTTAATGAAAAGGATATCTTAAATAATAATAACATAATAAATAAATAACAATAAAATGGGACATTTGTTAAATTCAGGTGAAGTCGGAAATATCGGACTAGAACACCTAAAACAAATCCGCGGCAAAACAATTTCTAAATGGAATCAATTAGGATTTCTTGAGGGATTGAAAGGTCACGTAAAAGAGAACATTGCTCAGTTGTATGAGAACCAAGCATCAGCTCTTTTAAATGAATCTACGGGTGCAAACTCTTCAGGTTCATTCGAAACTGTTGTTTTCCCAATTGTAAGGAGAGTATTTTCCAAACTATTGGCTAACGACATTGTTTCTGTACAAGCCATGAACATGCCGATTGGTAAGTTATTCTATTTTGTGCCAAAAACTACTGGAAGAAACCATCCACCTTTAAATGGACCGGCTCTACCAGGACAAGAATGTGTATTTTCAGCGTGTGCTGGAACACAACTGTCAACTTTCTTAGAAAAAGATCTTTACGATCTCTTTTATAATGATGGTTTATTTGACGCATCAAAAGGATTAGCTACGGTATTCACTCATGGTGGACTCCAAGGAGTCATTTTAAGTGGTAACGGAGAAACCGTTCCTACACCAGCTTCTGAACAACCATTAGCAGCTGATGGTACACGTAGAAGTATTACTTTTTGTGTTACTGGATTTTCATCCGATAATGCAGGAAGATTAACTGGACCAGATGGTAATGAAATGGATACTGAAACTTTCTTAGCCTCATTGACACTAATCACTGAGGATGTAATTGAGGATTGTGAAGGTAACGAAATCATTGGCGTTAACGGATCAGTACCTTTTAGGTTAGTAGCTCAGAAATATGGTAGAGGTATTGTCGATTATGGCGATATTTGTGATCCAGATGGATGTTTGCTAATTGAAGCAGATCTTACTCATCCTTGTTGTATCGATTGTGATAGCAACAGTATGGATGGATATTGTGGAGCTTGTTCCGGTTCAACTGGACAAACTTTCGTTGTTTCTTGGCTTCAATATGCAACTCTTGAGTTTGCTACTGAAATGGGAGAAGTTTCTTTCGAACTTGATGAAGTTGTGGTTTCCGTAACTGAAAGAAAGTTGAGAGCTACTTGGTCTCCGGAACTAGCACAAGATGTTAGTGCATTCCATAACATTGATGCTGAAGCTGAATTAACGGCTTTACTTTCTGAGCAGGTAGCTGCTGAAATCGATAGGGAAATCCTTAGAGATTTGAGAGTAGGTGCAGCTTGGCAGTTGAGATGGGATTATAATGGATGGAAACGANCCGCTGNNGGTGGAGGTTTCAACGCTTACACTCAGAAAGAGTGGAATCAAACGTTGATTACCAAAGTNAATCANGTNTCNGCTCAAATCCANAAATCAACTCTTAGAGGTGGTGCAAACTTCNTAGTNGTATCTTCTGAAGTGTCAGCAATTTTTGACGANTTNGAATACTTCCANGTATCAAACGCCGCNCCTGAGCAGGATCAATACAANATGGGTATTGAGAAANTNGGTTCATTAGGAGGACGATATACNGTATATCGTGATCCATACGCACCAGCTAACTCAATCATCATTGGACATAAAGGTAAGTCTTTATTGGATACTGGGTACATTTACGCACCTTACGTACCATTACAACTTACTCCAACGTTGCAAAACCCNTTCAACTTTGCTCCAACAAAAGGTATCATGACACGATACGCGAAGAAAATGGTTAATAACCGTTTCTATGGTGGAATNACTGTTGATGGTGTTGTTACATTCAATATTAATGAGTTGAGATAATAATCTCTNTNNANTTGAATNTNAAAAAGGGTAGATNAATTTCTACCCTTTTTTTTTGTTTTATAAGATATTTATTATTAAATTAGCCCATATATGCGAATCAAGAAAAAAGATGTAATATTAGAAGCACAATTAATAGATTTAACCACTGAATTTACCCCTCACAGAAAAAANAATGTTAAAAACATTAAATAAGAAATTTGGTNNGGGTGGTATGTATGGNNATTTTGATAGGTGGGAAGGTGCAGCATTTTTAATTGAGGANATGGAGCTTCCTTATGATCAAGCATATGATTTAGCCTTAACTTACTGGTGGTATGGAGATAAATTATTTGANGANGCCGNTACCCTTTATAAGAAAGAAGATAAAGGNTATATATTTAATCGAGTAATGCGTGAATTATTAACACCATATATAAAAGGAAGAGTAGGAACNGNTGATCGAATGGANGGGGANAAAATNGCNNATGTAAGCATTACATGGGAAGATCCCGAACATTTAATTTCAAAAGAGGGTGNATTTACTNTTACAGATGATGTTACATTATGGGATGGACACAAAGGATTTACCTTATATATTCCTTTTAACCAAGATCATGTAAATGGTGAGTATGTGGATTATAAGTTCAGAAATCATAATACTCTAATGGTATATATCCAATTTATAGAATATGATGAAAAAAATCCTAAAGGGGATACTCATGTCAATATAAATATAGAATATACTCTAGGGGATACATCTATGAGAAAGGATAAGAGAATTTCTATGGAGAACTTTGATATCCCAATGCCAATTCCTATGACCAAAGAAAANATATATAAAATTTTTACTGATATGTTAAAGGATACATTGGAGAAAATAGAAAGTATNACTTTNCCTCTTCAAAACCCTGATACTATTCCACCAGAACCAGAGGCTCAAGAGGAAGAAACCCCAGCTTAAAATACTCAAAAACAACAATTTTGATAAATCTTTCCATTTAGACGATTTGCTTGTCTTTTATATAGATATATAAAAAGACTACCTAAAAACCCACCAGGACGTCTAAAATCAGTGTAATTGGTCAACCTGGTTGACTATTTGGAACTTCATTTGTTCAGTGTATGTTAAAACCTCTTGGTTGGAGGTTAACTTGATGTCAATAAAATATTCATTTGGTATCATCCAAGACGTATCTAAAATAAAATAATTTTTAATAAACGCCCTATTTACATCTTGCCAATCAATAACACTAACTTGTGCATTTCCTTCTCTAACCCATAATCGATATTGGAGCCCATCAATTACCTTACTTTGATCTATGGTGTAGGGTAAACGGGCAGATACTAATATTTTTCTTTTGTCTCCTCGTTTTATTTTTT
>NZEE01000004.1 GCA_002688965.1 archaeon | reverse complement strand
CTATTTTCTCAGAAATGTTGATATCTTGAGGTTTTGGACCAAATCCCTTTTTCTTAGCTTGTTCCATAATCAGTGTTTGAAGCTCTTTAAGTGTTAAAGGCATGTATATGTAGTATTTTCAATTGTTTAATTAATACCATATACCGTTAATGTGACGAAACTACGTTAAACAACGCATAATAAAAGCTTAAATACGGCTCTCAGGTATAATATTACTATCAATAAGTAACAACCATTAACCAAGCTATTACAGCGTGGTTAATTTACAATGTCTTCAAAGAAGATGTTGATCGTACTCTTAACAGAGTATCATAAGAACCAGCTCATGTTGAGCGCTTGAAAAGGAATTTCCAGAAATTTAATCTGGTTTTCTTGTTTCAAAGCAGCTCTGTGGGTTGTTTGACATAAGTAGTCAATGTGATGGCTATTCGTTACAATTTCTCGCACGCTAGACGTGCAAAAGACGTTGTTGGCTGCAAACGGTTTGCAGCTACTTTCTAGTTTCTTTTGGAGGATGTTGGTATGAATTATAAAGAGATGTCAGTATTGGCAGTCACACTCCTTGATTTGGAGGACGCTGACGGAGATCCTATTACGGTTGGCCATGAAATCAGTCCGGCGCATGAAGCTCTGGGTGTGATCATGGTTGGTCTTCAGACAGAAGATCATGACGGAGACTCTGAAAAGGCAAGGGTCCTTCGTTTGCAAAGGTTCCTCCGTACAGCTGAGTTGTTCAGGGTGGTTCCGATGCCCGTGTTGACAGAAGCAACTCTTGATGGTCACAGGCAGCTGGCGATTGACTTCGCAGCTGCGATCATCGAGAAGATCATGAAAAAGTAAAGAACCTTGTTAGCTCTGCGACAGGGTTTGCACCTACGGGTGAAAGAAGGCAGAGGAGGAGGGTGTTATATGACAACCAGCCATTTGGGCCTATCTGGATTCACCTAGATACGCACAACGGGGTTATGAGGATATGCCCAGCAACAGAACCTCTGGCCCTGTGTTATGCTGAAGAGTATGGCACAGGATCATATTTCAAACGTGTATTGGGCACGTTTTGTAAAGCCGTCTGCAAAGCAAAGTCCGTCTTGCTGCAGATGTAAAAATTGGCGGACATGGAGACGTAAAGATGGCTAAGGAATTGATTTGGGTCAGGCTTGCTGCTGACAAGAAGAGAACTGGCGAGCTGGTTGGCTGGGTTGCTGAAGGTGAAGAAAAGGGGAAGATCGTGTTCATTTATCAGAGTGAAGATGAGGAACGCGGTCTGAAAGCTGGCAACTTCTGCTCAGTGGATGTGGCCTGGCGCAATGAAAAGAGCCTGCAAGGTCGCGTTCACGAAATCACGACGCTTCCGTCTGAAGATGAATTTGTGACAGTGATCAGTGGTGGTTTTGGTTTTCCTGGAACCCTTGACCAGGCCAAGCAGGCGTTTCAAGTGAAAGAGACGGATGTTCGCAAGAAACGCTCGGATCGCGAGGACGAGGAAGCCAAGAAGAAGTTGGAAGGGGTTGTTGTTGAGCAAAATCGCCGAGATTCTGTCCTGGAAGAGTGGGGGCAGGATGGGTTGGCATTGTATGACAGGCTCATGAAGCATGACTGGTATTACAGCTTTTCTGATGATGGTGGTGTATATCGCCGAGGAGAAGCTGACCGGGATGAGATCAAGGAGATTCTGAAAGTCACTGATGGCGCCAGAGAAATCTGGGACATGGTTGCGCCTCGTGATTGCAGATTTCCGCTCTAGTTTCTTGTTTCTTTTGGAGGATGGAAAGATGGAGGTATTATTACAGCTTTGCGGTTTTGTTGTGTTTGTTGCTGTTGGTATTTTCTTCCTCATGCCAACAATCATGAACACTCTTGTTTCAATTGCGAAGAAGCGGAAGGAGTGGGCAGACGCCAGAAAGGAACAGGTTTTGGCAGAAAAAGCCTTGGAGGCTGCAAAAACTGGACCACCTCCAGGCCCAACTCCATGAGGAATTCCTGTCTTGCGCTGAGAAGCGTGGGACAGGGCCATGGTCTTCTGCTAGAGATAGCAGATATTTTCTTGTTTCAGCTGCCCTTGGCAGCTAGGAGGTAAAAGATGAGTGCAATGACTAGTTTGATTGGTTATGAGCTGAATGATGTTTATGCTGAAAAGCTCAATGGTGTCAATACTGATGGTTTTGGAGACCATGGTATTGATGTTCGTCTTTCAGATGGATTTGGCTTTCAGGTCAAGTCGTCTCTGACAGGTGTGATTGAATTCCTGAGCAAAGCTGTAAAGGAACACTGGAGGTACATCCCAATTGCTCTGGGGTCTCCTGGTACGCCAGAAGAAACTGAAAAAGCGCTTCGCGAGAAAGGTGTCTGGGTTGGTTTAGACATTGAAAATCGTGAAGATGTGCTTGCTCAGATCATTCGGGCAAAACTTGTGGTGGAACATATCCATCGCGAGAGTGTTGCTGCTTAGCAAAGAACCTCTATTAAGGAGGAAACTAATGGAAAAGGCTAGAAAATATGCTATTGCCTGGTCCATAGTTGTGATGTGTGTGCTGTGTGTGATTGGAATCAGTAATATGATTTTCAATCACATCCGGCCAGAAAAGGCTAATCCATTGGTATGGGTTGGTGTGGTTGTTGGTGTGATATGTGGTTTTCAATTCTTGCCACAAGCAGTCAAGGCAATTGTGGAGAAACACCTGGAAGGAGTTTCTCTGGTTACCTTTTCCATGTGTGCTTTCACCAGTGGTTTGTGGGCTGTTTACGGATGGTCCATAGATAACCGTGTCATTTGGCTGGTTAATATTGTGGGCTTGCTTGGTAGTAGTGTTATTGTTATTTGCAAGCTCATGAAAGACCGAGTCAAATGATATACTCCTGCTTTGCGCTGAAAAGTGTAGGGTAGGTTTATGCGTTTGACTGAGAATGGTTCTCAGTTACTTTCTTGTTTTTGTTGGAGGATGGAAAGATGTTGTATGGTATTATGGGAGTAGCGTTGTTGGTGTCGTTAGTGGCATTGGCTTGCGCGATTTACAAGTATCAGGCAATGAAGGCGGAACGGGATAGTGTTCGTGGTACACTTGAGGATCTCATGGAAAGGATTCGTCAGGCGTCTGAAAAAAAGGATGTTTTCACTCCAACGCCGACGCAGCTTGAGATTCTGAAGATTGCGGTGGAAGATCCAGCTTTCTGCATTTTTCTGAACGATTCTTTGTCTGGTGGTATAGGCAAGTTGATGAAGGAGGCTCCTGACAAGGTCATAGCCCATTTACATATCCATCACATCTCAGTTGATGAGAAGGAATTGGGTAAGATCTACCAGTGGTTGGAGGCACTGCATATCTGGAACAGTTTTGGACGTGTGACAATGGATCCAGATGGATATGATGCAGCATACGGCGAAACAGTGCCCCGCAATAGCTGGCTTGTTTCAAGCTAACAGCTGAGAATGGTTCTCAGCTACTTTCTAGTTTTTGTTGGAGGACGGAAAGATGTCAAGATTTATTGCAATGGCTTTCTTGTTTGTGGTTTGGATGATGTTGTTTGATCCTTCTGTAGGACAAACAGTGTTAATGTTCATTGCGATGTTGGGAATTACATTGTTTTTCTGGTATCGTGAGAACTCACCGGTGGTGGCAAACAACAGAAGGGACTCTGAGATCCGGCAGTTTTTAACGGAACTCACTAGCATGAAGTGCTTTGATATCTCAGATGATGACCTTCTGAAGATCGCCGAAGGGTATGGTGGTGGAGCAGAAGCACTTGCTTGGCTTGTTGTTGCTATTGGTGGTGACAGCGCGATGGGCGCTCGTATGGATATCTTGGAAGCAGGCAAGCGTTGCCCGACGCGTATACCAGAAGACCTTCACGAAAAATTGAATGTGTATTATCGTGAAGAGCAACTGGGGAACATGAAAGACCTTGCATGGGATTTTGCGAGGGCAATCATGGACCACATTGGATAGTCTGTCAGAGTCCCATTTTTCAGGAGAGGAGTTTACGATGAAGGGTTGGCCTTACATCTTGTTTGCAGTGGCAATGGTTGCGTTGGCTGTGGGTAGCTTGCTAGCTGTTTACAAGTGGGTTATTGCTCCCATGATGCAAACATCTATTTAGCTGCAGATGGTCTGTAGCTATTTTCTAGTTTTTGTTGGAGGGTGTTGAGATGAAGAGGTTGATTGTGATAGCAGTGATGTTTGGAACGATTTTCATCCTGGCTGACGAGGCGTCTTCGGCTTCAGTGCCGATTGATGCGGGTAGAGAGGAGTTTGTCCAGGAAGGGGCCAAGATTCTGGCCACAGAACATGTCCTGCAAAGTGTTTTGTGTGTGATGGACATGTACCTCGAAGAGGCCCAGAAAGAGCTGGAGAAGCTCAAGGATCTTGCGAAAAATGATCCGATTCTATTGGATCGGGAAATCTTGGTCATGGAAATGAAAGTGAAGGTATCATCCTACCGGCTTCGTCTTGTGGGAGTGATGCAGGCTGATATTTCTTGGCAAGTGAAGCTGATGGATAGGTACCCTGACGTCGATGAACGGGATAAGGTTGTGGATGAGACCGAGACAGTTGCCAGTGACATCTACAACAACTATCTTGGTCAGCTGGTCAAGCATTGGCCAAATTTCATGATCGAGTTCAGGGAAGCGAAAAAAGCTGCTGCGAAAAGAAAACAGTAGCAGCACACTCAAGGGAGGGTGAAACCTTTTTTCGGAGGTTGACCCGATGTTCGATACAATGCCGATGGTTGATGTCATGCTGTTGGTTTTGTTTCCCGTTATTGTTGTTCTTGTTGCGCGCGAGCTGAGCAAGAATGACAATAAGGTTTCCAGAGTTTCTCGTGAGCAAATTCGTGACAACGAGATCGTGATGGTCAAGTATGCAGCAATTGGCGCTGTTGAGACAGTGTCAAGATTTCTCAAGAGTGGAGTTCATCCTGATTCTGTGGATGAGGATGGATACACTGCACTTCACTATGCTGCTGCGAACAATGACAAGGTATTGGTGATGCTTATGCTCATTCATGGAGCTCGCATCAACAAGAAGACTGATTACTGGGAAACTGCAACAGACTTTGCAGATGCCGGTGGTCATGTTGACCTTGTGAATTACTTGATCATCTGTGGAGGAGAAATGGGGAATTATGAACCCCATGGTTCAGTTCAACTGATACGTGTTCGTGCAGGTCGTTAGTGGTTTGGCTGTAGATGGTCTGCAGCTATTTTCTAGTTTTTGTTGGAGGGAAGAGTCATGTTTAAGGTTTTTGCCAGAGTGTTGGCGGCGTGTCTGAACGAAACGCAAATTGCGGCAATCGAGAGTCGTCGGCAGCACATCCATTTTGCCAACCATGGCAAGTTCGTCTTCATCGAGCTGAAGAAGCACGATGCGAGAAGTCGTAATGGTATTCCGGGCCAGGTCTTCCGAGTTCCGCCGGAAATTCGGGGAATCGCTTCAGTGGAGCTCTTTATTCAGGCTGAAGAGTTTACCATTGGATCCAATGGAAGAACAAGAGCTACTGTGTTCTGCAATGCTCTTGGCGAAAAGATGAAGTTCCGGCGCCTGGGCGGAAGTTCTCTGTTCGATGGACATTGGATGATTTCTGTGACTTCTGATGTCACAGGATTTATTGATGTCAACTCCCATGTGCTTTGGTCTGGAGATGCTTACATGCTTAAGGACGGTCGTCTTCGGGCAGGGCAAGAATGGGTGATTCTTCGTACAGATGTGGTTGCGCCACGGTCGTATTTCAAGTACCTTGGTCGCACGCAATTCCAAGCTGCGGGCGAGGCTGCGTATCACAAGGCGCAAACTGGTACAGTGTTGACACCATTCGGTGTTGACATCTCACATGCTGCATAACTGGAGGGAGAGAAAGGAGTGTTGCATCAGTGTTTGGTTGGTTGTTTCTTTTTTTATTTACCTGCGTATAGCAGGGGAACTGGGAGGATGTATGCCGACGTGGTGGGTAATAGGGTTTCCTTCATCGATTTGGCAGGCAGCGCGTAAGGGAAACCAGGAAGCTGTTGTTGTGTTTGTCCAGAGAAAGGGAACAGGAAAGGTTGGTATCAACGCTCTGGATAATAAAGGTCGGACGCCCCTTGACCACGCTGTTCATGGAAAGCACAAAAAGCTTATCAAGGTCATGAAGGACATGGGCGCGCTTCCGGCTTCCAAGCTTCCGAAGCCCAAGAGTCGTACTCGCGTTTCGAAAAAGAACAGATTGGCAGCAACCTGTTAAGACTGCCGTGTTCTGATTTCATTTCATTTAACCTACCCAGTGTTGAGGAATGCTGAGGTAGGATTATGCGTTCAGCTGCAGGTGGTCTGTAGCTATTTTCTTGTTTCTTTTGGAGGATGTAGAGATGAATGGTGATAAGAAGGTCATCAAGGTGAAGGTGGTTCCAAGCATGCCACCTCAGGTGGTTGAGGTCAAGAAAGTGGACCAGGGAACAGCTGATTACAATGCTCTCTGCTGGTTTGTATTCCAGATGGAACTTTTGGGATATCATTTGGTTGGTTTCATTCCTGGCCAGGACCAGTCGAACAACAAAGATGGTCCTCAGCAAATGATTTGATACCACGAAAGGAGGTGGTAACGTGTTTGTTGCTGTGAAAATCAAGGGTCAGGAAAAACCTGACATACTTTCAAGGAGGTTGGAACAGCAGGGTTATACTTCGTGGGTTACATTACGTAGCGGAGATGTTTTTGCGAAGATTCATAAGCAAGGAGATCTCAACACCTACGAGGTTCCAGAACTGGTTCGGGATAAGAAACCGCGTATTGTGATAGAGGTTTCTGAAACCGGTGGTAATGGTTTTGCTACAATTGTCGCAGGTGGATCTGGAAAGAAACTGCGGCCTTACCGACAGTTATGGGAAACAAAAAACCCTTCTGAGGACCATGCATGTTTTTCTGTTCATGGTTCAGTTGTCCTCGTTAATTACACGGAAGGTGTCGTGAGTATTGTGAAGTATGAAGTATTTGCAAGCGATACCCGACTTGGACAAGATCCGCTTGATTCCAGTGTTGAGCAAGTGGTTCTCAAGGAAGAGGAAAAGTGGCGTGGACAACCAGATGAACTTCCATCGAAGTTTGGTGGATTTCGGGAAGCGGTTGATGCTGTGGTGAGAAAGGCATGCTCAAAAACTTTGGGTGTGTTTTTCGCTATTCCTCCGAAGATAGCCAAGCAGGAGACGCACAACCATCCCACTACGTCTGACGATCCAAAGGAGTGAGGTTATTTTCTAGTTTAAGCCCTTGAATTGGGCGGAAAGGTTTCAGGCATGGCAAAGAAGAGGATGAGAAGTATTGCTGAGATTAAGCAGGCAGTGGATTTGGATCAGCCCCTTAGTAACGGGGAGAAATATCGGTTGGCCAATCATCTGCTTGCAACTAGCGGTTGTTTGTTTGATGGGCAGCCTCGTAAAACGCCTGTTGGACAGCAACACATTGACGCTGTAGTGTTCCATCATGAGCAAGGCAGCTTGGTTGGTATGCCAAGTGGTTCGTTGCCGGTGCCAGTTCAGGCGATAGTTCATGAGTGGTGTGAGGATCACCCGGATTGGAAACCGGATGACGACACGGAAACAAGCGCTACGTAACACAACAACAAAGCAGGATCCCTTAAACCAAAGGGTAACCTGTGCTAAAAGCCGTCTCTCACCATGAGTCGGTTTTATATTACTGTCAACTTAAAGGTGTATATTATCCTTTTACAGAAATTAGTGGCTTTAGTCTAACTACATTTCCAACTATACCAGCATTAACCATGACATCTATGACTTCATTAACATCTTTGTAAGCTCCTGGGGCTTCTTCTGCTACACCAGCATTACTATGAGCTTTGATTATAATTCCTTGTTGTCCTAATTGTCCTATAAGCTTGTCACCGCGAAATTGTTGTTTTGCCTGAACTCTGCTCATACGACGGCCGGCACCATGCATTGCAGAACCAAATGTTTCATCCATACCTTTCTGAGTTCCGTGTAAAATAAATGAACAAGTTCCCATTGTTCCTCCTACTAGTACTGGTTGTCCTATATTCCGATACTTAACAGGAATTTCTTCTCTACCTGGACCAAATGCGCGAGTTGCTCCTTTTCTATGAACTAATAATTTTTCACCATCATGTTCTTCTAATCTTGCAGTGTTATGGCTAATGTCATAGAAAGTTGTAATATCTTTGTCACTAATATCCATAACTTTTGATACTGTTTCTCTTGTAAGATGTCCTATAACTTGTCTATTTGCTAATGCAATATTTGCACCTGCAGATACTGCAGCATAGTATTGCTTACCTTCTTCAGATTCTATAGGAGCACAAACTAGTTCTTTATCACGAATAGGAATATCATATTTTTTACTTGCTTTTTCTAAGATATCTAAGTAATCAGTACCAATTTGATGACCTCCGGCACGAGAACCACAATGAATTGAAACAACAACTTGATTCATCTTCAAACCATAAGCTTGAGCAGCTTTTTCATTATAGATTTTATCAACATATTGAACTTCTAAATAATGATTACCTGATCCTAGAGTACCTAATTGTTTTCCTTCACGTTGTTTTGCTTTGTCTGAGACAGCATTAGGATCTGCTCCTTCAGCGGTTCCATTATTTTCAATATATTCTAAATCTTGTGTATTACCAAAACCTCTTGCAATTGCAAACTTAGCTCCTTTTGTCATTAGTTCATCTACTTCTGCTGGTGTTAATGTGATTTTACCACCAATACCTAATCCAGCGGGTATTTCTTTGAACAATGCATCTGCTAATTCTTTGTGCTTTTTTAGAACATCTTCTTTTGTTAAAGTAGTAGCCATTGTATGAACGCCACATGAGACATCAAAGCCTACTCCAGCTACACTAATTACACCTTCTTTCAAATTGAAAGCTCCTACTCCACCAATAGGAAATCCATAACCTGGGTGTACATCTGCCATTGCTAATGAAGCTTTTTGTATTCCAGGTAAAGCAGCTACATTTACTATTTGTGACATAGCATTCCAATCTTTACCTTCTTTTACATCGTCTTTGAGGTGGTTGATAATATTCTCATTTCCATAGATTCTTCCAGGAACTAGCATATCGCCTTGTTTAGGAATTTCATATACAAATTCTTCTGTTTTATTTAATTGAAGTTTGTCTAAATCAACATTTGCTGCTTTCATAGGAATAGGTTATTTGATTAGTTTAAATTGGTTTCTTATTGTTCTGTAGAATCTGTGTGACATTTTAATTTATGAAATTTTTTTGAACCATGTAAATGAAATTTCTGTCCAGGCATGATATTAACTGTGGCATCTTTACAACGTTCGCATTCAAGTTCAGATAAGGCAACTGCATTATAACAATCAAATCGGTCAGTGTCTGGGACAGAAACAATTCGTTCAAATGTAACATAAAGTATTTTTCCTGTTTCGTCTCTTACAAGATCTTTAGTTGTAGCATGCATTAGTATATACTCGACATCTGCATCACGTGTAACAGCTGTTGTCATTTCATAGAATTGTATTGAGTTATGTTTAATTGTTGTCAATAAGTAATATACATAATCACTATATTCAATATGGTATATATTTTGTATGTATTGAATATACTAAGCCTTTTAATATATATATTTCTAAAATATATACATAAAGGTGGAAATATGAAAAGAAAGGTTATTAAGCAAGGACATAACACATTGACTATAACATTACCTAGTAAATGGGTTGAAAAGAACACTATTGTGCCTGGTGAAGAAGTAGAAGTTAATGAGCAAGGAAGAGGCTTAATGGTTGAAAAGAATGGTAATGGCACAGGAGAAATATCTTCTATTAATGTAGATATTACAGGATTACCACCAGCATTGATATGGCGGTATGTATCTTCAGCTTATAGATTAGGTTATGATGAAATACGTGTTTCTGGTATAGAAGCAGGGGAGAAGAAAATCTATTCTGCATTTTCATATAATACTCTAGATTGTCTAAAAGATAGCACAAAAACATCTATTGATAAGTATCCTCTAAGTTCAATGGAAGCAGTTAGTAGCTGTGTAAATAGACTTGTTGGAATGGAGTTAATTGAGCAAAAAAACAAGTATTGTATTATAAAGGATCTTAGTGAAATTACAGATAAAGAGTTTCATAATGCTATAAAGAGAATATTCATGTTGCTTAATACAGAAGCTACTGATATTGGAGAAGGATTAGATGGACAAAAGGAAGGATTGAAAGCAATTCATTTAATTGATACAAATCTTGATAGATTTGAAGATTATTGTTTTAGAGTATTGAATAAAAAAGGGTATGAAGATTGTAAAAAAACAAGTATAGTTTATTCTTTAGTTTTCACATTAGAGCTTTTAGGTGATGAATTCAAGAAATTAGCTGTGCATATTCTTGAAAATAAGAAAAAATCAAGTTCTGGTATTAGAAAATTGTATGAAGTACAAAAAGAGCAATTAAATTTATTTCATAAATTATTCTTTGATTTTGACAAAGAACTTCTTATTAAATTATATAGAAACGATAAAGCTGGTACAAAATTAGCTGCTGATTTACATGGTAAATTATCAGAAGATGAGATAGAATGGCTCCATCATTTTAAGAAAATAGGTATTTACATACTAAGTTTAGCAGAGCTAACAACTGATATGCAATTCTAAAACCCTTAAAAAATAAAATATTTAGTGATTCTTATGAATAGAACTGTTGCTAATGAAAATGTAAGAAAAATGTTAGATAAAATGGGTGACCATTTGTTACATGAAAGTATGGGTGGAAATGCAGGTGATTATCATGGAATTCCTTGTCAAGCAGCTAATTTTTCATTTAATAAATTTAGTGGAGATATTAACGAGTTTACAAATTATCGCAGAGATCCAGATTTAGCAAGAGGTACATTCCATATTGCTTGTCCTAATGCTGGTCCTTCTTACGTAGTTTTAGAGTTTATTCCAATTACTGATTATTCTTCTGCAGCTAATATTGCAATTAAAGATACTATTAAATTATATAATAGATTTAATCGAATAAAATATTGGAAAAAAGTTGATCAAACATCAACTACGCATTCTGAATAGAATTTACCAGCTAATTCATATACTTTTAATCCAGAATAAGTTGCAGCTTTTACTTCAGTTTTTAGGAAATGTCTTTGTGTATCAGTAGTTTCTCCAAATATACGTGCTTTTAGATTGTATTGTATAACTCCGTTTTCATCTTTATGTTTATGAATGTTTGCAGCAAATAAAGAAAATAACATTGCTTTACTATCTTTCAAAAATAAGAGTTCATTTAGAAATTCTATCAATAATTTATCTAAACTATCTGCATTAACCTCTAGTTTGACTTTTTCTTTATCTTTTACACGACTAATGTCAGTCATAATTTCAAACATTGCTTTTGCAGCTTCTTCAAATGACTCTTCTAAAGTAGAACCAATACCTACTATACCTATATCAGCTTGATGTTCTTTGTATTCAAATGCCATAAACTATATATGTCGCGTATTTAATATAAAAGATTTTCCAAGAATTAAACTTGTGCTCGAGCTATATCTCTACGTGCGTCAATACCAGCAGCAGCATATGGTGTTCGTGCTAAATGTGCAGCAGTACCTATTGCTAATGCTTCTTGCATTGCGCTCGTTGACATTCCACCAGCTTGTCTAAAATCAGTATAAGCTAGTTTTTTAGCATCTGGAGTATCTTCTTCTGTTTTAGGTCTCATAGTCCCACTTAAGTGGGAAGGTATTTAAAGTCATTAATTTTAGTGATAATTAGTAGGAAACATACATAAATATTTGAAAATCTATATCTAGTGATGCTTACTGAAAAGATTAATAAATTTTATGAAAGGGTTGAAGATAGTAAACCAAGAAAACATTTCTATGCATCAGAACTTGGGGATTGTCCTCGAAAAATATTCTTCAAAGTTACTGGTGTAGAATGTGAAGCAATGGAACCTCGTATGTATAGAGTATTTCAGCAAGGTGATCAAGTACATATGAGATTAATGAGTGTATTATATTCTTTAGGTATTGTTACAGCTTCAGAAGTTAAGATACCGGAAACTGAATTATTTAGAGGTAGAGCTGATGGTATATTGTGTATAGATGGTGAAAATTATGTATTGGAGATGAAAAGCATTTCTCCATTTGGTTTTCAAAAATTAGGACCAATGCCTAAACCAGAACATATGAAACAAATACAGTTGTATATGCATTATTTCAATATTCCTAAAGGCATTCTTTTGATGGAAAATAAGGCTAATCAGGAACTGAAAGAATTTATTATTACAAAAAATGAGGATATTATTCAAAATTTGATTAAACAATTTACTGAGTTAAAGGAAATGATTGTTCAAGGAAAGGTTCCTTCTATACCTGATAAATCTTTATGGGAATATGACATGTGCTCATATTGTGGGTATAAAGAACACTGTGATAAAATAGCAAATAATGAAAAAGAAACAATAAATACAAGTTCTGATAATTAGTATTATGTTCTCATGTACGTCTTGTGGTTCAGTGAGTGATCAGAATGAGTTACAAGATTGTGTACATTGTGGTATAAAGTATTGTGAATCATGCAGTGCTGTTGGATTATTAGGAAGGTTTTGCAGTGATTGCGGAGATATAATAAAAGAAAAAATACATGGTAATAAAAATTTCCATTTATCAATACCTGAACCTGATATTGCTAAAAGAGAAGAAATGCTTTTGAAATTTAATAATATTGATTTGAAAGACACGCATGAACTACATATGTCATTTAATGAAAATAGTTTAGATGGTTATACAAGAGCTCCTTTACATTTATCTGTACCAGAACCAATGAAACCTAAAGAAACAATATCTATGAAATTCCCTGAATTACTGATGGAACCTAAAAAACATGACTTACATATGAAATTTGAAGATCATAGTTTACTTCATAATAGGAAAAAAGAAGAATTACTTTTAGCTTTTCCTGAGAACTTCATGAAAAAGGATGTTCTTGTTGAAATGGCTCTGAAAAAGCATAAACACGATTAATTTTCTTAAATAAATACCCCTTTTTGCATATAGTATTTAGTGAATTTGGATGATTAGCCAAGATAGTGCTAGATATTTAGTAGTGTTAGTATTTGCTATAATAATATCTTTAGGAATTGGATTCTTAGCACCAAGTGAAGGGCCAACAGGCTATGCAATATATAATGCTAGTAATGGTACAACTATTTTTGAATGTGGAAATATTGTAGAACCAGGAACTTATACATTGAACCAATCATTAATTAATACAACAGCAGATTGTCTTGTAATACAATCAAATAATGTTATTTTGGATTTAGGTGGATANACAATTCTTGGTGCTGACCAAACTAAGATTGGAGTTAAAGTTAATGGACATTATGCAACTGTAAGAAATGGAATTATTAATAATCAAAGTACAGGGGTTCAATTATTAAATTCACAAAATACTTCGGCATATAATTTGACTATTTTATCTTCTACTACTGGTATTTCTTTAAATGATCTTTCTACTGGTGCTGATGTGATATATAATATTTTTGAAAATATAACAATAAATAATTCAGAGACAGGAATACTTTTTTCATCTCCTGGTTCTGATATTATGCACAATCTGTTTAAAAATATAAACCTATCTTTTATTTCAGAAAAAAATGTATCAACTAGTATTGCTTTTGCTACTATAACAAATAATACTATTTTGAATATTAGCTATGGTGATGAATCATATCTTTGTGGCGCTAGCTGTGTTTCTTCTCAAGTTATTAGAGCATGGTATTATAGAACAAATGTAACAACTCCGGATGGGATACCGGTAAATAATGCAATAGTTGAAGCATATAATTCTACAGGAAATCTTATTAAGAACTTTACAACTGATTCAACTGGATTTACTGAATCAGGTGAAAATTTGATAGATTATATACGTGATAAAACAGTACGAAGTGATTATTCATTTTATAATATAACAGTTGGTGCTTCAGGATATGCTGGAACTAGTGTATTGTATAATGTATCAACAAATGAAAATAATCTTAATCATGAAATAAATTTGACTGATACAACTAATCCAGCTGTTGCTGCACATAACATTAGCGTAGAATATCCAACTAATGTTTCAGTACAATTTAATGGAACAGATAATTCAGCAATTGATTATTTTAGTGTGAATGATACTACTAACTTTCAGATAAACAGAACAGGGTATCTTGAAAATATAACAGACCTTACATTAATGTATCCTGGATCGGATGCTCTTTATTGGCTAAATATAACTGTTAATGATACTGCAAATAACACAGTTAATGTGGAGGTGTGGGTTAATGTAAGCGACACAACTAATCCAACTATTTCAGCGCATAACATAACTGAAGGAGTAGGGACTCCAGTAGCTGTACAATTTAATGCAACTGATAATGCTGGAATCAGTAATTTTAATCTAAATAATACATTGAACTTTACAATTAATTCAACTGGATATTTTCAGACAGTAACTAATCCTCCAGTTGATAAATACTGGGTAAATATTACTGTAAATGATACTGCTAATAATACTGCCACAGATGAAATTTGGATTAATGTGATATCAACTACTACAACTATTGGTTCAACAACAACAGCTAATCCTGATCTAACAACTATTGCACCTACAGGGGGAACATCAGAAACTACAGCTGAGACTTCAATAACATCTACAACCACTAATATTGTCAATACTATAGAAAGTACAATACCACCAATAACAACCATTGATTTAGAAGATGTGGAAGTAGATTCCGCAGATATGATATCCTGGAATGAATTGTATTCAATGCTCGAAGATTCTGTTATAGCACCTATTGCAGATTTGGAAATATATGAAAATATTGTAACTAGTGTAGAAGAAACTTTGAGTATATTCAACTTTGCCAGTGATTCTGATGAAAAAGAGATTGCGGATGAAACTGTATTTGAAGTTGATACCTCAGGTTCATGGATAATTATAATTATAGCTCCAGTGTTGATAATACTAATATATTACTTTAGGGAGAAATTAGATAAAATAATAAAAAAGAAATCTAAGATAAAAAAGAAACGTAAATTGAAAAAGCCGGGAAGATTGTTTAAGCCAGCTAAGTAAATTATTCATCTTCAAGTTCTTCTTCAACTATTTCTTCAGCTTCAGTTGTAGAACCAGTTTTTTCAGTTATAATAAAACCAGAGCTATTTGGATCTTTTCCAACAAGATATAATGTGTCACATTTTGGGCAGGATACTTCACAAGGTACTGCATCAATATCTTCAAGTCTTTTTTTACATGACGCTGGTATTTTTACAGTTTCATTGCACTGAGCACATTCAAATTCGTTTCCTTCAATTTCAAATTGTATATTTTCCATACAATTATAACGTGTCTGATATATTTAAGATTTAGTGTGATAGATATTGCATGGTTCTAAAGTTTGCGCATATATCTGATTGTCATATAGGCTGTTGGCATAATCATCCTGAATTAGAAGATAAGCCTTTGAAAGCATTTGAAAGGGCCATTAACCTATCTATTAGCAAAGAAGTTGATATTATACTAATTGCTGGAGATTTATTTGATACCAATCTTCCTCCTATAGATGATGTTACTATGACTGTTAAACTGCTGAAAAAAGCCAGGGATAGTGGTATAGAGATATTTATTGTAGCTGGTAGCCATGATTTTTCTCCTTCTGGAAAAACAATGATATCTGTGTTAGAAGGTGCAGGTTTAGTAAAAAATGTAGCTAAATTTGAAGAAAATGATGAAGTAATTTTAGAATTAACAGAAACTGATAAAATAGTAATAGCTGGAATGATGGGAAAGCGTGCTGGTTTAGAATCGGAATTGTTTAAAAAAATTAAACCTATTGAATTAACTGAAGAACAGAAAAATAAGTTTAGAATATTCATGTTTCATTCTGCTATTGAAGAGTATAAACCTGAGCATTTGAAAGAAATGCATGCTTTACCTATATATGATATACCAAAAGGGTTTGATTATTATGCTACAGGACATGTTCATCATACTTTTGAAATGAAAGAAGATGGTTTAGGTGCAGTTATATTTCCAGGTGCTTTGTTTCCATGTAATTTTCAGGAATTAGAAAAAAATAAAGTAGGTGGATTTTATTTAGTAGAAGTTAGTGATAATAAAGAATTGAAAATAGATTGGCAGGAAATTAAGTTGATTGATGTAGTTGATTTCAAATTTGATGCTGATAATAAGTCTTCTACTGAAGTTGAAAAGGAAATTAAAGAAACTATTGAAGAAAAGATGAAAGATACTGAGAATTCCTTAGTATTAGTGAGAATTAAAGGAACTTTAGAAACTGGTAAACCTTCTGATATTAGACTTGACGATATACTTGAAAAAACAGGAGCTATTGGATTAAAGAAAAATACTTCTGCTTTGAAAACAAAAGAATTTGAAGAACTAGACACTGATGAAAATATTAGTGATATTGATGAACTTGAAGATAAGATTATTTCAGAACATCTTGGTCAAATTTCTGCGTTTGGTAAAAAAGAGAAAACTATTGTTAAAGAACTGATATCTGCACTAAAAGAAGATAAAGGTGAAGAAACTTCTGCAATATATAATGAAAGAATTTCTGAAAATGCTAAAAAGATTTTGGGGTTGAACTAATGAAAAAACGTGTAATTGTTTTTGATAATGATGATACATTGATAGATTCATGGTGTATTAACAGATACATTGCTGAAGAACTTCCTGTTCAAATGGGACTTCCTCGTCCTCCAGAAGGAGCATATAGAAAACATTATGGTTTACCATGGAATGATTTTACATTGGAACATTGGGGTATAACTACACAAGGATTTTATGAATTATTTCATAAAGCTGGTTTAGAACTTCCTGATTATCCTGCTGTTAAAGGAGCTGTTGAAGTTATTAAGAAGCTAAAAAATGAATATGTTCTTGGTATACTTACTTCTAGAAGTAGAAGAGGAGCAACACATCTTTTAGAAACCGCTGAAATACCTGTTGAAGATTTTTCATTTATACTAACTCATGATGATACCCCTGTACATAAACCAGATCCAAAAGTTTTTGATTCTGTTAAAAAACATGTAAAAGGCGGTTTCTATTATGTTGGTGATAATCATCGTTCTGATTGGCCAGCTGCTAGAGATGCAGAAGGTGTTGAATTTATTGCAGTGAAAAGTCCTATTGTTTCTTGGATTGATTTTGTTAATGCTGGAGTTCCTAGAGAAAATATTTTGAATTCAATTGTAGATTTGCCAGAATGGTTGGAGGCTCGTAAATGATAATTAAGTCAATAAAATTAGAAAATATTAGGAGTTATGATGAAATTGAAATAAAAATACCTACAGGTTCTGTATTATTGGCTGGAGATATAGGAGCTGGAAAAACTACTGTATTACTAGCTATAGATTTTGCATTATTTGGTGTTCGTAGAGGTGAACTTAGTGGTTCTACATTATTAAGACATGGTGAAGAAAAAGGTTCTGTTGAATTAAATATAGAAATTAATGATAAACCTATTACAGTATTTCGTTCTTTGAAACGTAATACTAAGAAAGATACTATTTCTCAGGATTCTGCATATATAGAAATAGATGGTAATCGTGAAAGTTTATCTACAGTTGAAATACAAACTCATATAATGAAAATGCTTAATTATCCAATTGAATTTGTTAAGAAAAATAAATCATTGATATATAGATATACTGTTTATACTCCACAAGAAACAATGAAACAAATTTTATTAACAGATATTGATGATCGTTTAACTATTTTGAGAAAAATATTTGATATTGATAAATACAAAACTGTTGCAACAAATGCACAAGAAGTTGCTAAACAATTACGTTCAGATTTAAGAGAATTATCTGGTTATGTTGCTGATTTAGATTCTAAAAAATCGGATTTACATAATAAACAACAAGAATTTGATAAAGTTAGTGAAGATGTTAAAGTTTTGATTGGTAAGGTTAATAATTCTAAAAGATTATTAGATGGAAAGAAAAAAGATAAGGAATTATTATCTAAGAAAGTAGAAGAAATGAATTCTTTGAAGCAGACAATTGCTTCATTAGAAACAGAATTAAACTCTAAAAAATCTCGTTTAACAACAGTTGATTTAGAATTAACTAATGTTGAAAAAGAGTTTTCATTAATTCCTTCAAAAGCTGAAATTGAAAAATTAGCTTCAAAACCTGTAAAAATGGCAATGGAACAAGTTGATTCTGAAATGATGAAACTTGAAAAAGAAAAAGAAGATTTACTAAAAGATAAAACTGTTAGTGAATCTGATGTAGGAAAATGGAAAGGTATACTTGAAAAAGGGATATGTAATACATGTGGACAAAGTGTTAAGGATTCTACTACATTCAAAAATAAAATTACTGGAATGGAAATGGCTATAAGAGAGATAATGGAAAGAATAACACTTAATTCTAAAAAAACTGAGGAACTAAAGCAAATTAAAGAAAATATTTACAAATTTAGAGAAGAAGAGCAAAAGAAAAAAACTTATTTAGAACAATTGGAACGTACTGAAGTAAAGATAAAAGAACTTAAATCTGAGAAAAGTACTTTGAAAAAATCTTTAACTCAATTAGAAAAAGATGTTGATGAAAATAAAAGAAAAATAGATGAAAATATTTCTTCAAAACTTAATGAAATGGAAAAAGAATTAGAGAAACTTAATTCTGAATATATGCAATATTCATCTGAATTTAGTCGTTCTGAACAACAAATGAAAGATTTAGAAAATGTTATTACAGAATTAAATAAAGAAATTCAAGAAAAAGAGAACAAGAAAAAATCTATAGAAAACATGCAGATGAAAGAAAACTGGCTTTCAAATATGTTTGTTTCATTGATGGCAATTATAGAAAAACATGTTATGGTTCAGATACATAAAGAATTCAACGCATTATTCCAAAAATGGTTTACAACTTTGATAGATAATGATGAAATGACCGCAAGAATAGACAATGATTTCAGTATTGTTGTTGAACAAAGTGGGTATGAAACTGAGTATAATAATTTATCTGGCGGTGAACGTACTAGTGTTGCTCTTGCATATCGACTTGCTTTGAACGCAGTTATCAATAAAATTGTTGAACATATTCGTACAAAAGATTTGCTAATACTTGATGAACCTACTGATGGATTTTCTACTGATCAACTTGAGAAAGTTAGAGATGTGTTAAGTGAATTAGAACTTAAACAAATAATAATTGTTTCACATGAACCTAAGATAGAAAGTTTTGTAGAGAATATTTTGAGATTTACAAAAGAAAATGGAATTACTAAAACAAAATAATTCTTTATTAGTAACAAATTTTGGCGTGAAAAACGCTTTAAAATCTTTATATATAGCCTCTAACATATATATTATATTGATGTCATTTCTTCGGTGGTTATATGGGACGTAAGCGTAAAAAGAAAACTAAGTATGAAAAAACACATATGAGTTTGTTTAAGTGTGACGATTGTGCATTTGAATGGGCTTATCAAACTGTAAAATGTCCTGTATGTTGTTCTGATAAACTGACTCAAAAATTGTAGACATAAATACTTTTATTAACAATATATTATTCCATGAGTGACGTAAAGAATTTGAAAACAAAATACATTGTTGTTGCTGGTGGTATAATATCTGGTGTTGGCAAAGGTATTGCAACTGCTTCTATTGGTAAGATATTACAATCTAAAGGATTTTCATGTACTGCAATTAAAATTGATCCATATATTAACTGTGATGCTGGAACTATGCGCCCTACAGAGCATGGAGAAGTTTGGGTTACTGGTGATGGCGGAGAAATTGACCAAGATTTAGGAAATTATGAACGATTTTTAGGGCAAGAAATCCCAAAAAGAAATAATATTACAACTGGACAAGTTTATGGTGCAGTAATTGATAGAGAAAGAAAAGGAGAATATCTTGGTAAAACTGTTCAAGTAATACCTCATATTCCTAGAGAAATATTAACACGAGTTATTGCTGCTAGTAGTGATAAAGAACATCCAGATGGATTTGATTTTGTTTTGGTTGAAATTGGAGGAACTATAGGAGACTATGAAAATACCCCATTTCTATTTGCTATGAAAGATTTAGAAAATAAAATCAGAAAAGAAAATATTGTTTATGTTTTAGTTAGTTATCTTCCTGTACCAGCTCACATAAATGAAATGAAAACTAAACCAACACAACATGCAATTAAATTAATGTCAGAACATGGAGTTTTACCTGATTTTATTTTATGTCGCGGTCCAGAACCAATGGATAATGTTCGTAAAAGTAAGATAGAAACTTATTCGAATATTTCAAAAGATTTTATAATATCGGCTCCTGATGTAAAAAGTATATATGATGTTCCTGTAAATTTTGAAAAAGAAGATTTAGGTAATAAAATCTTGAAAAAGTTTGGTTTACCATTACAATCTTCAGATTTAAGAAAATGGGAGAAATTAACAAATAAAATTCATTGTCCTAAACATAAAATAAAAATTGCAATGGTTGGAAAATATGTTGATATTGGAGCATTTACTTTAACTGATTCATATATTTCTATTAATCATTCAATAGAACATGCCGGTCCTCATTTAGATGCTTATGCTCAAATTGGTTGGGTTGATTCAAAAGAACTTGAAACTGATGATAAAGAAAAAATAAAACAAATTCTTTCAGAATATGATGGTATAGTTATTCCTGGTGGATTTGGTTCTAGTGGTGTAGAAGGAAAAATAAATGCAATTACATATGCTAGAGAAAATAATGTACCGTTCTTAGGATTATGTTATGGAATGCAGTTAGCTGTTGTAGAATATGCTAGAAATATATGTGGTTTAGAAAATGCGCATACAACTGAAATTGAACCTAATACACCATATCCAGTAATAGATATTCTTGATGCTCAAAAAGAAATAATTAAGAATAGTGATTATGGTGCTTCAATGAGATTGGGTGCATATGCGGCATGCATGAAGCCTAGTATGATTCTTGATCTGTATAAGAAAAGTGGTAGATTTGAAAGAGATATGAAAAAAATAGTTAGAATGAGAACTAATGCTGAATCATTAGAAAGACTTGGAGAATGTACAGGAGATATGGTATTGGAAAGACATAGGCATAGATATGAGGTTAATCCTAAATTTGTTGAACAAATTGAAGCTGCTGGGTTAGTATTTTCAGGGAATCATATAATGAGTGATGGAACTAAATTAATGGAATTTATTGAATTACCTAATCATAAGTTTTTTGCTGCTACACAAGCACATCCTGAATTTAAGTCATATCTTACTGAGCCTGCGCCATTATTTTTAGGTTTCTTAGAAGCTTGTTTACAGAATTAAATTCTGAATTCTTGAAATTTGATTTTCTTTTGTTTAATTAAATCTCTGATATTTTTTTGTTTTTTAGTCATCTGACTTTTGTTTGATTTGAATTCTATGAATACTATATCATCTTCATTAAATTGTACACCATCTATAGGAGAACCTAAGAATCTAAAATTGTTTTTATCATATGGATATTCTTTTGTAAATGGTAAGAATTGTTCAGTCATTTGTCCATATTTAGTAGATAATGATTGTTTGCTACTTGCTAATTGATTATAATCTTCTTTTACTCTTTCATATTTTCTAGCTAATCTGCTATACAATATGAATAACAAAGATATAGCTATCCACAATCCTATGACAAGGTATTCTAACATACTTTAAATTGTATTTCTGTAATTAAATACTTATGATAATTGCTTTGTGTGGGACTCCTGGAACTGGTAAGACTGTTGTAGCAAAACAACTGGCAAAAGATATTGGATATGAGTATATTTCTCTAAATCAGATAGTTATAGATAATGATTTAGGTGAGAAAGACGATTCTCGCAATACATTAGCTGTTGATACTGATAATTTGAAAGATTTCGTAGATAATATGGGATTATCTAATGTTGTTATAGATGGAATAATATCATACGCTGTTTCAAGTGATGTTTGTATTGTATTAAGATGTGAACCTAATCAACTTCGTAAACGGTTGATTGTTAAGAATTGGACTAAGGAAAAAGTTGATGAAAATATAGAATCTGAAATGGTTGCTTATGTTACTGTAGAAGCATTAGAGCATTTAGACAAAGTATTTGAAATTGATACTACTTCTCACACAATGAAAAATGTTGTTAAATTATGCGGGCATATTGCTGCTACACGTGATAGTGAGTATGAAACAGGTAAAATTGATTGGATGGAATAGGGTATATTGAAGATATATGTTCTATATTGAGAAATCTTATAAGTTTTTGTAACAATATGAATAGTATGAAAAACCATATTTTATTGATACCAGTGATTATGTTGTTCTTAGTTTCTGTAGTTAGTGCTTCTACAACTTTTAGTAATAACTTTGAAAGTTTGAATGAGATTTCTGCAGATGGTGGTGTTATACAAGGATCAGCTACTATTGTAGATGGTGCTTTTGGAAATGGAGTTTATCTTCCAGGTACTTCTGCTATAAAGTTTCCTAAAATGGATTTTGCAGATCAAGGAATGATATCATTTTGGGTTAAACCTGATTATGATGTAAGAAGTTTTGCTAGATATGAAACAGCTAGTTTTCTTGAAGTTGGTGATTTCCCAGGTTCAGATAGTATGGCTGTGTGGGTATACAAATCAGAATATGGCCCTTTTTTGCCATTTGAAATGAAAGATTCTTATGCAAGAATTAAGCAAGTATGGTCAAAAAAGAATAGATTAAATCCAGATAAATGGCATCAGATAATACTTGCTTGGAGTGTAAATAATCCTAAAGGAAAGAAGAATTATATACGGATTTATGTTGATGGAAAAGGTAGCAAAAGATTCAAAGGTGGTCTCAGAGACGTTTACTTAGATAATAAATCAATTAGAATTGGAAATGCTGGTTTTTATTATGGAGAATCAGCTACATTTGATAAATTAGAGGTTTATAGTGGGTTTTCTGAGTTTAAGGTTCTTAAAAAACAGTATAAAACCTGGTATAAAGCTTGGAAAAAAGCAAACAAATGATTTCTTATAAGCTTTTTAAATGGTTTGTTTAATAATAACAGACTATAAGGTGATTAATATTCCAAAGAAAATATTTCCAGCTGCAATGCGCAGATTATTTCAAGGTGTTTACATTTGCATGAAATGTAATGCTAGAATACGCTCTAGTGCTGATAAGATTAAACAAGGTAAGGTAAGATGTCGTAAATGCGGTTCAAGTGATCTTAGACTTAAAGCTAAAGAAAGACGTGGACCAGCTGCTTAGTTTTATATATGTTAAATGATATGGTGTTTCTATGGTTGATAAAAGTAAAATGAAAGTTATTGCTGAAGTAATCAAAAAGGATAAGTTAAAACCTTCTGATTGTGCTTATCATACATGGCGTGAGCCTCTTAACAAAGAGAAAAAGCCTGCTGGCAGTATTCGTATCCTTGTTAAAAAAGAGGAAACTGATGCTTATTGTGAATATATTTGTCCAGAATGTGAACATTATGAATCTATAAGACAAGAATGGAAAAGACCATTTAATGTAAAATGTTCAAAATGCGGTTTCTTGCTAAGAATATCAAAACTAAAAGATCAGATTAAGAAAGAAAATAAAGCTGCGAAAAAAAGAGCTGAAGAAGCTAAAAAATAGTTCTTAATTTGAATAAATTTTCCACATATTTTCTACATTTTTTCTAGTCACGTGATTTGAATGATGTAAGAATCCACCACCCATTGATTTAGGAATATGCATTAATTCGTGTATTAGGGTTTTGATTTTCTCTTGCTCACTCATTTTTTGTTCTTCTTCTGCTAAGATTTCTATGATATACATACTTTTCCTTAATCCATGTGTTTTTTTCATAGCTGTTCTTAAAATCCTAGACATTGCATGNCATCTAGCTAGCGTGCGCTGCGCGCGAGAACCATGNGAACGCATNCAAACTACATAGTCTNTATCAATNTGNTCCATATTTAGTTTATCTACTATTTTTNCAATAAGNTCATCTAAATCTGGTGCTTCTTCATATCGTATCATAAAGCCCCGGACGAGAGTTGAACTCGTGACCTCTACATTACCAATGTAGTGCTCTACCAACTGAGCTACCAAGGCATANNATAATAAATTCTGCTAAAGCTTTTAAAAAACATTTTTTTAGAGATAAAGTATGGTAGAATTATTGAGTCCATGTCAAGACTTTACTACATTNCAGGCAGCTATACAAGGTGGTTGCGATGCTGTATATTTTGGTGTAAAGTCCTTTAACATGNGAGCTGGTGCTANNAACTTTGAAATAAAGGATTTATCTAAAATTAGCAAGGTTTGNAAGAAAAATAATGTTAAAGCNTACTTGACATTGAATACTGTTGTTTATGATAAAGAATTGAAGAAAATAGNTAANATNGTTGCTAAAGCTAAGAAAGCTGGTATTGATGCAATTATATGCTGGGATACTGCTGTTATACAAATTTGTAAGAAAAATAAGATTCCAATACATATTAGCACTCAAGCAAGTGTTAGCAATTTTGAAGCTGTGAAATATTATCATAAACTTGGTGCTGAACAGATTGTTTTAGCTAGAGAATTGTCTTTGAAACAGATTTCTGATATTATAAAACAAATTAAGAAAGCTAAATTAAAAATTGGTATAGAAACATTTATTCATGGAGCTATGTGTGTTTCTGTATCTGGTAGATGCTTTTTATCACAATTTTCTTTTGATAAATCAGCTAATCGTGGTGAATGTATACAAAACTGTAGACGAGCATATACTGTAAAAGACGTAGATAATGAGACAGAACTAGAATTACATAATAATTATATTTTATCTGCAAAAGATCTGTGTTGTTTGCCATTTTTAGATAAGTTGGTTAAATCAGGTATTTCTTCATTTAAGATTGAAGGCAGAAATAGAAGTCCTGAATATGTTAAGACTGTTACTGATGTATATAGAAAATCTCTTGATTTAATTAATGCTAAGAAGTTTACTAAATCAAATATAAATTTGTTAGAAAAAGAACTAAAAACTGTATATAATCGTTCATTTTCATCAGGATTTTATTTAGGACAACCATTAAATGAATGGGCTAAAACTGGTGGAAATATATCAAAAGTTCGTAAGGTTTATATTGGAAAAGTTTCTAAATTTTATAAGAAAATATCTGTATTTGAAATTGAATTAGTTACAGGACAAATAAAAAAAGGTGATAGTTTGATTATACAAGGTCCTACTACTGGTTGTATTAAATTCATTGTAAAAGAAATGCAGATTAAACACAAATCTGTTTCTAAAGTAAAGAAAGGTCAAAAAGTGGCTATAAAATCCCCTACATTACTTCGTAAATCAGATGAAGTATATATAGTGAAAAAGACAAAAGGATAGTATGAAAGGTATTACTCCAGTTATAGCTGTTGTATTGTTATTAATGATAACTATTGCTATTATTGGATTTGCTTTCTTATTTTTTCAAACCTCATTTGAAGATGTTAGTGGNGGNGTNAAAGATNATATTGANGATAAAACTGATGAATTTGGNAANAGNTTNNNNATTGAAANNGCNNTTNAAGANAATGTGTNTATACGTAANTCNGGTTTATCTGAAATTACAGAATCTGATATAACTGTTTATATTGATAATGTTTTAATTAGTCCTGATGATTATGTTCTTGAACCCATACCAAAGGATCAAGTTGGTACTTTAACCTTTTCTGAAGAAGGTTTATTTGTTGAAGGCGTTACAGTAGAAATACATTATGGATTAATTGATGATAGTTATAGTTTTTCAACTACCACTACTATTGTAGAATGTCTTATAGGTGGAGATGGCAGCGATTGTGATCAATTTGTATGTCAAGCTGCTTCTTGTGATACGGGAAAATGTGTTTATAGTGATGGAACTGATGCAAATGCCTGTCCTATATTAGATTGTCAATTAGCATCGTGTAGTGGTGGTGAATGTGCTTATGATAATGTTGATGATCCTAGTAATTGTGAAATTCAAACATGTAAAATATCATCATGTATTGCAGGTGAGTGTGGATACACTGATGGTACTGATGCAAGTGCTTGTCCAACACAAGTATGTAAAATATCATCATGTATTGCAGGTGAGTGTGGTTTTGAAAATCTTGCTGATTTTACTATGGATCCAAATTGTGATGTAGATGAATGGTGTATTAGTGGTGTGTGTGAAATAATTGATTTAACTCCAAATATGCTTAATTATTGGAAATTTGATGGACTTGTTGAGAGTATTTATGTTGAGGATGAAGTAGAAAGTAAAAGACTTGAATTACAATACGGTGCTTCATTAGAAGATGAAAGTAAATATGGGAAATCTATTTATTTAGATGGTATAATGGGTTCCACGCCCGATCGTGCAAGAATTCCAGATACTAATTATGTTAATGATTTAATAACAGTTTCTCTTTGGACAAAACCAACTGAGTATGGTCTTAAAAGAAATCTGTTTGATAATGAAGGTTCAAGTTATTATGGTTTTGGAATAGAACTTAATGATAAACGGGTTGAGGTGGAATATTATAGAACTCTTTGGAATGATCCAAGTTCAGGTCAATGGGGACGTCTTATAGGACCATATTTACCTGAAGATGGGGGATGGCATAATATTGTTTTTACATATCGTAAAACCCATGACATACAGGGAATTATGAAAATATGTGTTGATGCTCAATGTATAACTGAAATATCTGGTGATATAAGAGGTATTCCTGCAACTGCTTGGTTATCATGGGGATCAGAGAAAGATTATAAGGGATATGTTGATGAACTTGCTATATGGGATAGAGAATTGTCTCAGGAAGAAATTACATATTTGTTTGAGAACTATGATGAAACTATACTAAGCTAATTCTAGAAATTAAGCGCAAGAAATGCATAAGCCACAGTTTTCACAGAACTTTCCTGCTGTTTTTGAACCACAATTCGGACACTCTTTAACCATAACAATAAACCTCTTTCTTATTCAGATACTCATTTGATTGTCGCGAGACATATATAACCTTTTGTATTCTGCAACACACATAACAAAGATATAATGTCATATCTATTCAGTAACAGAAAACGATGAATTATCTATGTTTTCTAGGCATGTTTGGTACTCTGTAGTCTGATTCCATACACATTTGTAGTTAATACAACTACAGGACGTTTCTTGTAAGCATGCATATTCTGGTTTGAATATGCAAATTGATGGAATTCCTTCAATAGAACCCTTTTTCCCACACAACTCACTTGAACATCCACCTGTTGCGCAATCATTATCTGTTAAACATTCTCCACCGGAAGGTGGTTTTGGCCCAGTACATGCTGAAATTATAATCACTATAGATATCAAAGATATCAATAAAATGGCTGATTTCATGATTTTATAGTGATTATTACAAATAAATACTATGCGTTTTAGAAGTTTGCTGTTAGTTGCTGCTGTTTTTATTGTAATATTGGTTGTCTCTATGACATATGCGAATGCTAAAGTTTTAGAAAAAAATAAAGATAGAGTTCCTGTAAGTATGGAACTTAAAGTAAGAATGGTTTCTATGGATGAACAAGATGAAGTTCCAGTTATTGTCATGCTTAAAGATGATGTTAAAGGAAATACAAAAAGAGAGATAAAAAAGAAAGTTGAAGTAGAACATGAATATAAAACTATAAACGGAATTTCAGGAAAAATAACAAAAGAAAAATTAGATGAATTAATACAAGATGATAATGTTCTTTCTGTAACACTGGATGGTCCTGTTTATGCGACTATGACTGAAGCATTGCCTTTAGTAAATGGTACAATTGCTCAGAAGATTTTTAGTAATAATATTAATCTTACTGGTGCAGGACAAACTGTTTGTGTATTAGATAGTGGAACTGATTATGGACATTTTAATCTTGGAAACTGTACAACTGAATCTTTTTCAGATGGAACATGTGGAAAAGTAGTTGCTGGTTGGAGTTGGTGTAATAATACAGCATGTACGCAACAAGATCCTGATCCAATGGATGATGAAGGACATGGAACTCATGTTTCTGGTATTATAGCTTCAAATGACACAACATATACTGGTGTTGCTCCTGGCGCAACTATTGTTAGTTTGAAAGTTTTGAATAATGCTGGAGTTAATCCAGAAGGATGGAGTGATGTTGTTGATGCTATAGATTGGTGTGTTAACAATGCTACAAAGTATAATATTACTGTAATATCTATGAGTATTGGAAGTTCTACAAGATATACTAATACTGATACCTGTACATCAAATGGATTAGATGCAGTTCATATTGCAATAAAAAATGCAGTTGATAGTGGAATGTTTGTTTCAGTTTCATCAGGAAATAATGCAGATAAAACAGGTATATCATATCCTTCATGTTCTCCAAATGCAACTTCAGTAGGTAGTGTATATGATGCAAGTTATGGTGGATTAGCTTTTAGTGTATGTACTGATGCATCTACATCAGCAGATAAAGTATCTTGTTTTAGTAATGGTGGAGCTTTACTTGATTTACTTGCTCCTGGTTCAAGAATTGTTTCTGCTAAATTTTTAGGAGGAACTATAACTAAAGATGGAACTTCAATGGCATGTCCAGTAGTTTCTGGTGCAGCTGCTTTATTAAATGAATACAAGAATTGGGAAGCTGGTAGAAATCTTACTGCAATGGAACTAAGAACTGCGTTTGTCTCAACAGGAACAAATGTTACAGATACTAGAACTGGTGCAGGTAGTTTAGTATTTCCAAGACTTGATATATATTCAGCACTATTGTCAATTGATAATAAAGCTCCTGTTGTTAATTTAACAAGTCCTTCTAATATAACATATAATTATACGCAGAACCTTATGGTGAATTATACAGCAACTGATATTATAGGGATTTCTTCGTGTACATATAGTATTGATAATGGAGCAAATGTTACTTTAACTGATTGCTCAAATGTTACATTTAACACTACTAATGGAGCACATAACTTTACACTGCATGTTTTAGATGACTCAGGAAATCTCAATACTACTATAATTGCTTTTGATATTGATTTTATTGGACCTAACATAAATCTAATATCACATTCTAATGGATCATCTTTGAGAAGTGGGGTAATGATTAATTTCACAATTAATGATACTTCTTCTCAAATAGATGCTGTTTGGTGGCAGAATAATACAGATGAGCGAAATAATGTAACAAACGAAGGTGATAGTTATTATGTTAATACAACTGTGTGGGTGTCACAGATATGGCAGAATGTTACATTATATGCAAATGATTCTTACAATAATACTGCTTCAGAATTCTATAGGTTTGTAAATAATTCAGTTCCTTTATTTAGAATGAACATTAGCCAGTATAACTGGTCAGAGGATAATAATCTTACTTTGAATTTATCTAATTTCTTTAATGACACTGATTCAAATATAACTTATTCATCAACAACTCCTAGTAATATAACTGTTTCAATAAATCAAACTACCTCATTTGCTACGCTAATACCAGAATCAAATTTCTTTGGTATTAACAATATATTCTTTTATGCAAATGATTCATTTGTTACAAATACTTCAGATAATGCTACATTGAATGTAACAAGTGTTAATGATGTTCCTTTATTCATGTCATTTGAGAATAAGACAGTTACACAAGGATATGGGTTTAGTTATAATATAAATGCGAGTGATGGTGATGAAGATGAACTTAATTATTCTGTAGTTAATGTAACAAATCTTACTGTTAGTTTCATAAATTTTACTATAAATTCAACAACAGGAATATTAACAAACTCAACTCCTGTGAATGCAACAGGATGGTTTATGATTTATCTAAATGTAACTGATGATAAAAACTGGACTGAAGATTATGTTAATGTTACAGTTAATTTGCTTCCAGTATATGATAATTTTATGAATGGTATAACAACAAATTTCACTTCATATAATGACAGTTCTATTGATAATGTTACTAACCTTACAATAGGTATTCCGTGGGTTGGTTTGATAAATTTCACAAATCAGAATATAAATCTTAGCACAGCTGATCTTGATACATATGTGACTATATCATATAATTCAATAGGAGTAGATAGTAATAATTTACCCCAATTAAATAAACCAGCAAGACTTACATTATATAATTTGACATTTTCTTCAACTCCTCTAGTTTTCAAGGATGGTTCTCAATGTGCTGATTGTACTGTTATAGGGTATACTGGTGGAAACTTTACGTTTGATGTTACTGGATTTAGTACATATACTGCTGCTACAACAACCACAACTAGTATTGCTCAAGATAGTGGTAGTAGTGGAAGTGGTGGGGGAAGTTCATTATCAACATCAACTACAACAACTGAAACAACTATAACAACTACTGTGGAAACTACAGTGGAAACTACGATAGGTTCTATGAAAGATATACCACTTAGTCCTGAAGAAGCACAAGAATTAGGTACCTATATCCTGATTTTAGTGGTAATAATTATTGTAATAGGTGTTTATGTTTACTTTAGGTATTAACACTTGTTTTTAAGATTTAGTGCTAATTAATTATAGGGTTTTATGAAATACAATGTTCTATTTTACACTGCAATTATATGCTTAGTTGTTATACTTACGCCTGTTTATGCAGATTCTCTTATAATTGATGCTGAAAAAGAAAATATAGCTGTTTCACAAGGAGCAGAGAAATCCCTAGAATTAAGTTTGTTTTCATACCATGATGATCGTATAATATTGTCAATAAAAGACTCAAAATTGTGGATGTCTCTTAGCGAAGTTCAACCAAAGTTAAATGAAAGTGAAAATAGGACAATTGAGTTGATATTAAATCCTAATTTTAAGACTACTCCTGGTGTATATAGAATAGAAGTTATAGCTACTTCTCAATTAACTGGAGATAAAAGTTCTAAAAACATATACATCTCTCTTTTGAAAGGAACTGAAACCGTAGTAATTGAAAGAATTATTGTGGATGGTGATTTTGAACCATATTCTGATGTTATGCTTGCAACAAAAATCCGAAATGGAAAAAGTGTAACTTTACATGATTTAGCAGTTAATCTTACTTTATTCAATAGTACTGGTGCTGTTATAGGAAGATCTTCTGATATTATTGAAACCTTGCAATATAATTCTACAATTGAAAATAACTTTACTGCAAAGCTTGGAAAAGGTATTTCTCCTGGAATTCATAAAGTAAGAGCTGTGATATATGATGGTAATATTAAATTAGATGAACAAACTAGCCCGGATTTTACTGTAAAATCTATATTTGTTGAAAGTAGAGAAGAGCCTATTCATCTTGGAATTTTAGGTATTGGAAAAAGAATAGTTATTGAAAATGTTGGAAATAAAAATGGTGCAGTAAATATAGAAGAGGATGTTGGATTATTAGCGTTTCTTTATACTGGTGATGCTCCGCATTCAAAAGAAGGAAGCATCTATAAATGGTCTTTTGAACTTGAACCAAGTCAATCTATAACAGTACAATATTATACAAATTATCTTCCAATAATTGTTTTGATATTAGTATTAGGAACTATTTTCTGGTATGTATTTAGTATTATATTTACTGTGAAATTGAAAAAACGGCTTATGCATCAAAGAAAATTAGAAGATGGTGCTCAATTTACAGTTGGTATAGAAGTTCAAAATGAGACTTTGAATGATATAAATGATGTTGTTATTAGAGATTTTGTTCCTCATATATTTACTGTTGAGAACCAAGCAACTATCAAGCCTTTGAAAAAGAAAACACCTTTTGGTACTGAATTAATATGGAGATTAGATAAAATTAAGAAAGGTGATGCACGAGTAATAAGTTATACAATACGTTCAAAGATTGGTATTTCTGGTACTGTTAGACTTGCATCTTCAAATGCTAGATATAAGTACAAAGGTATGAGATTCAAGAAAGAGAGTAATGAAGTGGTTATGGGTACTGGTGG
>NZEE01000003.1 GCA_002688965.1 archaeon | reverse complement strand
CAAATATTCTTTGATTTACAAGCACCAACTAATAAAGAAATTGCAGATATAACATCATCAGCACAATTAAGCTTCAGAGCTTTCTATTCTTCACAAGGTGGTACAACAATGGATATGATTATTGCAGATTATGATGAAGTAATTAGAGCTCAAAGAACTGGACAGGCTATACAAGCAACATCAAGTAAAAGTTTAGCTTCAGGTCCAGTTGAAATTGAAGTAGAACTTCTTAACAGAGATTATGCCTTATCAGGAAGAAGCGCTACAATAAAATTCCAGATAATTGACAGAGGTTCATATGGTGGTTCAATAACAAAATCTCAAATTAAAGCTGGCGCATTAATGATTGACTTTAGCTCATTAGTAGGAAGTAACATAGGGGCTGCAAGTTCACTGACAGTAGATGATATTGAATACAGAACACCAGATACAAGTGATAGTGATTCAAGAAGAGCACCTGATAGTGACAGTGACAGTGGCAGCGGCGATAGTGATGATGATACAAGTATAGAGGATAAAGCAAAAGATAAAGTAATAGATGTAATAGACGATTGGTTAAGTAATGCTGCAATTGGTTTAACAGGACTTCCAATTGATACTTCAGGCAGATCACCAACAGATACAAGTAGAAGAACAACTGGAACTAGCTCAGGTACAAGTGGTTCTGGCTCAGATGTAACATTAGCGTCAAATAAAATGGATTGTAATAAAGAAATAAAAATCGCAGGAACAGTATTTTCAACACATGGCTGTGTTAATAGCGAACCTATTAAATTAATTAACGGACAGTCACCAGCTATTATTCTCAAAATGGATAATCTTCCTAGTGTGGATGTATTCAGAACATTCAAAATAAAGGCAATTGTATTGTATGAATATGAATTAAGAGACGATGTTCTTGTAGAAGTTAAGCCTTATGGAAGTTAAGTGATTTCAATGAAGAAATTTGTATTGATTTTATCAGTTTTAGTGACATTAGTTATTATTAGTGGTTGTACTGAACAAAGCGGTTCAAGTAAAGGATTAACTATTTCTATGAAAGCAAGCCCACCTGAGATTTTTACAGGTGCAGATACAGCAATACAAGTTGATATTGAAAATCTTGGTACAAAAACATTCAGAGATGTACAAGTTTACCTATATGATATAGGAAATCTTGAATTTCCATATTCTAGAGATTTAACTTTACCAAAACCAGGACTTCCTGCACGAGGTAGCAATAATTATTGTCAACAAAAAATAGCACAAGGGTTTGGAAAATGTACTGAAGGTGAAGGAGACTGTGATGATTTATTTGGTTTAACTGAAAGTGAATGTGCTTCAGGACTTGCATGCAAAACAATTGGAACAAGTATTTGGGATAGGCTTGTAGGATCTATATCCCGTGCAGATATTTGTTGTGATCCTGCTGATGAAGAACTCTGTGCAGAAAAGTTCAAAACATGGAAACTAGGTGATGATCATGTAAGCTCAGAAGAAGTAAGATTCTATGAAGGATTTGAATCATGCTCATATAGCAATGAGAAAATACGACCAAATGCATTTGATTCATATATGTGTAGAATACATGCACCAAAATCAATTATAGGTGATGAAGAAACAGAATTTGTTAGAACAAAAGCATTATTTGTTACAGATTTCTCTATTCCAGTTATAGCCAGCATTATTAATGAAAACGAATATCAACGAAGAAAAGCAGTAAATGATTTACCATCCTCGCCAAGAAGTTTCACAGAAGATGATGGAAATATGCAAATAAAAGTTTCATTCTCAGCTGATATGCCTATTGTAGATCGAGTTAGTGAAGAAGAATATATGTATATTGATATCACGAATGTGGGAGAAGGATATTTAGATGAAATTCGACCACAAGATATTCGGATATGGGACTCAAGTGCAGATGAAAAAGATATTCTTGGAAATGCGCGAGAAGTTACACCTGTTGACGATGAAGAAGAAGGATTTTTAGATATGATATTAGGTAGACGGACAGGACAAATTGTTGATTCTGTCAAAGATAGAGTAGGAGATCTTGTTGATACAGATTCAGGAATAGTTGATTCTATACAAAATTTATTTGATTTAGATACAGTCAAAGATAAAATAAAGTTTTCAAAAATAGGACATGAAGAAACTGGATGTATCTTTGATTATCAATGTAAAGGAGATTTAGAATGTAAATCAGTATCTTATCTATCAATAAGCGATAATGTTTGTTGTAAAGCAAATGAAAACGCAGTTTCAGATAAAACAACAAAAAAAGTGTCATGCAAAACAAAAGCTGAACAAAACCCATATGTTGTTGACTTAGCATCTGAGATAATTCAACCAGGAAGATGTGATATTGATGATGCAGGTTCTCCTTTAAAACCAATTGGAGATGGAAAGAGATTCCCAAGAATAACATGTAGATTGAAACTACCAAATGATGTGCCTTTCATAACAAATCATGTAATAATCGTAACAGTTGGTTATGAATATGAATTAAGACAGTCAACTCCAGTAACAATTATCAGATAATTTCTCCAACAAAGCTATATATACTACAATTGTACATTATAAAATATGACAAAAAAGATTTTACCATTACTTGGAGTACTACTTGTCGCAGTTTTAATTATTTCAGGTTGTACTGATTCAGATCGTGATGTAAAAACAAGTGATAATGATGGTATTGTCATAAATGAATTTACAGTTGATCCTTACAGAATAAATGACGATGAAACAGCATTATTTAGTATGGAAATAGAAAACATTGGTGGCACAACAGCTACAAATGTTAGACTTAATCTTTATGGTGCAGAAGGCTGGGAAACAGCTGTTAATGAAATTGTATATTCCTCATTAGACCCTCCTAACATAAACTTAGAACCAAACACACCAGGAGACTTCCAGTTAGCTGACTGGGAATTGCAGGCACCAGATTTGCCTGAAGGCTTAGTAGTTCCTTACAATGTAAAAGGTAGAGTAAGGTATCATTATCATACAACTAACTCAGTTTCAATCCCTGTTTATGAAAAACAAGAATATACCCGAAGAAATCAAATAGGTGCAGACATAGAAAGCGTAAATGTTGTCAATGTACGTGCTCCTGTTAGAGTAGATATAGACCCACTTGATTTTATTGTGTTTGATACTGAAGATGAAGAACAAACATATTCAAGAAGACTTATATTCATCAATGTAGGAAGCGGTGTTCCTATTGGTGAGATTGATGGTGAAGATGTAGATGGCGTAATAACTGGAACAGTCAAAATAAATGGTCCTGCTGTATTTGCTGACTGCATTGGTGTAACAGATGGAAAAGAAGTTGAAATTAGTGCTGGTGACATAAAAATAAGAAGAAGTGACAGTATCAAAAAACCATGTTCAATAAAAATAGATAAAGAAGCATTTGGTTTATCACCAACAGCAACAGTAAGTCTGATAATGGATTTAGACTATGACTACTATGTTGAACAAAGTGTAACAGTTGATGTTGCAGGAAAGAAGTAATTCTCTTATCAAAATCTATATATAGTAAAATAACAAACTAGATATATGAACAAAGTAGTTTTAGCAATTGTAGTTTTATCTTTAGCTGTTGTTATATCAGGATGTACTGGTGGTTCGACAACAGGAAGTCGAAGTGATGGAATTGTTATTGATTCTTTTTCAATTGAACCATTTGAAGTTGATGAAAACGATATGGTAAACTTCAAACTTGATATAGAAAATATGGGAACAACTACAGCTACTTGTGTTAGAGCAGATTTATTAGGTGTTGAAGGATGGAGAAACCAAGGTTCAACTATTACTGCCAATATTGAAGGATTTTATGGTTCATGGGATATTAAATCAGGAAAGTGGAATATTTATAAAAAATTCAAAATAGACCCATGCAAAGTACCTGGAGTTAATCAGTTGCCAGGAGTTTGTAATTTACCAGAAGTCGTAGTTGATATGGATTGTTCTGATAAAGATGGTTGTGATTTAGATGTATTCTGGGGAGATTATCAAAACAAAATAGCATGTAACAAAGACACAAACATACCTGCAATTACAAAATGGGGTGATCAAACAATGAGACCTCGTACACTTGCAAGCGAAGGAAGAGGTGAGCAGCCAGGCGATTTCCTTAATACTGAATGGTCATTTACTCCTCCAAATTTACCAGAAGGAACAAGAGTAACATATCCAGTAACAGTTAGAGTATCATACTTATACAAAACAACAGGAAGTCTTAACATTCCTGCATTAAGTGAAGATGAATATGATAGAATTTACAGTAGAGGTGCAACAGTTACAGAACCAATTTTAGAAGACCACAGCGATTCACCTGTAATACTTGAACTTGAAAGAATTCGTTCTCCTATAGTTGTAGAAGTACCTGATTACAAACGAGGAGGTCCAGACCACCAGTTTGAACAACTTAAATTAAGAATCAAAAACATAGGAAGTGGTTATCCAGTAACAGGAAATGAAAACGGATTAATAGTAGGAAAAATCACATTATCAGGAATAGGTGCAGAATTTGAAGATTGCCTTGGTGAAACAGGTGGTAAAACAATACTTATCGATGGTTCAAAAGCTGATTTAATTAAATTAAACATGCCTTCAGGAGAACGTTCATTTGGATGCAGTATAAGAATTAATATTCCTCCATGGGAAAACACTCCAAAAGGAACAATTTCATTAATATACGACTTAAGATATCAGTACTACACATTAGCATCAACAAATGTAGTTGTAGAAGGAAGAGCAGATTTCCGTTAGAAGTCTTTCAAAGTTTTTTTCTTATCTAAAATTAATTTTCCATAAACACCATCATAACCAGCGTCTATCTTAATATTACCATTTCTAATTTGTATAATAATTTTCGCAATTTTTTCATCTATTTCTGATAACTTTTTTTCATCAATATTTTCTAATATATCTAGTTCAGTTCCTATTTTCATAAATTGTTCAGCTATTTCTCCAACAGTTTTTGTTGCAACAGCTTTTTGCTTGACAGCAGAAATGATTTCATGTAATGGTAATAATGTCTTAAACGGAATAGCGCCTTTTAGTTCATATCCTTCAGGTCTATCAGCCAATTCTTCAACACGATTCAATACACCTATTGTCAAATCACGTTTACAAACTGGGCATATCCCACCATGTTTTTTAGATTCTTCAGGAGTAAAATGAATATTACATTTTCTATGCCCATCTTCATGATATTTACCATAACCTGGATCAACTTCAATAGTATAGTCAAATCCCTTCTTAGTTCTTATCACTTTCAAAATTTCATTATAATTAATATTCTTCATATCCATTACACAACATTCTCTACCTAACCGCCAAGGCCATGGACTATGGGAATCAGAAAAAGATACAAGAGTATATTTATCTAAATTAGATAATCTCCAGTTCATTGCAGGATCAGAAGATAACCCAGTTTCTAATGCATGAATATATTTTGTTTTATCTTGGAAACAATCTTTTACAGTATTAAATCCACCTTTACTTCCAAATAATCCAAACCAAGGTGTCCATACATGAGCAGGTATTACTTCTATATCTTTACTAATTTGCATTAGATTTTCTGTCATCTCTATGCAACTTCTTCCAAAAATAGGGCGACCATCATAGTCAGTTCTTCCAATTTTCAATAACATTTCATTTATTTGATCAACAATATCAAAGTTAGGTGCTAACATTACAATATGAATACGTCTTCCCTTTTTTTCATCTAATTCTGATTCTTGAGAATATATCAAAGAAATTTCAGCAGTTAACATAAATTTCAAGTCATCATAAGAATATAATCCGGAATCTTCAGCAAGCTTTTCTTTCATTTCTTTTAACCATAATGGGTGAGTAAAGTCACCAGTTCCTAAAACATCTATTCCTTTAACTTTCGCATATCCTGCCAAAGCTTCTATGTTCATTTGAGGGCTTGTTGCACGAGAATAATGGGAATGTATATGCAGGTCAGCTCTAGTTCTTTCTTCAGTCATATTTTTAACCTTTAACACTAAATCTAATAAATGCTTCTTTCATCTGAAGAAATCAAAGAATTAATTGCAAAAGGACAATTAGTGCAAGATATGATAGATCCAGAAATTCAAATACAACAATCTGGAGTTGATTTATCAGCAGCTAAAGTATTCAAATTAGAAGGTGAGGGAGTTCTAGATTTTACAAATGAAAAACGTTCTCTACCAAAATATGTTGAAATACCATGGAATGATACAATAAGATTAGAACCAGGGACATATCATATTGCAATGAATGAGAAGATTATTTTACCAACTGGAATCGCAGGATTACTAGTACCAAGAAGCAGCGCTTTAATTTGTGGAATTGTTCAGCATTCAGCATTATGGGACCCAGGTTATGAAGGACGTGGTTTTTTCCATGTTGAAGTTAGTAAACCAGTAACACTTCATAAAAATGCAAGATTTGCGCAAATGTTATTTTATCGAGTAGGTAAGGGTGCTGATGCATATAAGGGCGATTATCAAGGAGAAGACATCTTAAATAAAACCCGTTCTTAACATAATTATGGAAGTTAAAGTAAATGGAAAATCTCTTAAAATTAAGGACTGCCGTTCACCACTACATGCAGCAAGAGGTTTGATGTTTTCCTCGCTTAGAAACATAGATGGCGCATTAATTAGAGGAAATTCTATATGGATGCCTTTTTGCAAACCATTAACTTTGATATTTCTTGATAAGAATTATAACATAGTAAAGACAACACCTGCAATACCAATGACATTGAACCCAAGAACATGGAAAACATATAGGTGTTCTAATGCTAAATATTGCCTAGAAATTAACCCAGACAAGATTAAAGAAAGAATTAAAAGTGTTTCAATAAAAACATGAATTATGGACTCGTGGTCTAGTGGTATGACATGACCTTGACGTGGTTGAGATTGCAGGTTCGATTCCTGCCGGGTCCATTCTAATGGCAATTTAGTTGACTTTTAATATTATTAGGTCTTATTATAACAGTGGTTAAAATGCCAACAAAAAGAAAGCCATCTGTTGCCAAAAGCGATATTGTTGGAAAAGTAAAAGATTTTGTCGTGGACAATGTTATAAGCAGAATTGACAGAATAATAAACGACGCAGTTATCGTAAATGGCATATTAAAGAAATTAGATGAAATGAAGGATAAATTCATTAGAACACTGTTGACAATGGCACTAATCCTTATCGGTGTTGCATTTGTTCTTATAGGATTAGCACAATATCTTTCATCTATTCTACAGATGTTTGAAGGATCTGGTTTTGTTATCGTGGGTGTGATCGTAATCATACTTGGTTTGATATACAAAGCATCAAAAGCTAGTTTTTAGTTTAAATTTTTTTCTATTTTTATTTAATTATTCTTACGAATATTCTATTGTCTTACAAAATAAAATATAAAAAAATAAAAAGAAACGAAAAATTGTTTAAAATAAAATTAAAAAATTTTATCTTTTTCTCTTTTTTCTTGCTTTCTTTTTCTTCTTCTTTTTAGCTTTCTTTTTCTTTGGTTTTTTAGCAAGTTTTTTCTTTTTCACTTCAAGTTTCTTGGCGCGTTTTTCTAAACCTTTAGCTTTTTTCTTTAGGCTTCGAATTTTTGCGGCAAGTTGTTTTGGTGTTACCATTTTAATTACCTAAAAAATAATTCAAATAGCCTATATATATAGTTTATAGAAATTTAGTTATAAAAAATATTTTACGAAATTTTTTTTCTTAAAAAATAAAAAACTTTTTCAAAAACTTTTGCATTTTTGTGTTCTTTTACAAAAAAACCAACAAACTGATTGTTTAAATTTTGTTTTGCAACTGAATATTTTTTATTTTTCTTTTTATTTTTCTTAAGTAATGAAATATTTTTAGAATCACACAACTTACAGTTGGTTATTTCTCTAATACTCTCAACATTATGTATACAATCTTTACAAAAATAAATATTCTTAGAATTTTTCATATCATGTCTTGTCCTTTCTGTGTCAATAGGACTTACATTTGGAAGCATTATCATCACCAAACTTATCCAAGGATATTTCCAAACCCACCAAGAGCTTCTTCCTCAGATTCTATTTTTTTAAGAACATCATCTTTCTTTTCATATATAGTTGCTAAGTCTTTTAGTAATTTTTTAGCTTTTTCCAAAGCTTCTTCATTTAAATCAACAATTATAAAATAACCTTCTTCATCTATATCTAAAGAACCACACTGTCTTACACTAATACTTCCACGATTAATCTCATCATCTTGTTTCAAAGCTTGTTCAGCTTTCCCTTTATTCTCATTTGAAACTAAAAACACTTCTTTACTCATAATAACACCTTATTTTATTGTATTTAGTAAAAAGGTTTATATACTTTTAATAAACCAAGCCACACCAGTTCCTATAGTTCAGTTAGTATGGCGTATAAATTATACCTTTAAAAATATACATTAAAACTGTTCAATAAAGTGATATTATGAATGAAAATACAGACTTCATAAAACCTGAACCAAGGGAAATCAAGGAAAAACAAAAGAAAAAATGGATAAAAGCATGGTTTGCAATAGAAGTTGTTGCAATAGGAAAAGAAATTGCAGAACAAGCTATTAGAAAACACATGGAAAGAATGTCAAAAGCAAAAAGTATGATTATTACTGATATTAAGTATTCTGAGCCATCAGAAGCACAAAGTCTTCCTGATCAAATAAAGAAGAAAATAGATGAAAAAGCGCAAGGAGAAAAGGCGTATTCTGTAAGTGCAGAAATCTCATTTATGTGTAAAAATATGACTATATTATTAGAACTTGTAATGATGTATGGTCCATCAGCAATTGAAATACTTGAACCAAAAGAAGTTAATATTCCTATAGATGAAATACAAAATATAGCAAATGTTTTCTCTGGAATATTGCACCAATTCGCAGCTTCTGGGATCGGTGGATTAGTAATAAGTACTGATAAGAAAGATAAGAAATAATTCTATTATCTATATCCAAGACATCCTAAACAACGTTGAGTTTTACAAATAGTATCAACTTGTGTTTTTATAGGAATTGAATGTAGTGTTCTAGGTCTTCCGTTTCTAAACAAAACAGTAACTTCAGGCTTAAATCGTCCGCACCCATAAACAACCCCATTATTTATCGGTTTTTGGTCTAAATCACCACAAATCATATATTTTAGTATCACTAAATGGTTTAAAAAGTATTTACACCATATCTAAACTATGAATATGCACAAGTTATTCATACCATTACTATTTACTGTATTAGTCATCATAATGGCTCAAAACGTTATGGCAGAACCAAACCTAAATTACTGGAATACTACAGTTTCTCTTGGTTCTGATAGAGATGCAACATTTGAAGTAATTATGTCATATAATGAAACTGTAACAGAACATGAGTATTTTGTGCGTACAGATGTTAGAGATGTTAATGTATATGCTGATGAAAAACGGATACAATGTAATGTAGAAAGGAAAAATATAGGAACAACAATAAGATGCGATAATTTTGAAGCTCAAACAATACGATATAATTTTATTACAAAAGACATCATTTCAAATCTCAATAATCTAAAGAATTTTGATTACAGATTCTCAGTAAGTCGAATTACAGATAATTTTCATATAACAGTTAAACTTCCAGTTGGATTTACAATAGTTACACAAGAAAAATTAGACGGAACTGGATTATTGCCTGTTGAACCTGATAATGGTATAAGCAGTTCTGATGGTCGTCGTATCTTTATATCATGGAATATGGCAGAACCACTTTTAGGTGATAAATTAGATGTGTCTATAATTTACGAAAGAACAGGATTTGACTTAGAACAATTACTGTTAATAGTATTTGTTCTATTTTTGATATTTGTTATGGTTGCTATAACAATAACATTTAGAAAAAGAGGAGTTAAAGACGTGTTAACAGTATTACATGAAAATGAGAGAAGAATAGTACAGATATTAATGAAAGAAAAATCAGGTGTTGATCAGCGTCGCATTGTAAAAGACACAGGATTGAGTAAAAGCATGATTTCACGGCTTGTAAAGGACCTTGAATTAAGAGGTATAATTAATGTTGTAAAAAAGGGAAGAACCAACAGAATCTCTTTAGTTGACAAAAGAAAAGCAAAAAACCTAGCAAAACAAGATACTGATAAGCCAAATAAAGAACATGACCTACCATATACACCAGAAAATGACACTAAAACGGAAAATAATGATGATTTAGAGTAATTCTATAGATATAACGTCTTATCATTTAAAACCAATGAATATCACTTTTTAAACTTTTATACTAAAAATATAAGCCGAGTAAACCTTTATATCTTTTATGAAGTTCACTTATATGTGAAGTTTAGGACTGTTTCAAGTTAATTATATATATACATAAAATACAAGTAGGTAGTATTAGAAGTAAACCTGCACAAGGTTGATATCGTAACATAAACTTATATCAAATACATTGATAATTACCACAAAATGGGTAAAAAATTTTGGAGGAAAAAAAGATGCAATTAATAAAATGGATTGCTGCTGGTGCTATGGGCGTGCTTATGGCAGGTTCAACACTAGCTTTCGCAGCGACAACGCTTGCGGACTTTCCACAACCATTTATCACAGCTGACAATGGAATTGGCGACACTTTAGTCGTTGTAGGATCACAAGGCGATTGGCCTGCTGGTCTTGCTTCTGACGTTGCTGGTGCTGTTGACATCGCTGCTCGTTTGGGTAGTGAAAACACCGAGTCCTATACTTGTGCAGGTTCTTCAGGTGGTGCAGCTTTAAGTGGTGAAGGAAAGGCATTAGCAACCACAAACAAAAAACTCTACATGCGAGACGTACCAAGGAAAACTGGTGTCAGATATACAATGACAGCAGCTGACCTTCCAAACACATTAGAATCTGGCTTGTTAGAAGACTCTGACGCAAATACTAATCATGTATATGATCAGTATGTCGAGCTTTCAAACGACTACAACTTTACATTCGCTCAAGCAAGACCTGATGCAAGTGCTTCTAAGGACCCTGCTCTTGTTTTAAAAAACAAGGCTGGAACAAATCCTACAACTCCTGTGGATACTAACTATTTTTATAAGACAAAAATAGTTTTCCAAAAAGACGTTAACGGCACAACTGCTGTTGGTGAAAAATTGGAACTATTTGGTAAATCTTATACAATAGCAAGTACAACTTCATTTACTGCAAGTACACCTAAATTAGTACTTCAGGGAAGTGCAGACACAAGAGTTCTAACAGAAGGCGACGAAACAACAGTATCTGTTGGCGGAACATCATACACATTAAAAATGAATGGTGTATCTGACGCTGATACAATTGTTATTGCTGTCGGTTCTGAAACAAAAACAATTGATAAAGAACAGACAAAGACAATTGGCGGATTACAAGTTTACGTAGACGACGTATATTATTACGGATCTACAAGAACTGATAATCAGGCTAAAGTGTCATTCGGCGCTGAAACTATCACATTTGAACATAACAAGAAGGTTACAACTGGTAGCGGTACAACAACAAACATCGACGGAACAAACGTAACACTTACTACAAACGCAGGAAAATTAAGTGCAATGGAAATTGCAGTTGTTCCAGCTGATTCTGTTGTTGATGCAATACCTGTAGGTGGCGAATTTATTGATCCAGTATATGGTTCAGTAAAAATCGCATACCCAAGTGTCTCATCATCATTGATGTCTAGTGAACGAAATATGTTAACTATTCAATCTTCTGGTGACGATGCATTAACATTCACATACACAGACGATAAAAACAAAGAGTCAACAGTTACCTGGGCTTATGACGCAGATCACGCTGACATAACAGATGCTAGCGGATACAAAATCATTGTAGCCGAAAATAAAGCTATTGCTCAAAACGAGTATGTTGTAATTGATGCAGGTGATTATACACACTTATTGCAGTTAACTGACATCGATAACGATGGTTCAGTAACTGGAGACGTTGAATTTACAGACGTTTTCTCAGGAACAACGTACGAATTTGTACTTGGTACTGACAATATAACAGACGCATACATCGACGGACAACTCTATAAAATCGATGGTACAGATGCTACAACAACTGTTAAGCTTACATGGGGAGACAATGCAGGAAGTGGTGCTGTAGGAGATGACGTAACTGTTTTCCCAAAACTTAAGGGTAAACACGGCGAATTCTTAGCAATAACAAATTATACGACATTCGATATAGCAAACGAAGAAAATATCGTTTTACCTACGGGAACATTAGCTGTTACCCTAGCAGGAAACGATACTGCAGCTAGTAACATAACTTTAGCTGCAGCAACTGGTTTTTCAGTATCTTCAAGTAAGGTATTGAATCCTTTGACAAACAACCACACAATCGTTCAAGTTGGTAAAACTTCAACTGGAAGAACTTACTATAACATTTCAAAAGTAGACAATGATACTCTTGGAATACAAGTATTAGGTTCTGATGGTACAGTACCAACTCACACTGAAGTAAGTGTTGGTTTGTTATTGGTTGAAGAAGAAGAAGGCGCTAACAATAACGTTCACACACTCTTTATGCAGCCAGGTAATGAAACATCAGGTTCAACTGTACAAATAAATGCAGCTGCACCAGAATTTTCATCAACTTACTCGCCTAACGCAGCTCAAAAAACAGACACATCAGTCACTGAATATGTCGATCTTTATGGTACATTCGTATCAAGAGATACCGACAACCAGGACAGTTTAGTAATATACTATCCTGATCAACAGATGACTCACGATTTGTTTGTTGCCGCTGTTGATGCTACTGCATCAACATCTGAAGCTGTTGCAGGTGCATCTGTTAGCAAAGCAATGCCTTACAAGACAGCTCTTGCTAAGGTAGACGCAGACGTTTCACAAACGGACAAAGAAACTAAGAACTTAATCTTAGTTGGAGGTCCAATTGTTAACTCTCTTGTCGCAGAGCTTGCAGACGCAGGTAAAACAAAAGCAACTGACTGGTATGCTAGTCAGGCAGCTGGTTCAGGTATAATCGACTTAGTCGAAGATGCTTGGGCAACAGGTGCAAACGCTCTTGTTATAGCTGGTAAAGATGCGGACGGTACTCGTTCAGCAACTGCAGTAATCCAAAAGTATGACGACTATGCTTCTGACCTAACGGGAAGTGGTGTTGTTGTCCAAGGAACTGTTATTACAAGTGTACTTGTTTAATTGCTCTCGAGCAGTTAGATAGGGACCTTTGTGAGTGTTCAAAAAGAAACCGATTGGGCGGTTTTCGCCCATTTTATTCTCTTTTATTTTCATTTTTGATTAATTACTCGTTAGAATTTCATTACAATCATAAAAAGTAATCTATATATACCAAATTTACCTATAATAATGTTATGAAATTAACATACCTGTTAATAGGTTTGGTATTATCTATTGCTTTTATTGGTGTTGTTATAGCAACTGGAACAGCCCCAACAATATCTGCACATAATGTAACAGGATTCTCACACAATATAAGCGTGCTTTTCAATTTTACTGGAAATGGTACATTCTATATAAATAATACAGACAACTTCACAATAAATAAAACAGGATATTTTCAAAACACAACAGCATTACCTACTATTGCTACATTATATTGGATTAATCTATCAGCAAACGAATCTGAAGCTAATTTAACAGATAGTTTTATTATATGGATAAATGTTACAGATTCAACACCACCAGTGATAACAACGTATAACATGACATTTGAATATGGTAGCAGAGCAACTGCTTGGTATAATCAAACTGATAATTATTTATTCGGTAATTGGAGTGTTAATGACACAACAAACTTGGTCATGAATGATAGTGGATATATTCAAAATATAACACAACTTACTCCTGCCATATCATTACGAAGATATTGGATTACTGTTTCTGGAAACGATAGTGTGAATAATACAATTACATCTGTGTTATGGATAAATATCACAGATACAACAACACCTGTTATTAACATACTAAATCAAAGTTATGAATATTCTGGTGATGGTGATGCATCATCTGTTGCATATCTAATTAGCTATACAGAAAATTACGATCTTTCTAATTTCTCAGTAAATGACACAACAAACTTTAGAATAAATAAAACAGGTTATCTTGAAAATATTACAGCCCTTGCAAATGCTACAACATATTGGTTAACAGTCACAGCAAACGACACTATGAACAGAACAGTAGCAACTACAATGTGGGTCAATATTACAAATTCATCAAATCCAGTATTAAACGCAAACAACCTTACTATTGAATTCAATGACGCTGCTGGCGTGAGATATCAAACAGTTATTTCAGAAAATGCTAGACTAAGTAATTTTTCAGTTAATAATACATTAAATCTCACAATAAACACTACTGGTTATCTTAGAAACAGTACAGTAATGTTAAACAATACAATTTATTTACTAACAGTTACAGTTAATGACACACTGAATAATACAGATTCATCTCCAATGTGGATAAATATAACACCAAGTGTAGCTCCAGCAATTTCAGCCCATGTTATTAGTATTACATATGGAAATGCAGTTGCGGTACAATTCAATGGAACTGATAATGTTGGCATCGATTCTTTCAGTGTCAATGAAACAGTAAATTTCAGTATAAGTAAAACAGGATATTTCCAGAGCATTCTTCCATTATGGGAAAATAGAACATATTTAGTTCAGTTAACTCTGAATGATACAATAAATAATACATATCAACAAAACATAACCGTAACAATTACTCAACCAACAGGAACAACCACAACAGTTGCTTCTGGTAGTGGAACTAGTACTATTGCATCTTCATCAGATTCAACTAGCACCGTAACAACAACAATAGAAGAAACAGCACAAATAACATGGGATGGACTTGTTGCAGGAGAACCTACATTTGTCGCAGTTGATGATCAAGAAATGGGATTCTTAGGAATATGGATAACTACAACTGAAAATGTATCCACAGGAACTCTTGTCGCAAACCGTGTAATGGCTCCAGTTGATACAACACCAAATGGAAATGTTTACAAATATCTTGATATTAATGTTGATGGCCTTTCAAATGAGAAAATAGAAAAAGTAGTAATGTCATTCCGTATTGAAAAAACATGGGTGTCAAACAATAATCTTTCAGCTGAAAGTGTAAAATTAACTAAATATGTAGACAATTCATGGACTGTTCTTGAGACAATACAGACAGGGGAAGACGACACTTATTATATATACAATGCAACAACAACAGGATTTTCATACTTTGCTATAACTGCTCAATTTTCAGGAATAATTAGCGCAGACATTCTGCTTTTAGTTGGAATAGTTATTGTTGTAATAATTGGATTATCTTGGTTTGTTTTAGTGAAAAAAGGCAAACTTAACTCTAATTTCAGTTTTATGAATGCAAGCAAATCATATAAGTCAAATTTCTAATTTTTTAACATTTAAATAACTTATCTACTCATATCAATCATGGCTTCAGAAGAATCTCCTTCAGAATCTAGTGAAAAGTCAAAATTTTTCAATGAAAAGAATAAAGAAAAAATTATGGCAATTTCATTAATAGTTATTGCTATAATTGCCGCAACAGTTATATTTATCTTAATTCAACCAGGAACGCCAGAAAATGTCACAAAAATAATTTACCAAGATCAGAAATACATGTTCTCACATGATATTTATGATTCTGATAAGATTACTATGGAAAACAGAGATGCTATATTAATTCTTCTAAATAGCGTAATTGATATAGAAGTAGTGTTTAATGATACCGGAGATTCAGTAAAAGACTTCCCTTATTTTACTACATCAGGATATAATATCGTTTATAAAATACAGCAGTATTCTGTTTATACTCAAACAAGATTTCTTAACATAACCACAACACCATTAAGCGAGTCCTTATTAGATAAAACAACAATCATGCTAAAAGGCCCTAATTCAGGTGCAGTTGAAACAAGTATAACTACATTACAAAGTGAAAATGGTGGAAACATTATTCTTGTTCAGGGATTAACACACAAAGAGCTTGAAATGGCTGGAGATAAGCTAGTTTTAGCATATCTTGGTGTTAATTTGCAAAATCCTAACTTTACAATATTGCAGGAATAGTGCTACAGTATCCTAAAACGTCTTTAAAAAGAATTGCTATCAATCTCTTTGTATGAGAAAAAGTACTATAATACTAGCAGTCCTTGTAGCATTGGCAATTTCATACTTTAGTTATGAAATAGTGTTTATATTCCCAATGTTACCTGCAGGTACATTATTTTTGAATTCAATACTAATAGGTGTCGAAATACTGTGTGCAATGTTCAGTATTTACTTATACCACTCTGTATTTTGTACATTAGAATGGAAAAGCCCAAAATTAATGAACATTACTAAATTAAAAAAATCAATGTCACTACCTTTTGTTTCTATACATGTTCCAACATTCAATGAACCCATGGATATTGTTGGTCCGACGTTAGAAGCAGCTATGCAACAAGACTATCCTAAAAACAAATATGAGATTATAGTTGCAGATGATTCAACAGAACCTGAAAAAACGAATGCCTTAAAGAAATTCTGCAAAAAACATAAGATAAAATTTATTCATCGTGAGAATCGTAATGGATACAAAGCAGGAGCTTTGAATAATGTAGAAAAACTTTCAAATTCAAAATCAGAAGTAATATCAGTTTTAGATGCAGATGATATACCATCTACTGATTTCCTTACAGCAGTTGTTCAGACTTTAGCTAAAGATAAAAAAATAGCTTTTGTTCAAACTAGAAACTGCGAAAGAAATAGTGAAGAAAACAGAATCACAGGTATTGGTAGATTAATTAGAGACTTGTTCTTTGGATCAATAATGAAATCAAAAGATATGAGAAACTTAGCTATATTTTGTGGAAGTGGTGGAGCTATCAAAAGAGCATTATTAAATAAATTTGGCGGATGGCCAGAAGATACAGTTACAGAAGATATTGATTTAAGTACTATTTTATTTTCACATGGGTATATTTCAGCTTTTCTTAATCCTTCACATTGTTCTGGATTACTACCGCCTACATTTACAGGGTTATGCGGGCAATTGTTTAGATGGTCTTATGGAACTACAAGAACTTTAGTAATAAGATGGAAAATGATAACTAAGATACCAGGATTTTTCAGAAAACTAGAACATTTACTTTCATGCATGNCTTATCTATTAGGCCCAGCTATTGTCATAATGAGTCTTATAATGATATCACACTTGATGTTCAATATACCAGTATTCCATATGTATGAGATACCAACATTATGGGCATTTGGAGGAATGTTGACTATATCATCTTTCCTAGCTCTATTATTTGTGCAATTACGAGATAGCAGAGTATCAATATCAAATATAGTGTATTACATATTAGCAGTATTTGGATTATCAGTTAATTTTACAAAAGGAGCTATTAGTGCTGTACTAGGACGCAAGCTTGCGTTTTTCAGAACACCTCGACATGCATCAGATTCACGAACTGTAAAAGGCTCAATTAAGATGATATTGAAGTTTATTCCAGAAACTGCAATAGGTTTAACAGCAATTATTGCTGCATTAGTAAATATTATCAACCCAATCTATGCTGCACAAGCATCATGGGTATTAATCATAGGAATTGGGTTCTTAACAGCTCCATATTTTGCCGTGAAGTATCAGTGAAGTTCACATAATTCTTTATATAGTGTTAAAGCTATGTAATATAATGAAAAAATCTAATCTTATGATAATTTTTCTTGTATCAGCAGTTCTAGTATCTGCAGGAGCTGTCCAAGCCTTGGACTTTAATGACATTTTCTATGATATTGCTAATATTATAGGCGGAAGCGGAAGTTTTATTACAGGACAAGCAATTTCTAATCCAGTTGAATTAATAACTTATGGTGACGCNGAAAAAGCAGACACCGTTGGNTGGAAAAATTTCGATAGTGTAAGTATAATTGAAAATTCTGGTCAATANTCTTATTCTGCAAAAGGATACAAAACCGTTTACTCATCAGAAATGATTCCTATTGAGATTTCTACTGATCCAACAGAACCCGATAAAATATATGAACTTTCAGGATATTTCAAATCTGCAGGACCTGAACAAAGTAAAATNTATTTTGGATTTATACCTTATGATNAANATAAAGTACAAATTACTCCACAAAGAGTTAATGTCTATGGNGGAACTGAAACTGTTTTNTATGAAGATGTAAAATCAACTGATACNGTAGTTAAAATTCAAGATGCATATAATTGGCAACCTTATCCTAAATATGGTTATGTAGCTTTTGATGTAGATATAGCAGGTTATAGAGAGCTTCCAATNCCAAACTCTAGACTTACAAAAGGAGGAATTACAAGTATAACTGATATGGGAGATTATTGGGAAGTTAAATTAGAACGCCCAGCTGGTGTAGATTTTCCAGCTGGAACGAGAGTTAGAGAGCATAAGTCAGGAGCAAGTTATATGTATACAGCAGCTTCTAATAGGATTGTACCAAATGAATGGACAGAATACTCAGCAATAATTAATCGAGCATCCGATTATGGTATTCCAAGTTCTAAATGGTGGGCAGGAACAAAATATGTTAAAATTTTGATTTTAGCAAACTATGGTCAAAATACAACACATGAATTATTAGTTGATGATATTTCTTTAACAACTGAAGGTGAACCAGTACCAGAATGTATAGGAAGTGTAATTAAGTGTGTTGATGATGCACTATTAGCGACTTGTATAAATGATCACTGGGTATTCGAGACCTGCGGGTATAAGTGTTTAGACAATAGATGTTTTGATTCACCTACAACAATACCACCTAGTACAGGATGTTCAGAATTAACTCCATGTGGTTACGGTGAAGGAGATTGTGATAAAAATGAAGATTGTAAATCCGGATTTTGTGCTGACGGAGAAAATTTCTGGTCTGATGATTTATGTTGTAACAAAGGTGAAACAGTAGAAAATGGAGCATGTGTAACCGATATACCATCTAATCAAACATGTACAGATTCTGATGGCGGAAAAATATATGAAAAGAAAGGATATGCCATGGATAATGATATTGACCAAGAATGGGATAGATGTNTTGGTGATATACTACTAGAAGCTTACTGTGCTAAAACTGGGTATGCTGATTATTTTGAATTTCCATGCCCAAACGAATGTGTAGACGGAGCATGTGTTATTGAATTTTCAGTTCATCTTTCAACAGATAAAATGATGTACAACATCGGAGAAACTGTTACTATAGCCGTGTCTTCTTATGGTAAAGAATCATCCTTATTAAATCCAGATATCACAGTTTATAATAAGCAGTATGGTAATCGTGAGAAAATAGTAATGAGTAGTGGGGAATGTAGTGTCCCAGAAGGCGGTCAACCAAGCTGTACCTATTACGGAAAATATTACAGTACATCAAGTATTGGAACATACTTAATATCATACTTTGACTATGATTTTTGGATAAACCAAGAACTGGAATTCAATGTCATTGACGGTGAATCAATAGGAAAATATTTAATCCTTGAAGACATTTCACCATACACATATGTTGAATCAAGCTCTTCCTTTCCTCCTTTAGATTTAGAAGGAACTTCTTATATGGCTATTTACGAAAGAGATTCCTTACAATACTCTGGAGGAGTTTCTGTATTCAAAGATAAAGAAGTTATTACAAAATTTGTTGAAGAATATATCACAAAATTTGGAGCTATCAAAGAAACTATTATTAACGGTCAGTTAGTTTGGGAGTATACTTCTCACATACCAGCCGAACCAAATAATGCTATCCTATGGTCTAATAAGAATAATCTAATTATGATTTCAAATATGGGAGACCCGTATATTAACAATACCAACAAAGATGGAACAGTAATTTATCCTAAAGAATTATTCAANGCATATCTTAACAAATATCCAAGCGACATTGGAGCTGTTAATACAGAATGTGGACAAAAAGGCGGATACTGTGCTAATTTTATAGATAAATGTAGTGAAGGATTTGTTACTTCAGGATATGCTTGCTCAACAAAATCAGAAATGTGTTGTATAAAACAAGTTAGTTCAACAGATCTCCTTGAAATTGTTTTCAAATTAGAAAACATGAAAATGAACTTTGATGAACTCCGTGGAACTGCGCAAGGAATTGCTGACTATTATAGATCAATTGGAAATATTCCAGAAGCAGACAGATATGATAATGTAGCAGTAATGCTCAAAAGTGCAATGTCAGCAGTTGATGGAACAATAGATTACATAAGAGCAAACTCAGANAATCCTTCTATAGTTGTTCCAGAAGTACTGAAAAGAATTGAAGTAATTAGAGATTACATTGATGAGATTGTTAAGAAATTGTTAGAAGAGTTTCCTGGAACAACTACTACAGTAACAGGAGAGTGTACTGATACTGATGGTGGATTGAATTATTATGAAAAAGGAACAGTAATGGTAGATGGTAAGCAAGATATTATTGATTTTTGTCAGGATGAGATTTACCTTTTTGAACATGATTGTGGATATGAAAATGGCATAGAAGGAAGTCGTCATAATGGAGCAGGAGGATCTAGCTTCATGTGTCCAAACGGCTGTGTAGATGGAAAGTGTTATTATCCAGGGTATATTTTATCTACATTCGGTATAGATGAATATGAACATTATGACAGCATTTATTTAACAGTAACAGTAGTAAACACCAAGCCTGTATTATTTGACTTATATGTCCAACCATCAAACGGATATGGTTCAGAAGATGGTATTAAAATAAAAGAAAATATACTTTTGAACTACAACGGTACAAAAGAACGTCAGACTATTATTAACATACCCCCAGAGCTTTATCCAAAAATATTTGATGAAACTGATGAATATTTATTAAAAATATGTGATGCTGGTGTAGAATGTATTGGTGGTATAAATACAAATTCCATAGTTATAACAGTTAATTATGATGAAGAATATGCTAATTTTAAATGCACTGAAACTGATGGCGGACGAGATTATTATGAGAAAGGACAAACCATTGGAATTATTAGTAGTTGGCCAACAGTAAGTACCTCAACTGATAACTGTATAAATAATGATACATTGTTTGAATATTCTTGTGGAGAAGGGGTAAGTGAAAAAAGCGCATTTGGTGAGACATATGCTTGTGCAAACGGCTGTGTAGACGGAAAATGTTTAGTTTAGAGGTAGTTTATAATGAATTCAGCATATATTATCATAGCAGTTATCGTGATTGCAGCTATAGCTGGCTATGTAATCATGACAACAGGAGTATTAGATGGTGGAGCCGCTAATGTTGGCGATCAAGCTCAAGCAAATGCTGCTGTTGGCGATTTAGGAGAAGGTCTGGGAGACATTAGCAGTGATCTAAATGATATTGAAGATATCATTTCTTAGAAAATAGCCAAAAACCATTCTATACCGTAAAATCCCATATAAGCCAATAAAACATATTTGAGGATTTTACCAGCCGTCAAATAAATGATAAAATGCTTATAATTATATTTTATTGAACCGCAAAACAGTCCTACAAGATCAAATGGCAATATAGGTGCAGCTGAGAAGATAAATATTATCAAATTAGGTTGATATTTCTTGAAAAGCCTTTCAACATAAGCTCTTTTCTTATCCCATTTACGTTTCTTAACTTTATGAGCTCCCATTCCAGCACCATAACCAATACCATATCCTATCATTTCTCCAACTGCAGCTCCTAATCCACCAAGAACACCTAAAAGCAAGGGATTGAATTCCTGAGTAGCAGCTAGAGCAAAAACAACTATGAAAGTAGGAGAAGGTAAGAATAACGTAAATGTAGAAAAGAACCCAGATATGAATGCACCTAAATATCCTAATGCTGGTAACATAGCCATGAATTCTTCAATCATGAAATTAATTAGTTTTCCGATATATAAACTTCTTTGTGAACTATTCCCAGCTTACACGGGGAACTTCCTGCTTCACAGACGAACTTACCATAATTGGCATAGGTTCTGTCTCCATAGGCGTATATTCGGACAGTTCCTGTCCTATTCCTTTTTTCAAGATATTCAGCGCAGCATTGTAATCTCTATCAACAACAAAACCACATTTACATTTATGTATTCTTACTGACAAAGATTTCTTTACAATTCTCTTACAATGACTACATTTTTGTGTTGTATTCTTAGGATTAACTTTCACAACTTGACCACCAGTTCTTTCAACCTTGTAATCAAGCATCTGGATAAACTTTGACCATGAAGCATCTAATATGGATTTAGCAAGATGTTTATTTCTGACCATATTTCTTATTTGCAATTTCTCTATTACTACAAATCCATAATTATTCGCATAATATCTTGAAATTTTGTGTAAGAAATCATTTCTTTGGTTTACAATTTTCTCGTAAATTCTTGCTACTCGAGTTCTTTGTTTTTTTCTATTATTAGAACCTTTTTTCATCTTTGATAATCTTCGCCGTTCTTTTGATAATTTATGTGAAGATTTTTCTAAACATCTTGGATGTTCAAATTTGTTGTTATCACTATCATAAGTAAAACTATTCAATCCCAAATCAATACCAACTTTTTTTGTATTTGTAGTTGGTTTGATTTCTTCTTTTGTTTCAGCAATTATAGAAGCATACCATTTTCCAGAAGCAGAATGTTTTACTATAACCTGTTTAATTTTTCCTTGTATTTTTCTATACATAACCATAGGAATATTTCCTATTTTTGATAAGTATAGAATATCATATCTTACTTCTCTTTCAATAACCTTGAAACCGGATTGATTGTATGTGAAAGTTTTGAACCATCCTTTACCTTTGAAACGCATTCTACCAACCTTCTTACCATTTTTCTTTAGTTGTGATAATGCTCTCAAATTAGAAAATAATCTACAATTTTCATATTGTAAAGTTTTTGAATAAACGTCTTTTAGTTCAGTTTCTATTCTTCTCAAGTCTGTAATATCTCCCTGTAGTTGTCCTTTGTCTATAATTTTCTGATCATTCAGTCTACTTAACAATATGTTATAAACATATCTACATTTATCAAGGACCCATTGTAGTTTATCCTCTTGTTCATGTGTTGGATATAATCTGAATTTATATGTTGTTTGCAAAGTAATCGCCTAACAGTTATTTTTTAGTTATTATAAGCACTTTATCCTAGCACTTGAACAGTGAACAGTCATGAATAGTGGAAAAACAAAAGAATTTAATAGAATATGGTCTATTTTAATATAATTGTAACTCTTTTTAACATAGTCCGTTTTCATTCCCTACCTTTTGAAAGGGGCTTTCGCTGACAGAGTTAAAATATACCCCAAAGGTTATTTTCATGACATCCAAAGTTACAGTAATAGTTCCGGCATTTAATGAACGTAGGCATATTCAAGATGTTTTAGAAAGAATACCAAAAAAATACAATATAATAGTAGTTGATGATGGTTCAACTGATGGAACAGCTTTTTTTGTCAATTCTCTTGGATACAAGGTTGTTAGATTTGAAAGAAACCGTGGTAAAGCACGTGCATGTAAAGCAGGGGTAGAAACAAGCAATACTGAACTAAATGTACTCATAGATGGTGATGGTCAATTAATGCCTGAAGAAATTCCTATAATTGTTGATGCTTTGAAACACAATGATTTAGTATTAGGAGCAAGAAACATGAGATTTGTTCCTCGCCACCGTAAAATAACAAATTGGTTAGCCAGAAGAGCTATACATATCATAACTGGAAAGAGTTTCCAAGACGCCTTATGTGGATTTAGAGGAATTAAGAAAAGCAAGTTTCAATCTTTAAAATTAAATCATGAAGGATACATGTTTGAAACTGATCTAATTATTCAATCTATGAAACATAAACACAAAATAGAATCTATACCAGTTAAAGTATCTTATAATATAGGGAGTAGAATGCCTTGGCCAGCCTCAGTTCGCTTAGCAGGTAAGTTAATTAAGGAGTCTTTTAAACATGTATTAGGAGCTGAATATTAATGAAACAAATAATTGTAGTCCGTAATGATTTGAAAATGAGTAAAGGAAAGATTGCAGCACAAAGTGCGCATGCTTCAGTTGAAGCATCTGATAGGGTTTCTACGTCTAAGAAAAATGACTGGAAATCCGGAGGAATGAAAAAAGTAGTTCTGAAGGTAGATTCTTTATCAAAATTAAAAGAGATTAAGAAAAAAGCAGATAATCTAAATATCAAAAACGCACTTATCACAGATGCTGGTAGAACAGAACTAAAACCAGGAACAATTACTGTACTAGGTATAGGGCCTGATAATGATGAAAAACTCGACAAAATTACAGGAAAGCTCAAACTTCTGGGATAAACTCAAACAACCCAAAGACTTTATTGTGAAAGAACACATCTCTCCAAGATATCTTCGTAAATATAGTTTTCAAGGAAGCAAAGTCCAGAAAAAAACAGCTAAGAATGTAATAGCTTTACTTAAGAAAACATTGTTAACAACTGATGAAGCTCTTAATGTCATTTCTGAACAACTAAACATGAGCAAATTTGATATTGGCTTTGCAGGATTGAAAGATAAGCATGCAATTACAGAACAATACATAACCATTCCTAAAAATAAGTTCAAAAATATCAAGTCTAAGAACCTAGAATTAACAAAAATATCAGAAACTAATAATAAACTAAGTCCTGGTGATTTAGTAGAAAACGAATTCATTATTACTTTACATGCAACTATCAAACCAAAAGAAATGTTATTCATGCCAAACTATTTTGGTTTTCAGAGATTTGGTATACATAAAGATAATCATATTATTGGTAAAAAAATACTGCTTGGAAAAAACAAAACCCATATGGAAAAGAAAATGAAAAAGTTCCTAATACATGCTTACCAATCTTATCTATTCAATGAAATGTTGGATCAATATCAAAAAAATAACAAGCCAATAACTAAGCAAGTTCCAATTATAGGATGTAATACTAAGTTAGGAAGTGATACAGTAAGCAAAATATACAAACAAATTCTAAAAAAAGAGAAAATCAAGATTAGTGATTTTGATATCAAAGATACAAGAATGAAATGCATTGGTTCTAGTAGAGCATTATTTGTAAAACCAAAAGATTTTGAATTCAAGCCATTAAAAGACAAAACAGAATTACATTTTAGTCTACCAAAAGGCAGTT
>NZEE01000002.1 GCA_002688965.1 archaeon | reverse complement strand
ACTCTATTAAGTGGGATGCTCTTAGTGACGAAGGAAAAAATAAATTTGTTCAGGCTTTAAAAGATTCTAGAATATTTAATCTCGGAACTCCGTTTTGGAGAGAGCGTCTTCCAAAATTGACATAATCTTGTCTTTGTGATATTATTTGATAAATGATAAGTTTAAACATTAAGAAAAAAATACATACACTCATTCACTTATTTAGTGAAGATATTAGAGTGGCAGATTTTTATCCAGGTCTTGGATTTGTAACAAGTTATGATAATTCAAAACGAAAGCTTTTTAAAAGAGATATAATAATCACTGGTGCTGTAAAAGAACTAGAAAGATTTATTGATGTAACTTATAGTATTTATAGAGGTAATTAATGGATAAAAATTTAAAAATATCATCTAACTTATTAGAACCAATGATACTTGCTTACTCAAGAATGAACCCTAGTTTTCTTTTGAAAGTAGGACAGCATTTGTTCACAGGAAATTATTCAAATAAAAGTTATTTTAATGACGAGAAGTATCAAAGACTTTTTAATATAATATATAGACTTCATGAAAGAATAAAATCTTTTCCAAAAAGAAATAGTCTTAAGATTGTTATAGACAAATTAGAAAAAGACAAAGAAATGAACTTTCTATTGAAAGCTATTGTAGATAAAATATTTGAAATGACAATAGAGGATATAGACGAAGAGTTCCTAGAAGAAGAAGTTTTAAATTTTATAAAAGAAGCAAAAGTATACGAAGCAATAATAGAATCCCAACCAGACATAGAAAGTAAAAACTTTGGAAGTATAGTAAAAAGAATAGAAGATGCAGTGAAAATAAATTTTGATAAAGACCTTGGATTGTCGTTATTAGATGTTGATGAAAGTTTATCAAGAATAAAAAGACTAGATGAAGAAAAAAGTTTATCTACTGGTTTTTCACATATGGATGATTTCTTAGATGGAGGCTTACACCCAAAAGAAATTTATACAGTATCTGGAACTCCTGGAATAGGTAAAACCTTGTTCCTAGGAAATATGGCATTAAATATTTTCTTAAACGGAGGAAATGTTTTAGTATACACTTTTGAAACATCTTCCGAGAGACTAATTATGAGATATTTTTCTAACTTAGCAAAGATGAGTAAAAAGGAAATAATTATTAGTGAAGACACACTAAAAGAAAAAATAAAAAATCTATCTACCACTAGAGATTTAGGTAGATTAGTAGTCAAAGAATATAATGCAAATGANNTNTGTTCTNANGAANTAATNNCTNANATTAGTGANTTACAATCNTATNAAGATTTTAANCCAGATGTTATANTTGTTGATTATATTCTNATNATGNNAACAAANGATAAAANNTTNTCAAGTNNCNANTCNTATAAGTATTANAAAACNGTNACAGAAGANCTTAGAAATATAGCTAANACCTTATATNTTCCTGTAGTAACTGCTTGNCAAATAAANAGAGAAGGAATGGGAGATAGAGGNGGNAGNAANGCAAATGTTACTTCAAAAAATATTTCNGAAAGTCGNGGNATTTACGATACTNNAGATGTTTTTTGGGTTATGAGACAAACNCCANNNGATAANNNNAAAAATNAATTCCAATTANTNTTTGATAAAAATAGAAATGAAAGAANNGGACAACAANTNNNATTTGATGTNGANTANGAACANATGNAAATTANAGAAACTGGNNNNATAGGAATATAANCATGAGCGGAATGTTTGATACTATAGTTTTTGATAAACCTATAAAATGCCCTAATTGTAATTATGAAATTGTAGATACTCAAACTAAAAGTTTTAATAACNNTNTACANANTTATGAAATCGGAGACAAGATAGAAGACTTTGCTAATGATGGAGTTTTTAAAGAATCATATTATTGTTTTAATTGTAAATCTTTTGATATTGGTGATGTATATTTTGTAGTATTGCATGGAATATTAATAGGTATAGAGTTCACAAATGAAGAAGGTATAGAAAAATTAAGAAATTTTGATTATAAAGATTTGCTTTCTGTTTTCAATAGAATGAACGAAAAATTTATTACAGAAAAAACAAGATATAGAAATTTTATTTCTGATATAAAATGTTTGATTGGTTTATTTAAAGAAGAAAGTATAGGTTTTCTTGATTCGTTTTATACTGAAAGATTAAAAAATTATATAAAAGATGAAGATGATATAGCTGGCGTTTTAGGATCTATGATAGATTATCATGAAAAACTCTAACAAAATAAGAATACTAATTTATATGTTCAGATACTATGACGGAAGTAGATGGAATTTTATTAAACCAACCGAAGATATAAATGATTTTATATTAACAATGCTTAGACTTATAGAAATAAAAAAACTAGAGAAAAAAACTAACAATTTTTTAGAAAAAATAAAGAAGGAAATAAAGACTATAGAAAATACGGTGAAGTAATGGACGAAGATAAAGTAATAAAAGCTTTAGAGTTAGTAAAAGATGTCCTAGAAGAATTGCTTGAAGAAAAAAGAAAAATAGAAGAAGATATAAGAAACAGAAAACCGTGTCCTAAGTGTGGTGGAAGTTGTTATGTTACTACTGATGCAGGGCCAACACTATATTGGGTAGTATGTGAAGATGCAGATGGTGAGCATTGTAATTATGAAACTAAATCAACTTATGATTCAGAGAAAGAGGCTTGGGAAGCTCATAATAATGGAAATGTAGAATTGTGGGGGGATACATGAAAAACCTAATGGCTTTTTATGTATTTGCTATTATAGTAAATGTAATTATATTCATTTCAATTTATTTTTCTTATGAAAAACTTAAAAAGAAAAAAAGAGAAGACAACCCTTTAAAGTTCTAAAATAGAAGTTAATTACAGATTAACATTTCAATCATTATCTCAGTAAAGATAATAATATGAATAAATTTATATGTGATTACTGTAATAAAGAATTTAAAAGATATCCTTCTCAGGTTAAGGGTAAAAATAAATTTTGTTCTCATACATGTAAAAATAATTGGCAGAAAACAGGACTTTTAAATAAAAATAACCCTAATTACAAGCATGGGATAAATTGTAAAGAAAGCGTTTCTTATTGTTCTTGTGGAAACAGAAAAGATTTTAGAGCAAAAGTTTGTAATATATGTTATGAAAGAAAATCATTTCTTGGAAAAAAACATTCTAAAAAAAGCAAAAGAATTATAGGTGAAAAATCCAAAAATAAATTTACATCTGAATATAAGAAAAAACAAAGAAAGCAACTCGAAAAATCAGGTCGGTGGATTCCACTAAAAGAAAAAAACAATTATAGTATATATTTTAATTTATGTAATTGGCCTGATAGAATGTTTGATTTATCTAATAATAATGAAAAAGAAATTATAAAAAAGCATGGAATATTTAATAATAAACTCAATACAAAAGGAGTAGTTAGAGATCATATTTTTTCTAGAAAAAGCGGATTTTCAAATAAAGTATTTCCAGAAATATTAAGACACCCATGTAACTGTCAAATAATATTGCATGAAGAAAATGTCAAGAAGAGATTTAAAAGTGATGATGGTCAGACATTAAACGAACTATTTACAAAAATAAAAGAATATGATAGAGTATGGAAAGAACAAGAAAAATGTCTTTCTCTTATTGAAAAATATGAAAAAGGAGAAAGATTTGATGTAGATACTTATATAAAGGAGGCTTATTAAATGTCAGTCTGGTTTACTTCTGACTGGCACCTTTAGGTGCTTGGACACTATAATATCATGAAATACTGTAATCGTCCATTTGATTCGTTAGTGGAAATGAATGAGACTATTTGGCATAACTTTTTCGATAAGGTTCATAAAGGAGACACTCTTTATTTTCTTGGAGACTTAACATTTAAGAAACCAGTCGCTTATAATTTCTTTCAAACAATGAAGGCAAACAATATTCAAGTTCATTTTATATTTGGAAATCACGACCGTGGAATTAGAGGCATTATTCACGATAAAGCCGCTTGGTGTGGTGACTTAAAACTTATCAGTGTTAACAACATGGAACTTGTTCTTTCTCACTATGCAATGAGAGTGTGGCCTAAAAGTCATTTTAATAGTGGAAATCTTTATGCTCACTCACACGGAACTTTACCACCAGAAGGCAAACAGTGGGATGTTGGTGTAGATAACAATAACTTCTTTCCAATCTCGGCTGATGAAGTTAAATCATTTATGAGTCAAAGACCAGACAATTTTAATCTGGTAAAAAATTGACCAACAAAGAAAAATATTTTATAATATAAGAAACAGTTTAAAAGGGGAGAGAAAATGGTGCGAGGTGGTGGTGTTCCTGTTCCGAAAGAGAATATGGAAATTACGAATGGTCTTATTGGTTTCGTTGGACCTTTCAACGGAAAGGATTACGTGAACATTCGAAAGACCTATGAAAAAGAAGGTGAAGAGTTTTTGGGGAAAGGACTCTGCATTAGCATTGATGCATGGCAGGAACTTTCAGGATCTTGGTCAGAACTGAAGGAGTACATAGATAACCAAATCAACGGAGAGTAATGACCAGTTACGTTTTATTTTTCATATCAATATTTTCTCTAACGTTATTTGGCTTTGTCGCAGGATTTCTTGTGGCAAAGCATTTTTATTGTAAAAAGGATGGATAGGTGTTAGTAAAAGCAACTCCCGAAAATACTTTTATGGGTTCGGTTGTAGTAAAGAAAAATGTCCGCTATAATGTATACAAAGTAAATAAAAACTTTGTATGGGCTGGGAAACGTCCTACTTATACTATTCATAGAGAATGGCAATTTAAAAAAAAAGGAACTACTTGGCTTAACATCATGGAAAAGTATGAGGCCAAGAAATTACTTTATAATAACTTAATGTTAGACTCTGCTGCTATTGATAATGTCATAGAAAAAAAGAAAGAGAAAAAAGAAACGAAAGGAAAATATGTTAATATTTGTTGCATAAAAGAAATGCACAAATTATATCAAAGATTCCATGACGATAAATCTTATCGATATCCAGTCCTTTGTAGATGTGGCAAAGATTTTCATACCGTAAAAGTTAACGATGATGATACAATGATAATTGGAACTGGCTATAATTTAGTCACAATAAACTTAGCGGAAAATACTCAAAAGTTATACAAAGATATGAGTAAAGCATGAAACTTAGACTATCACCATCATACCCGCCAAATTTTAAACAATCATTAATTTATAGAATGTTGGTTGTAACAAGAATTTTTGATTCTAAATATGTAAGTTATATGGCAGATAATGGTAAAGATTATCCTTCTTTTTATTTTTCCTCCTACTCAGAAGAACTAATTCATAAATGTAATATGTATATAAAACAAATGAATGAAAAAGAATGACTTGGTTTTACTCGACAGAAGTACAGGTAAAAAAATTTTTTAACATTAATTTAAAATCGATAGATGGAATAAAATATAATAGACTCGTTATTTTAATAGGATTGTTTTTTGGAGAAGCAGAAGAAAGTTTTAATCTTGTATCTATGGATACACAATGTTATATGTGGAATATTGAAGAAGCAGATTATGTTAATATAGCTATAAATATTTATAAAGAAAAATAATAAAAAAAATATAAAAAAATGTATTTTTTTATAAAAAAAATATTCCGTGCCTTTTTGCTACCCACATTTCAATACCTCATATGCTATAGTATATATAGGTGTATAGGGGCTATAACTAGTTCTACCAAAGTTTAGTTACCTAAATCCTTTTTCTAGAAAAAATTACAATTTTTTTAAAAAAGTCAAAAATCTAAAATTTATCTAGAGAACCTTGATGAAATCTTTTCCTTCTATTATACTGATGGACAGAAGCTAAGAGAAGCAGGTAGGAAAAAGATGGGCTTGCAAAAAAAGTTTCAAAAAGTTATACTGTTTTTACAGCAGCAGAAAAAAGAACTAAAAAAAGTTCCTAACTGCTAACGATGATGAGCTTGCAGAAAAAGTTTTGATTTGGTATTATTAACAATCGAAAGAGCAGATATTGCCGTTGGCAGTGAGGTCGTTAAACTGCTTTTATAGAAGAATGAGTGTAATGGTTAACATCTGATCCTGATAAGATCAGCATCCAAGTTCAAATCTTGGTTCTTCTAAATGGGGGTGGGCGCAAGGGTCTGCAAACCCTTCTCCGAGGTTATAGTTCAGATCCCTTTTGCTTGCAGGTAAATGTTAGGACTGAACAAAATAGCTAAAGCGTCCATTATTTTGGAAGGCTTGCCGAAAAAGTTTCGGCGTGATATTATAGTGGAACGAAGAGCAGATATTGCCGTTGTTGGTGAGGTCGTTAAACCAAGACTTAAAAGTCTACTATGTCGGACTTAAATTAGGGCATAGATTGTAGCTTACACAATCAAGGGTAAGTGGCGACACCCAAGCCAAAGAGGGTTGACGGTGCGAACTAGAACACTGTTGGCTTTGTTAGTTACCTTTTTGAGTTAAATTAAAACAAACTAACCTCTGGTTAAAGTAATTCTAGAAAAAACTTTGGCTATCTCATAGCAGCTTAGAGTGGCGTGGGTTACATTTGGCTGTAGGCAATGTGCATCCATCAAGGGTTCGAATCCCTTAGCTGCTAAAGCGCTTGCAAAAAAAGAAGCGGCGTGTTACTATTAATTTATCAAAAGAAATCCACGAGAGAGGGGGAAAAACAGTGGAAAATCTTAATGGTTATTCGGTAGAGGAACTTGTCGAGATTCGGAACGAGGTTTCGGAGACCATCAAAGCGAAGCGTGCTGAGGCTCGCGAGAATGCAAAGGCTGTCAAGGCCGAGCGTGATGCTGAGATGCGGGGCAAGGTGAACGAAAACGATTCGGTAACTTTTATGTTCAACAAAAAGGAAACCGAGGGCAAGATCGTTCGAACCTCTGAGAAATCGGTTACTGTAGAGTTCGAGCTTAACGGCGAGACGGTAACTCGTTACCGAAAGTACAGCGACATCGTCGAGGTACTGTAAAAATGAGGGCCTAACGGCCCTCTTTTTTTTGGCCTAATTTTTGGATAGGTGAGCTTGCAAAAAAAGTTATTAAATGTTATTATAATAATGTAATTCACTAAAACGTACTAACCAAATAAAAACCTTTTAGGGGGTTTAATCGTGTACGGATTGAGTGACGAATTGCACCATGCAGATGAAGAGCTAAAGAAAGCTAAAGAAATAATTTCTTTAGTATCAAATGAGGCTTTAGAAAAAATTGTATCTACCGATTGGTCGGTGGAAAAAAAAGCTGAGATGCTTAGTTTTGTTGCTTCCGCTATGAAGAGCAATAACTAACTCTAAGGGCCGAAAGGCCCTTTTTTTATGTTTAAAAAATGTCGCGATACCTATACGTTAGTAGAATTATAAACTGTATCGCGATATTTGTCGCGATATTTGTCGCGATATATAAGTTGAAAAAAAATTGAAATCGTTCTATAATTATTTAAGATTGAAGGGGGAAGATAGGTGGAACTTGATAAAGAACTCGTACAAAAGTTAAGAGATGAAATGCAGGATGCTATAGAACAAATAGCTAGCGTTTATGGTCTAAATGTTTCTCAGCAAAAGAACGTTACTTATACCGAAGATTCTTTTGGTATAAAGTTTACCCTCAGCAATGGCGACATAGATCTGGTCAAAAAAGAGTTTGAAAGAGACTGCTATCTCTTTGGTTTAAAACCCAAGCATTATGGTATGCAGTTTTTTACTCCTGATGGGAAAAAGGCCACTATAACTGGTCTCAGCACTAGGGCCAAAAAATATCCTGTTAAGTTTAAAGTGGGAGAAGTTCGCAGAAAAGCTACAGCTTTAATGGTGAAGGATTGTCTTAGGGCGCAGAATCTGTTATGAAGTTTCGAATAAAAAGAAAAAGAAATAAAAAATATTTTCCTCAGTATAAAAAGTATATTTTTTGGAAAGCATATTACAGCCTATTAACTTATGATACTGAGGATGGACTCTCTTCAATTTCTGAATATACAAATAATGGTATCACAAGATATAAAATTGCTTTAGATTTTATAGAAAATATAATAGAAAAGGCAAAAAGAAACAAAACTGATAAAATCAAAAGTAAAATAGTTCTTGAAGCAAAAGTATAACATTTTTCTCAACATGAAAGTTAATTGAACATGAAAAGGTGTAAGTTTATACCAATTCTATTTTTCCTCTTTTTGTTTTCAGGATGTTGGTACAATGATTATCGTCCAGGACCAGCTATTCCAGAAACTCTAGAAGGAATAAATGAATGGTTGTTCCAGAATGTAGAGTACAAAACAGATGAGGTTGGACACTGGCAATCAACAAAAGAAACTTTGGATTTTATGACTGGCGATTGTGAAGATTATGTAATACTTTGGATGTGGTTAGTATATAAACAAACTGGAATTAAAGCAGATTTAGTAGTAGTTGCAGATTTACGGCAATCTTCATATAATGAAATTGTTTGGCACGCCCTTGCAGAACATGATGGATTATGGTATGATCCAACAGGTGGTAATATATTTAGAGATCATAATTCGGTAATATGGCATTATTATGAAACACATTCATATGATGATGTTATGGCTAAAGTAACTATCGCATATTTATTTTAGGCTCTATAGTATAACGGATAGTGCATGACACTACGAATGTCAAAGTCGGTGTTCGACTCACCGTGGAGCCTCTTGCAAAAAGAGATTGACAAAATTATTACATAATGGTAAGATAATTACAGCAGGGAGAATTGGTATTCAATTAAGGCTCATATCCTTGACTTCGTGAGTTCGATTCTCACCCCTGTTATTTCATAATATAAGCTACTAAAAAGTAATAAGTTCAATTCTCGTATTTGTAAAGATAATTGAACTTATGTATAAATGTGAAAAATGTGGAAAAAATTTTTTTAAAGACTGGAGGAAGGATAGTTCTATAAGAAGAACTGGAGTTATAGTACCTCGATTTTGTTCTAGAAGTTGCTCAAATAGTAAAGTACAAACTCCAGAAATGAATGAATCCAGAAGAAAAAAATTAAGAAAAAAGAAGGAAGCTATATTTTGTCTAAAGTGTAACTTACCAATAAAAAATCCTAGAAATAAACAAAAATTTTGTTCTAGAAGTTGTGCATTATCTTATAGAGCACTTGATGAAGATTTTTTAAAAAAAATGTCTGAGATATCGAAAAAAAGAGCTTCTTCTTTAAAGGAAAGAAATAGATTAAGAGAAATTGGTCGTAAAGGGGGTTTTGGTAAAAAAGGATATACAGAACATGGAACTAGATATGAATCTAGTTTAGAAAAAAAATGCTTTGAATATTTAGATTTTACTGGAATAAAATATACTGCACATAAAATTTTACCAAATAGTTCAAAGGTATCTGACATATATTTAGATGATTATGATGTATGGATAGAACTAGATGGTATAGATAGAGAAAAAAGAAAAGAATGGCTTAAAGAAAATTATGGGTATTGGTTAGAAAAAATAAAACAGTATAAAAATAAAAAATTAAATTTTTTTATTTTTAAAACTTTTGAAGAATTTAAAACGGGATTAGCTCAGTTTGGTTAGAGCGCTTGTCTTACAAACAAGAGGCCATTAGGTTTACAATGGTTCAAATCCATTATCCCGTATTTTTGGGGATATAGCTCAGTATGGTAGAGCGCTGGCCTTGCAAGCCGGGTCATTAGCAGGAGTTCGAGTCTCCTTATCTCCATTTAAAACTTTACGAAAAAGTTTGAAAATGAGATAATAATTTGTAGGGTTGATTTGCGTTTTGCGGAAATAGGCGGCGAAACCCTAAACTAGAGGATAGCATTCCAACCGAAAAAGGAGAAGAGAGTCCTCTAAACGAGTTATGGTGTTTTCTCGTGACCTGAAATTAACACAAGTCCTGCTGATAACAAAGTGGGCGAACATGGGGAATTAGCGTAAATGGTAACGCACAGCACTGAAAATGCTAGGTTCCGGATTCGAGCGCCGGGTTTCCCAAAATATGAATCCGTGGCAGAATGGTGATGCACTTAACTCTTAATTAAGGAAATATAGGTTCAAATCCTATCGGATTCATTTATCATTAGTCTCTTAATGTAAAGATATTTAAGAGGTCAATAATGAAAAAGACTTGTCCAAAATGTAAAAAAGATTTAGATATTTCTAATTTTGCTTTGAATAAAGCAAAAAGAGATGGCTTTCAAGCTTATTGTAGAGAATGCAAGAAAGAATATGATCATAAACATTATTTGGCAAATAAACAATATTTTTATGATAGAGCAAAAAAAAGACAAAAAGAATTAGTTGAATGGTATGAAGAATATAAAAAATCACTTGTGTGTGAAAAATGTGGTGAAGATAGATGGTATGTATTAGTTTTTCATCATAATAAAGAACTAGGAAAAAAAGAAATAGAAGTAAGTATTGCCATAAAAAATGGACGTTCTATAGAAAAAATAAAGAAGGAAATTGAAAAATGTAATGTATTATGTTCTAATTGTCATATAGAGTTACATTTCTTAGAAAAGTGATAACATATACAGGGAAATGAGTGTAATGGTTAACATCTTGTCCTGATAAGGCAAGCATTCAAGTTCAAATCTTGGTTTCCCTATTTTTTATTGGTAGGTGGCTCAATGGTGAAGCGGCGCACTGTTAATGCGTGTCATTATGTGAGTTCGAGTCTCACCCTACCAGCTACGCTCTTATGGCGAAATTGGCAAACGCGCTAGACTAAGAATCTAGTGTTCAATGAACTTGGGAGTTCGAATCTCTCTAAGAGCAAAAAGACTATCAATGCGATGAAGGTCTACGTCCGAATACTAGTTTTGCGCTCCTGTGGCGTATTGCGGTGTGTTGTCGCCGTGTTAAACCACGAAACGACGATGGTAGTCTTTTTTATGCGAGTGTAATTCAATGGTAGAATGCCAGTTTGCCAAACTGGTTGCTTAAGAGTTCAATTCTCTTCACTCGCTGTAAAGATAAGATGTATGTATAAATGTAAAGAATGTGACAAAGAGTTTGATGTTTATCAATCTTTAGGAAGCCACGTTGTTAATGTTCACAGAAATAAAAAGGAAATTTCAAATAAGATAAGAAATACTATACGTAAAAAGAAAATTTTAACAGAAAAAATATGTCCTAGATGTAATAAAATATTTATTGTATTTAGGGTCAAAAGAAAAGATGGATTAATACATATACCTCAGAAGGAAAGAAAGTTTTGTAGTATTAAGTGTGCTCATAGTAGAACACAAAAGGATGAGACAAAAAAGAAAATAAGTAAAAAATTAAAAACCACAATAGATAAATTTTGTTATAAATGTGAAAAAAAACTTAGCGTTAATAATAAATCTGGATTATGTTGTAATTGTTATAACGAAAATAGAAGACAAAAATTTCCAAAAGCTAAAAAAGTTTATAAAAATAAATGTAAATTTACTTTTAATGTGTTTGATTATCCAGAATTATTTGATTTAAACTTAATAGAACAATATGGTTTATATAAACCAATTAATTGTTCTATAGAAACTAACATTAAAGGAGTTTCTTTAGACCACATTTACTCATTATCAGATGGTTTTAAAAACAAAGTTTCTCCAGAAATTATGAGTCATCCTATGAATTGCAAATTAATGGTTCAAAGTGAGAATGCCTCTAAAGGTGGAAATAGTGAAATTACTTTAGAAGCTTTAAAAGAAAAAATAAAAGAATGGAATATAAATTATGGCTAAACCAGAATTAATGTGTGAATACAATAGTATGCGCGGATACACTAAATCAAATACGTGGCATGGTATAGACAAAGATGTTTTAAATGAAAAAGCTAAACGTATCAGGTGTCCCGAATGTGGGCGTGGTATGCTTTCAGCTGTTAGAACATGCCACGATGGTTGCTGCATTAATCATTGTGTACCTCCACACAAAAAGAAAGGATGGTATAAAGTAGGAAAGAAAAAGAAAACTAGCAGAGATACAGCTATAAGAAAAAGGAAATAAAATGGCTAGATATTTGGTAGAACAGGAACATATTTCTTATACTCATTATATCGTTGAAGCCGACTCAGAAGAGGAAGCTATCGACAAAGCTTCTGTTGATAATTACTTAGAAGAGTCTGATACTGGAGTTATGCATTCTGAGTTTATTTCTGCTACTCCTGAATAAAAACTTGCAAAAAAATAAGAGATTTGTTATAATTTTATTGTGGTTAATAAAACTGTAATTTACAAAGGAAAAACGTACAAATGTGTTTGCACAAACTGTGAACGTGAATGGTACGAATTAAATGACCAAGCAGAAGCTTGTCCAGATTGTAATTGTACATCAATTGAAAGAAAAGAAATAAAAAAGCAAGTTGTATTTGCTATAAAGGAGTAATTGATGAAGTTTTTACTTGCTTCTCTTATTATGTTAGCTGTATCTGGATATGTACTTTATAAAAATGCTATTAGTCATAAGCTAGCTTGGGATAAGAACGACGAAGCAGATCCCTTGACCATAGTTGGTTATTTCACTGGTGGATTTATATTTATACCAGGACTGATAATGTTGATAGTCGGTTTGGTATTATTGTAAGAGGGGCCGCATGGATTCGATTTCAAACATAGGTTTGGAAGACGTGGTTTCGATACCACCGGCTCCATAGTAAAAAAAGTTGCAGAAAAATTGAAAAAGTTTTATTGTTAAAAAGTGATTTAAAAAGTCCCTTTCGTCTAACGGACAAGGACGCTGCGTTCTCAGCGCAGAAATGTGGGTTCAATTCCTGCAAGGGATATAGAGGAGCTTAGAGCGTGGCAGCGCTGATAGAACCCCCTGCCAGGGGGAAGGGTTGTTTATAGGTTAGTTCCTGTAATTCAATCTTGGATCTAGACGATAGTCTAGATGGCTCTTGGGGTGAGGCATCCCAAGCTATGTTCCATTTTTTTATTATGAAAAGACAAAACTTAACATGGAAAAGAAGATTTATAATACCTTGGTTGTGGACTGGAATTAATCCAAAAATGCCAAAGGAAAGAATGAAAACTCAAAAAAAGGAGGTTCAAATGACCGGGTAATCAATAATTGATTGGTTGTTTGATTTAATTTGAGATGTTGATTCTAAAAAGACCCGCTTAGGAACTAACCTCTCTAGTTGCGTTTTTCGAGTAGCATTTTACGGGTATTACTTGCTTGGTATTTTGCAAGTGACTGGGGTGTTGAGAGGCTGCGGGAACAAGCCTTGTTCCACTGAGTAATGCCGGTCTTAAACGGTGAGTTATTCCGAGTGCGAAAGGTAGAATAACAACCGAGGAGTGGTTTCCACATAAACTCGTAGATTTTAGTTGGTACTACGATAGAAACCAACCGATTTTTTAAAAAGGGAAAGAGTGTCATTAGCTCTTTTCCTTTTTTTGTGCTCCCAACTTGTCAAAAAAAGAAAGAAGTTGTATACTGTATTTAAGTTAATCGAAGGGGGCGGATAAATGACTTTGATGGAAGTCAAATTAGACGGTAAGTCAACTCGTCGTTGCGATGCTCGTTGCTATAACGCAAAGGGCGATGAGTGTCACTGTGTTTGTGGTGGTAAAAACCACAGTGCAGGACTCGAAGAGGCAACTAAAAACGTTACCGAAAACGGCGAGGAAATGGCTAACGCCTACGAGAGCGAAAATCCTGGACACAGCGTTACAATCAAGGTTGAATAACCAGGAAAGGGCCTAACGGCCCTTTTTTTATTGTCAAAAAAAACTAAATTTGTTATTATTTAATGATAATGAAAAAATTATCTTTTAAGGAAATAGAACCCATATTAAATAAAAATATTAATAAACCATTTTGTGAAATCTTTTCAAAAAAAGAATTAAATAATGCCGTTGAAAATAAAGGTAAAAGTGGAACATTGTTAGAAAAAACTCTTGGGCTTGTAAGTAATGCTTCTTATTTACCAGATTTAATTGATATGGAAATAAAAACTCAATCAAAAAATGAATCTATAGCTATAAGCATGATATCATCTCACATAAATAATATTATGTCTAATGTTTCTTTTGTTGAAAGTTGGATTTACAAAAAAATTAAAAGAATGCTATTTGTTAAGATAGACAAAAATCACATAAAAGAATACTGGAAATATATTTATTATAAAGTAATAGATTTAGATGAAGACGCGGATCTTTTTAAAAGATTAGAATATGAATTTAATAATATTAAAAGACAAATGATTTATTTAATTAGCAAAGGTGAAAAATTAAAAACAATAAACGGAGATTATATTACAGGATTAAAATCAAATGCTTATCTTCAAATAAGAACAAAAGACAATAAACCATATCATCCTATCAGATATAATAACATTATTATATCTGATAAAAATTATGCTTTTTATTTTAGAAATTTTTTTGTGAGGGAAATTATTGAAACCTCTATATAAATGGCCCGGTGGAAAGATAAGAGAAATTAATATATTATCTCAATATTATCCAGAAGATTTTTCTACATATGTAGAACCATTTTTTGGTGGTGGAGCCATTTTTTTTAATCTAGAATTTAGTTCTAGTATAATAAATGATATTAATTATGAAGTAGTGTTATTTTTAACCCTTATAAAGAATGGTTTTGCAGATAAAATATACGAAGAATTATCTAAATATAAAAATGAAAAAGATTTTTATTATAAAATTAGAAGCTGGAAACCACAAAAAGATATTGAAATAGCTGCTAGATTTTATTATTTAAGAAAAACTTGTTTTAGAGGACTAGTTAGATATAATCAAAAAAAACAATTTAACGTTCCATATGGAAATTACAAGAAATTTAATTTCGAAGAAATATTAGACAAAAAATATGAAGAATTATTAAAAAATACTATAATATTAAATAAACCATTTGAATACATATTTGATTCATTTAATGATAAGAAATATTTTTATTTTCTAGATCCTCCCTATTATTCAACTTTTGATAAATATAACTCTAGTGGTTTTTCTATAGAACAACACGAATTATTATCTCATATGTTCAAAGAAACAAAATCAAAATGTCTTCTTGTTATTGGGGATTCTCCACCAATAAGAAACTTTTATAAAGATTTTATAGTTAAAGTTTATGATAAAAAATATTCAATAACAACTTACTCAAAAACAATAAAAGCTAGTTCCCATCTTGTAATAAAAAATTATTGCTAAAAATTATTAATTTTGCTATACTCATTATATATTCAATTAGGAGTCTAATAATGCTTGAAGTAAATGTAAATATAATTCCTTACGGTCAATTAGAAAAGAAAAGAGTTTTAGGCACTATTGTTATATCTAATGATGGTAGTGGTGACTCCAAAATTGGTAACTACAAAGTTAAAGCTAGTGACAATAACGGTAGGCACTTTGAATCTGAAGTAAAAGATTTTGAGAGAGAAAAGGGATTTTGGAGTTTATTGAGAGAAGTATTAAAAATAAAAAGTTTTGTTGAAGAGCAAGCAGCAGATACGTTCTACGATTCAAAATTTATTGAAGAAATGTTGAGAATGGATGGAACTCTCGGAATATATAATCCAGAGGAGCAGGAGGGAATGGACTAATGCCATTTAGAAAATGGACAGGTATTGAAAACTCTTATAACTCTAAGTTCATTGATGGGTTTCTAGAGGTACATCCAAAGCTTAAAACAGAGAGATTTTTTATAACTGAAAAGATTGATGGTGCTAATTTCTCCATTGTCTTCTTTAAAGAAGGTAGAATCCAATTCGCTAAAAGAAGTGGTTGGATTGAAAGTGACGAATCTTTCTACAATTATAAAGCAATATTACAAGACCCTCTAATGGAAAAGTTTGTCGAAGTGATGAAAGAGTTCTGCATGAAACATGAAAGAACTATTCAATTCGTCGGTGAGCTTTTTGGTCTTGGTGTGCAAAAAAGAGTATATTATGGAGATGGACGTTATTGGAGATGGTTCGGTATTTATGAGCATACAAATGGAGAGTTTAAAAATCTAGATATTTCAGAAATGCAACTCTTAGCAGATAATATCTATAATGATTTTGATGAGTTTGATATTGATGAGCTTAGAACAGTAATATTAGATATAGTGGATGGTTTTAATGAAGCTGTTAGCTATATGATTAATTTTGATAGTCTCTATACTCCAGAAGATTATGATAAGGAAAATCTTATTGAAGGAGTAGTTATTAGACCGCTTCACAATTATTGGATGGGCGATCATAATGCTTTTATCATCAAAAAGAAAAATGAGAAGTTTAAAGATAATCAACGTGCGCCTAAAGAAAAGAAAACTTTTAATGTCTCAGAAGATTTACAATCTATTCATGATATAGCAATAGGCATGGTGAACGAAAATCGAACTGCCGATCTTTTTAGTAAACATGGACCGATTGAGAAAATGAGTCAATTTGGAGATTATATTGGCTTCTACATGAAAGATATAACAGATGAGATTAAAAAATTGTATCCGTTAGATTTCTCTAATCTCTCAAAAGTAGAGCAAAAGTGGCTTCATAAACAAGTTGTTACTTTGGCAAAAGAAGAGTTAAAAAATAATTTATAAGCATCCGTTACTATAGTTCGATTCTATTTAGTTGCTGTAAAGTTATTAGTATGGTAGAATGTAAAATATGCAATAAAGAATTTAGAAATAAATATGTTTTGGGAGGACATATAACAAACAAACATAACTTAGAAAAAAAAGTAAATGGAATAAAAAACAGCATAGAATCCAGAAAGACAAAAGTAGAAAAAATTTGTCCAAAGTGTAATAAATCATTTTATGTGATAAGAATGAAAATGAAAAATGGTTTTCTATATGTTCCTAAAAAGGAAAAAGCTTTTTGTTCTAGAAGCTGTGCAAATAGTCATATTCAGACAGAAGAACAAAACATAAGGAGGAAAGAAAAACTAAAAGGGGTAAAATATAATACAAAAAATAGAAAAATTTCTAAAAAGAGAAAATCTAAAAAAGAATATTTTTGTATTTCATGTGGAAAAAAACTAAAAGTAAAAAGAAAAACGGAAACATGCATAAAATGTTTTCGCGCTAATATTGATGAAATAAATAAATATCGTAGCAAAAGTACTTTTAGATTTAATGTTTATGATTATCCGAATGAATTTGATTTAAAATTAATTGAAGAGTTTGGCTGGTATTCTGCTTCAAATAGAGGCAACAATAAAACTGGAATTAGTAGAGATCATATGATATCTATTTCTTATGGTTATCGGAATAATATTATTCCATTCATATTAAGTCATCCTGCCAATTGCAAATTAATTTTACATACAGAAAACAATAAAAAAAACTCAGATTGTTCTATTACTATAGAAGAATTGTGTAATAAAATAAAAATCTGGGAGAAAAAACATCCTGGTAGCTAAGTGGTTTAAGGCGGTAGGTTGCAACCCTATCATTCGTGAGTTCGAATCTCACCCAGGATTTAAATTCTAGCAAAGATAACTAGGTGGACAAATGCCAGGACAAAACCCAAGACATTGGAATCCCTCAGATATTTTTGAAGTTACTTGCTCAAATTGTGGAAATGAGATAGAATTCTTTAAAGATGATAAAAGTCGCCCTTGTACAAAATGTAATTTTATGGTATTAAATCTAAAGTTATATTCTTCTTGTATTAAGTGGTGTGCTTTTGCGGATGAGTGTGTAATTGGCAAATTAGATGGATAAAATAAAAGTTTTAATTTTTTTATTTGAAAGTGGTTGTTTATACGGTATGGATTGTGATAAAATAAATTATGTAATTTTACATTCTGAAAAGCGATCTAATGATGGAAGCTCTAAAATGATTAGGAGATGGATGGTTCATCAATGAAGAAAATAAAAGTTTTAATTGATGTGTTTAATTGTGGTATAATATATATAAATTCTCTTAATGATTTTCTCGATTATTATTTTTTAAATGAGTAATAGATTCGAATTTTTAATTTTTTTATTTAAAACATGTTCTGAAGGAAGTGTTGAAATATGGACAACTACCTCTAGCATTACTATAATAAATAACACCTATAATAAAAAAGAAATTTGGATTCATGATTCTCCACATCTAATAAAAGAACGCCCTTTCTATTGACAAAAACTCAAGAATAATTTACACTTTAAATAGATAATACTGTTTAAAGGAGTTGTAAAAGATGGGTGATTTTGACAATCATAGGAGACAAGAAAGCGGAGGGGAATTAGTTCTTAGTCCAGGGGAATATGCAAATATACTGGACGAAACCAAAGGAAATGTAGCAGTTTATTCAGGACCGGCAAAAGCAAGTCTATCCGCTACAGATAGGCCAGTGAGATTCGATTCAGTAAAAAGAAAGTTTATAGGATGTTCCTTATCGGAATCAATTTTTTCTTTTGCTTTCGCTCAAAAAGGATCGTATATCGTTCTACATAATCCAGTAGAATCAGGAAAATTACATCCTGCTTCTGGACCAAATCAACTTTCAGAGCTTGCTTATGGAAACAAAATTAACATTGAAGGTCCAGATACTTTTGCACTTTTTCCAGGACAATTCGCTGATACGATTGATGGACATAGAATGAGATCAAATCAGTATCTCATTGTTCGTGTTTATGATGAGGAAGCAGCTAAGAGTAATTGGGATAAAGCGACCATAAAGCTTCAAAAAAAAGAAGGTGAGGAAGGTGAGGAAGTTCCCGAACAGGAAAAAGTAGATGCAATTGAAATGCCAGATCTTACAATGGGTAGATTGCTCGTAATAGAAGGAACAAAGGTATCTTTTTATATACCCCCAACTGGTATAGAGGTTGTTACAGACGAATCTGGAAATTATGTACGTGATGCCGTAACGCTTGAGAGACTTGAGTATTGTATTCTTCTTGATGAAGATGGTAACAAACGTTACGTGCAAGGCCCCGATGTTGTGTTTCCGAAACCTACCGAAACTTTTACCGAAAAGAACAGTTCTCGAAAGTTTAGAGCTATTGAGCTTAATAAACTTATGGGAATCTATATTAAGGTTATTGCCGATTATGAGGATGGAGATAAAAAGTATAAAACTGGTGATGAGTTATTCATAACTGGTGAAGACCAAAAAATCTATTATCCTCGTCCCGAACATGCGATAATCAAATACGATAATAATGCCGTAAGCTATGCAATAGCTATTCCTGACGGAGAAGCTCGTTATGTTCTAAATAGGCTTACTGGAGAAATCAAGAAGAGACTAGGTCCCGATATGTTTCTCCCAGATCCTAGAACAGAAGTGATTGTACGAAGAGTTCTTTCCGATAGAGAAGTGGGTTTGTGGTTTCCAGGAAATACTGAGGCAGCAAATTATAATGCCGCTTTAGGGACTATCGCAAAAGACATTCAAGAGGATATGGCAGATGCTCGTTCTTCCTTCATTCCAGAGAGAACATTAAGAACCAGATCTGGAAAATCTTCTAAGAAAAAGTCATTGTCCGATGGTATGGATTATGAATCTTTGGGCATGACCGCAGCCGAGGAAATGAAGAGAAAGGATAAGTTTACTCCGCCAAGGACTATAACTATTGATACTAAATTTGAAGGTGCCGTAGCAATTGATGTATGGCCTGGATATGCTGTGCAGGTAGTTAGTAAAACTGGAGATCGAAGAGTTATTGTTGGATCACAAGTTCATTTACTTGAATACGATGAAACTCTCGAAAAATTGTCTTTTTCTACTGGAACTCCAAAAACGGACAAGCGTCTTCAAAGTGATGTTTATTTAAGAGTTAAACACAATACCATTTCTGATATAATCAGTGTAGAAACTAGAGACCTATGCCCAGTTGAGATAATGGTTTCTTATAGAGTAAACTTTGAGAATGAACCTGAAAAATGGTTTAGTACAGAAAATCCGGTTAAGTTTCTCACAGATCATTTGAGATCTCTTCTTAGAAACAAAGTGAAGCAACTCGGTATCGAGGAGTTTTATAACAATAGTATAAATATTGTTAGAGACACGATTCTCGGTGAACACGAAGATGGTACAAGACCTGGAAGGTTTTTAGAAGAGAATGGCATGAGAGTTTACGATCTTGAGGTTTTAGGTGTTGAAATAATAGATTCTCATATTTCTTCTCTGTTAGAAGAGTCNCAACACGATGCAGTAANACANAGANTANTGATCGAAGAGAAACAAAGAATGCTNGAAACAACTANGGAAACTGANACAATTTCTCAAGAGATTAACACTCTAAAAGCTAAGACTCAAAAAGAAGCAATTGCATTACAAGTAGAAAATGCAGAAGCTAGATTAGATAGAGATTTGTCGGAACTCCGAGTTGGAACAGAGGTTGAAATAGAAAGAACCAAGGCCAATGATGTTAGAATTGAACTGGAAAATGAAACAGCAGAAAAGAATCTTGTTCTTAGGGATAAGAAAGACAGGCAAATTCTTCAAATAGCTGCGTTGAAATTAGAGCAAGCTCTGCAAGAAATGGATGCAGATACAAAGTCTGTGGCTGAAAAAGCAAAGGCTGTTAGTCCGCATCTAATAGATGCTCTACGAAGTTTTGCCGACAAAGATTTGGCTGGCAAACTGGCAGAGAACTTCAATGTTCTTAGTATCCTTGGAGGAAAAGACAAGTCTATTGTTGATATAGCATCCACTCTTCTTAATGGAACTGGACTTGGTGATGCTTTAAAGAATATTCAGCTTCATGGGCATCTTGGCGATGGAGTCAAAAAACTAACGGAAAAGATGAAACAGTAAAGGTATTATTGTAATGAATATTTTTGGTCATACTACCACATCGTATAGTTCACCATCTACATTTAACATGTGGTAAAGTATGTCCGAATAACTAGCCAAACTGGCCCGTCTTCGGACGGGCTTTTTTTGTGGACAAAAAGGAGGAAAAATGGTATAAATTAATATGGATATTTATGATAACATAAGATGAATAAAATTAAAGAACTAATAAAATTGTTTAAACATTATAATGGAAAAAAGATTGATGCAACACGATCATTATCATATAATGAAATGACAATACATTGTTGTTTGCTTTTCTTTACGAAAAATCAACGATTTTTTACAATTGATTTATTCAGGAAACAAGATGAATAAAATTGAAGAACTAATAGTATTGTTCAAACATTATGATGGAGAAGAAACTTCCATAATATTTAATGATACTATTATTTGGAAAACAAACGGTAATTTATTTTTAGCTCGCATAAATTTATTTTATAATGGTTAAAAAAATAAGATTAGTTCCATTATATTTATATAATGAAAAAATTGGTAATTTAGTTTTTTTGTTTAGAAGTTATAAGGGAGAAAGAACAATGGTAAGAAACCACAATCAATTTCATGATAAAATGATTGATTTGGTGTGGTTTAAAAAAACAAATAGAGAACTTACTAGAATAGAATTATTTTATTATGAATAGAAAAATTATAGAATTATATTATTTATTTAAAAACTACAAAGGAGAAGAAACTAGTAGAACTAGATGTGATCATCACGATAGAAAAGGAGGAATTTATAAGCGAGATGAATGGAAATGTATTACTTGGGGGACAGCGGAATATTCTATATCTTACGTTGATCCTAATTGGATTGGTAATAGTACTACGGGAAATGTTTATACATCTTTAGCTGCGTGGGAAGCTGCTAATCATCCAACTGTAATATGTTTGTTTTATAGATAAATTGCTATCATAGCTCAATCTGGTAGAGCAATTCCTTTGTAAGGAAAAGGTTCCGGGTTCGATTCCTGGTGATAGCTCGAAATAGAAGGTACCGCTAAATGGCTGGCAACAAGGCTTGAACCCTTGGGTGTCCTTCGGGACAGGCGTTCGATTCGTCTACCTTCTGTATGGAAGATTGCCTGAGTTTGGTAAAGGGCCTGATTGCTAATCAGAGACATGAGAAATCATACGTAGGTTCAAATCCTGCATCTTCCGAAGTAGACAAAAATGACTGGAAATGTTAATATAATTAAAAGGGAGTATATACCGTAATATTTGCGGTATAGTAAAGATAATAATATGCCGTGGAAAACAAAAGAAGCAAGAAAAAAATATTATGAAAAAAATAAAAATATTATAAATGAGAGAAAAAAAGAAATAAGGGCAGAGTTTAGAGAATGGTTTCTTGATTTAACAAAAGAAAAAAAATGTGCTATATGTGGCGAAAATCATCCAGCTTGTCTTGATTATCATCACATAGATACCAAAAATAAAAAGTTTGAAATAGGTGAATTAGCATGGGGAAGATACAGTAAAAAAGTTGTTCTTGAAGAATTAGAAAAGTGCAAAGTTTTGTGCTCTAATTGTCATAGAAAACTACATTGGGGAGATAACAGTTTTGGTAAAACGGGTCGGTACCCAAGCGGCGAAGGGAGCAGGCTGTAAACTTGTGACATTAGAAACGTCGAAGGTTCGAGTCCTTCTCGGCCCAACATAACAACATAAATATAATAAAGGAGGTATAATATGACCTAGGGTTATAATGATTCAGGATGATTATAGTCTTTCTTAGCACAATTTTACAAAAAAACTAAGGAGATTATAATGGACAAAGATGCATTAAAAAAGAAAGTCGTGGAAATTATTTCTAGTGAAAGATTAATTACTAACCCACGCAGAGTTGAGACGATTTGCAGATCGCAAATCAATAGGCTTTCCTATACAATGGTTTTAGGAGATCATTGTATCTACTTGGAAAAGGATAACAGAAAAATATTTATTGAGAGTCGTTGTCGTGAAAACTACAGTGACGGTTACGGAAGACCTGCTTACATTACTGCTTATAACGAATCAAAAAAGATTCTCGAAAGATTAGAGGCTTGGTATGAAGAAAATGTACGTACTGATTCAGAAGCAGTATGATCCAAGCTACAGAGCAGTTCAAGCTGGTCACGCTTTAACAGAGTATCTTTTAAAGAACGGAGAATGGCAAAATGAGACTTTAATATACATTTTGTCAGATGATATTCTTTTTGATTATCAGATTCTTAAGGAAATGGGCTTAGAGCTTTATCCGTTTTATGAACCTGATGTGGACAATCAAATGACAGCGTTTTCTTGTTATTCTGACCACAAAGTATTTCATCGTTATGAGATGAATTAAAGTTTCGGTGATGGTTTTAAAACCATCACCCTTGTCCTAGTAGCTCAGTGGTAGAGCGAGGGACTCTAAATCTCTGCGTCGAAGGTTCAAATCCTTCCTAGGACGAAATATACGGGATGTTGGATAATGGGATTCCGCGTGACTATCTTTGCATACAGTATGCAAAGATAAATACATGAGTAAAATACGAAAATTAGGAAAAGAAAAATTACAAGAACTATTAAATAATTCTTGTGGTTATAATGATGTTCTAAGAAAAATTGGTTTAAAACCAGGAGGCTCTAATCCAGATACTTTAAAAAAAATTATATTGGAATTCAATCTAGATGTATCTATAATGATTGAAAATAGAAATAAAGTCTATGCTACTAGTGGATTTAAAGAATTGCCAATAGAAAAAATACTAGTAGAAAATTCTACTTATAACAGAAGTCATTTAGGTAATAGACTTATAGAAGAAAAACTGCTTGAGTACAAGTGTTGCGTTTGTGGCAATAAAGGAATGTGGTTGAAGAGAAAATTAAGACTACAAATAGATCATATTAATGGAGTTAATAATGATAACAGGATAGAAAATCTAAGATTTTTATGTCCAAATTGTCATGCACAAACGAGTACTTATGGAAGAAAAAACAGGCTGTAGCTCAGAGGAAGAGCGCTGGTTTTGGGAACCAGAGGCCGGAATATCATAATTTCCCAGCCTGAATAAAAATAGTGTGGTATAACAAATGATAGAATACGAAAAAGTAGAAAAATTAAAACAAAAAGCTCTAGTACTAAGTTTTAAGTTTGGGTATTTTAAATCAGAAATACTTTGGAGATTTCCTAGGCTAAGAAGGAAGTTTGCCGAAAAGCGCTGGCATAGAGGATTTAAGAACGGTAAAACTTATATATCAAATTTTAAAGCCATAAAAGAAATCTTTGAAATGTTGTTTAATAATTCTATGGTACATTACGTAAGATGTGAAAACTGTAGAAAAATTGGAATCGATGTTTGTGCACACATTCAATTCGATTGCTCGTCTGAACTTGGAGATTGCTCGCAGTAAGGGATGGGAGGATCCGAATTCTGATAACGTTGCTCAGAAGATAGCGTTAATGCATTCTGAGATATCGGAAGCGCTTGAATCAGCTCGACATGGAGATCCTCCAGATGACAAGATTCCAGAGTTTTCAGGAATGGAGGCAGAGTTCGCTGATTGTATTATACGTATTATGGATTTTGTTCCATCGATGGGATTGAGAGTTGCGGAAGCACTTATAGCCAAGATGGAGTACAATAGTAAAAGGGAATACAAACATGGAGGGAAACAATTCTGATGGCAAAAAGACTTCAAGATATGGAAGACGATTTTGATGACATTGTCGTCGATGCGCCACCCACACAAGGCATAAAGTACGCTGGCTCAAAGCTCAAACTACTACCCTCCATTCTTGAACTCGTGAGCCGAACGCAGGCAAAAACAATCTTTGATGGCTTTGCTGGGTCAACCCGCGTCTCACAAGCATTCGCTAAGTCTGGCTATCGCGTTATCAGCAATGACGTCGCGATTTGGTCCCAAGTGTTCGGAACTTGTTATCTGCTAAATCGTGAATCGAGAACTCACTACTCAGATGTAATCCAACATCTGAACAACGTGCCTCCGCAAGACGGCTGGTTCACCAAACACTATGGCGGAATCCCGAACGGTGGCGTCGCCGTTCAACAAGATGGGCTGAAGAAACCGTGGCAAATCCACAACACGCGCAAACTAGATGGTATTCGGGCAGAGATTGATAACCTTTCACTTTCCACGGTGGAAAGGGCCGTCGCCTTGACGAGTCTGATTCTGGCACTTGACCGTGTCGATAGCACCCTTGGGCATTTTGTTTCGTACCTCAAGGACTGGTCTCCTCGGTCGTATAATGAAATGCAGCTCGATGTCCCGAAACTCTTTCCAAACACCCAATCGCATGAAGTGCTCTGCGAAGATATTTTCAACGTCGTTGATCGCGAAGTTGATCTCGCGTATTACGATCCGCCGTATGGATCCAACAACGAGAAAATGCCGCCCTCGCGCGTTCGGTATGCGTCATATTATCACTTGTGGACAACTATTTGCCTAAATGACTCCCCCCCATTGTTTGGCAAAGCACTGCGCCGACGTGACACTTCGGACACGGTCGCCGCGTCCGTGTTTGAAGACTTTCGAAGGAATCCCAATTCAGGACACTTCATCGCTGTTGAAGCAATTGAACGATTAATTCAATCTACTAATGCCCGTTGGATAATCCTCTCATACAGTTCGGGTGGCCGTGCAACCGCCGACGAACTAAACGATATGCTTTCCTCGAATGCCAACGTTGTTGACGTAATCGAGTTGGACTACAAACGCAATGTTATGGCTGGAATGAAATGGACCAACGAATGGCTTCGCGATGCAGAATCACCGAACCGCGAATTCTTGTTCCTCATCGACAAGGGTTGACCTGAATGATCGTATTTGCCTATCAGCTGGAGAAGGGGGAGCAAGTGATCAGAAAACGGAGGATGACAAAGACGTGGAACCCGAAGTCTTAGGTAGAAGAATAGATGTTTTAGATCACGGCTATGTGAAAGTCGTTGATGTAATGGGTGATGATAGCTCGATCGTTCAAGCTGCGAGAGTCTCGTATGGGAAAGGGACTAAAACAGTAAGTGATGATGAAAAGCTAATCCGTTATCTAAAAAGGTTGTTTGTATTGAAACTGGAGAGATTTTTGTAAATTCTAAAGAAGTTGAAAATAAATATGGTTATAAAAATAGAAGCATCAGAGCTTGCTGCAATGGACAAAGCAAAACCTCTTATGGACTTCACTGGAGATTTTTAAAATGAGAACAATGATGATTGTAACGGCTGATACAAATGATGGAGATTTTGTTTATGAAATAACTGACAATGTTTCTAAAGAAGATATCCATAAGATTAAAAACATTCTTCATATCTTAATGAACTCCGATAGTCCAAAGAAATCATGGGGCCATAACTGGATGATGGGTGAGCTTGTTGAACAAGGAATGTCTCCACAAAAAATGTATGAAGGAGAACTTACAAAGGAAGAAATTGATTGGTTTGAAGAATTTCTTCCTTATGGAGAATATGGTATTCATTCCATAGAAAGCGTAAGATTTCTAGAAGTAGAAAGTGACGAAACAATAAGATTGTGAAGAAAATAGAACGTATTCAACGTTCAGGCCACTTAATGTTCTCGGGATATTCTAGGTACGTTCAAGAAGTTGAAAAAGAAAAGGAAAAATATTATAATAATATAGAAATTGAAAACACAATTTTACCAAATGGTTGTGGAACAAAGATAAATATATTAGTATAAGGAATAAAAATGGTTGAAGTTACATTTAGCACTGATGAAAAGCCAAGGTTAATCAAAGCTGGAGGTATGTTTTATCGCAGAAATGGAATGTCATTAATGAAAATAGATCTGATTACTGGCGAACAAGGCGGTAAAAAGTATTCAGTTTTAGCTGCTATGGATGGTGATGGAATAATAATTTGGGACGATGATGATGTATCTCATTCAGTATGCATTCCTTATGAGGATCTGTTAAAAAAAGCAGCTATCGAAATAGAAAAATGGCAAATGGAGCTTGCAGAGAAAGAAAAATAATTTTTGTTTAAGGAGGATATCATGACTACATTCTTGAGATATAGAAAAGGATTTTTGGTAACTTTCGTTAAGGACAAAGAGAAAAATATTCAAAAGGATAAAAAGGAGAAAAGTGAACCTAATAAGCATTAATGCTTTTGGCGGCGTCACAGATATAGATGTAGATAAAATATGCTTCTTATCTAGGCGAGACCAAACAGTAGAAGGTAAAAATCATTATATAGTTCACATAGGTTTTATAGGCAATGATATGGAGCTGGACTTTGGGACAAATACGTCTGGCCTCAACAAAGCAAGAGAAATCTATGAAGAAATAGACGGTATAATGAAATCAAAACTAAAGACTTTTTAAAGTAAACATGGTGTTTATGGTGTAATCGGTAAGCATCCGAAACTGTGAATTTCGAGGAGTGAGTTCGATCCTCACTAAACACCTTCTCGAACAATATCGAACTTGTAAAGATAATAGTATGGAAAAATATTATTTAGTTTACAAAATTACGAATATTGTTAATAATATGATTTATGTTGGAACTCATATAACTGATGATAAAGATGATAATTATATGGGTTCGGGAACTTTCTTAAAAAGGGCTCAAGAAAAATATGGTTTAGACAAATTTAGAAAAGAAATTTTATTTGAATCTTCTTCTGAAGAAGAAATGTATGACAAAGAGGTTGAAATAGTAGATGAAATATTTGTATCAAGGTTTGATACTTATAATTTAAACATAGGTGGCAGAGATGGTAGTTTTTATTATGTAAATAAAAATGGTTTTGGAAAGATGGGTTGGCAAAAGGCAAGAAAAAAAATAGAAGAGTTACACAAAGACAGAGAATTTAAAGAGTTTTTTTCTAAAAAAATGTCAATAATACTAAAAGAACAATACAAAAACGGAATAAGAAAACCAATAGATCCTAGGGCATTTTTAGGTAAAAAACATACTGAAGAAACAAAAAGAAAAATAGGAGAGGCAAATTCTATACATCAAAGAGGAGAAAAAAATTCTCAATATGGTACTTGTTGGATATTTAATAAAGAAAAAGAAAAAAATAAAAAAATAAATAAAGAGGAACTAGAAGAATATATAAACAGAGGATGGAAAAAAGGAAGAAAAATGATTTTCAGGTAAAAATCTGTAATTATTTTGTCTTAATTGACAAAAAAGTAATTTTTTTGTTATAATTAAAAAAAGGAAAGTCAATGGACGAAGCAAAAATAACAGTAATAACTGGAATCTTAAATAATAGTAATTTTAATTACTCTTTCGAGAAAGCAAGTATAAGTTATTGGCACAAATTTGTAATCGTTACTGAATCTGATGGTAATGCAACTTATTTTCTTAGAAAAAATATTTGGAAAATAAAAGTAGAAGGAGGTTAATGATGCTAGAAAAAACAGTTAGATGTCCTATATGTGGGCAACCTTATAAGGTTTATTCACATACTACTGCTGATCAATCAGCATGTCCTGTTTGTGTACATAAAGCTGAGAGATTATCAAAGCCCAAGTGGGTTCCTTCTGGTGGATTTTTATTGCCTATTAGATAACGAAGCAGCCAGCAGGTAGCATGTAACCGTCCAATAAACAATGCGCGAATAATATGATCCGCCCATGTTATTCGGGTTTCTCCAGGCGGATTATTATAGTTCTTTGAAAAAGAAAAATGGAAGTGGCTGAATAACCTGTGTAGGCGGGTAAGGCATGATCATCAAATCTGAAAAGATGGGTTGGTCAGTAGCAGTCATTATTCCAGATAAACGGGTAAAGGGTGCTTGGGGGTCGTACAACCTCTGCGGTCAAAAGACAGGCACTAAGCATATTCGCATAAAGCCGTGGGTATTACTTCAATGACTACTACATGCGAACATTGGAGGTAATCATTCCTTCTGCCGTTAATTATTGGGTTGATCGCCAATATGGTATGCCGTTAACAATCTGTAGGATGATGATGGGCTTAGGAGTAGATGTGAATCTCTTCTTCCTTTTCTTTTTCTGAGGGCTATAATCGGAGGCCAGCGTTCTTTGACAGTCTAGGTCCTTTTATGTGGATAAGTGGTGGATTCTTTGTTGCCATAAACAGGGGAAACCAATAGCCTTAGTTTGGTGGGTAGATTGCAACCGAGTGTGTATGGAATGAGGCACACACCATGATCAGGAGCAGGAATTAATTTTCCTTGAATGTTCCGTTGAATTAATACTATAATGATCAAGAAAGCAAAGTCATGTTGCAATCTGAATGACTATAATCCTAAGCTTTTATATTAATGATGTATTATTTTTATTAAATCCACAAAAAGCTCTTAGAGCTGCCTAGACTTTTTTTTTAAAAAAATGCCTAACAAGGCTTTGGGATTTAATCAGTTTTATCTCGTTGACCACGTAAAAACTGGCGTATGCAATTGACAATGGCATCATCGGTTGTATGGACAAAAAGGGTGCTACTGGTCGGATTGGTAATTCGGCCTAAGAGGTCAACCATTTCTTTAGGTCTTTTCTAGTAAGATCTACGCCGGCACCCCATAGGCCATGGGGTGCATTTTTTTGACAAAAACGTATTTTTATTATATAATTCTTTATGAATATATTTGGAAAAGCTAAAGGAATTATGGAAGAAAAAGTAATTGAAGTATTAAAAAAAGCTTACCAAGGCAAGATGATGACAGTACCTTGGATTAGAGGTTCTCAAAAGAATGAAATCGTTGACATTAGAAGACTGAAAGACGGAACGGTGATTGCATACAATAAATATGGATGGTGTTGCAACATAGACATACTACGTATACATGACAAATAAAGTAGGAAAGATAAACTAAAGAAAGTTTCTAGTGGAGAATATTATCAGTGAAAATAATGAAAAAGAATAAAAAATCTAAAGAGCCAGTACATATAAAGTTTCAAGATGGAAAACGTTCAGTAGAAACGTGGGTAGATGGATACGATGAAATAAAGAAATTTTTTAATCTTGTAAAAGAAACAATCTTTTCAGGAAAAGATGAAGACAAAAAACAAGCTGGATTTATACCAAATGAGAAAAACAATAAATCTAAAGATTAGTTTTCTAATCTATTCATTTAATGAAAATCATTATAGTTTGGGAGAACACGAATTTCGTGTTCGCTTAATGTTTAATAATATTTTTTATTTTTAAAAAAAATGCGCCATTAGTGTAGTTGGCAACATTTCTGCCTTCCAAGTTATTTTTGTTTTGGAAACTGTAAAGGTATTAATATGGAAACAAAAATATGTGGAAGATGTAAGGAGAAAAAACCTTTAACAGAATTTCATAAAGATTGTGTCAAAAAAGACGGTGTTCAATCAATGTGTATAAATTGTAGAAAGGAATATCATAGAGAACATTATTTAAGTAATAAAAAAAAATACATCGAGCAAAATGGAGAGCGCAGGAAAAAAATACGAGAAGAATTTTATGAGTATAAAAAAACTTTATCTTGCAGTAAATGTGGAGATAGTAGATGGTATGTTTTAGACTTTCACCATAAAGATTCCAAAAAAAAGGATTTCCTTATATCAAAAATGGTAGGAGGTGGATATTCAAAAAATAGAATAGAAGAAGAAGTTTCTAAATGTATAGTTCTGTGTTCTAATTGTCACAGAGAATTACATTTTTTATCTAGCGGAAGTAGTTCAATGGTAGAGCCCAAGATTTCCAATCTTGTTGTTGAGAGTTCAAATCTCTTCTTCCGCTTTAATGATGGCGCTAGTGAAATATAACGAATACGACAATGCAAAAATTAAGCAACTAATAAAATGCTTTTTTGTTATTCCTCGCATTGGAAATTTTTATTATAAAGTTACTAGTCTAGATTCAGAAGCAACTAAATGTCTTTATGGTCAAAAAACAAAAGCTCTCCAACATTATATACGTTTATTTTATAAGTCGCATATTGGATGGAATCCACCACCATTTTAAATGAAACAGATAAACGAAAAAATACATGAATTAATAATATGTTTTAAAATTCTTCCTCAACTTGGAACTTTTAGTTATAAAAATATATATCACGATGGCAAGATAGTGAGATCTTTTTACGGTCAAAAAGGATCTTTTTTATTTTATCTTGATTTATTTTATTAAACTAATGAAAACTTTTAAAGAAAGAGAACGAATAAAATTAAACTGGCTCAAGAAAACCTTGACAGAAAAAGAAAGAAATGGTATTATAAAGAGAATTGAAAGAAGGAGTAAAGATAACAACATGAAAGAGGAAGTTATTTTAAACAGCCAGGATCTACTCGACGATCAAGATTGGTCAAACCATATTCGCGGTATTCCATAATTGTAGGGAGAGTAGAAGTTACGATTGAAATCTAGCCCCGCCAACTATGGTGGGGATTTTTTTTGGACAAAAAAGGAGGAAAATGATAGAATAAAAAAACGATGGTCCGTGGTGAAGTTGGCTAACACAGGAGGCTTTGAACCTCCTATTCGCAAGTTCGAGTCTTGCCGGACCAGCTAAAGGTTGTCTAAAAAAACAGACAATCAACAATCTCTTGTAAAGATATTTATAGGAGGTTAAAATGCCGTACAAAGATAAAGAAAAAGAAAGGATGTGGATAGAAAAAAATAAAGAAAGGAGAAAAAAATATAAAGCTGAATGGCATCAAAAAAATAAAGAAAGAAGAAATGCAGAAAACAAAAAAAGAAGAGAAGAATTTAGAGAATGGTATTTCTCTTTAAAAAGAGGAAAAAAATGTGAAATATGTGGTTACGATAAACATTTTTCTGCACTAGATTTTCATCATAAAAATGCAGAATTAAAAGAGTCTAGTATAGCTGATTTGATAACAAAAACCACAAATAAACAAAAAATTCTAGAGGAAGTGGAAAAATGTATTATTGTATGTGCAAATTGTCATAGAGAATTACATTACAACAAAAAATATGGAGCTTAGGACGAACAGCAGAGTCGCCACCCTGTCACGGTGGAAATAGCGGGGGCAGCACCCGTAAGTTCCGTAAGGGGGCAAAATGAACAGAGTTTTATTGTATAGTAATAGAAAAATCGACACTATAGCATGGGATGCTACAAACGGAAAAGAGGAAAAAGCTTTTCTTGCTCTATTTAATTATTTAGATAAAGAATGGCGCATGTTCGAAAACGGTGATGACAAACCAGTGTTGTATGAAGCAGCTAAAGGTGGTAATGGATTAGCAGCTAAAGAAATATTAGAAGAATTACAGGGTGAAGAATATCTTCGATGGGAAATGGTTTATGTAACAGAATTAGTATAAATACGCCGATGGCAGACAGGGATGCAGCGGTCTCCAAAACCGTGCTTTATGCTATGTGGGTTCGAATCCTACTCGGCGTGTAAAGGGTTTAAAATGAGGGTTAATTGTAGTACAATAAACTGTCCTTTTTTCAAAAAAAAGAATATTGTAAAAGGACATAAAACAACTAGAAGATGGTATTGTTGTAGTAAAAATAATCAATCTACTCCATATGTTGCAATACCTAGATGGTGTCCAATGCAATATTATAAGTTAGTACCGCTTATAACTGCTTTTAAAGAACCTTATAATGTAAATTATTATAGATTGGTATATTCATCAAATCCTAGAGCTTTTTGAGTGGAAAATAAAAAGAGGGTAGTTGAAGGGAATTGGAATACCTATTGCACTTAGAATGCAATGTTTCTGGGTTCGACTCCCAGACTGCCCAAAAATCCCTCCTGGGGTAATTTTAGTTAATGGAGGTAAATTATGAGTTGGAAAAATTTTCTTGGTACCATAAAAGCTGCATTTATATTACTAGCAGTACTTGTAGTAGCAGCAGGAGGAGTTATAATAATTCTGTTAGTAGCAAAATAAAAACTGATAATGAAAGAAACAACAGCACAACTTAAAATAATAGAACTCATATATCTATTTGAATGCGCGTTTACTTATTATAAAAATAGAGAAAACATAGAACAATATGTTTATAATGACTCAGTTAGAGGCAAGTGCCATCGATTAGTTTTTAAAGTTAATGACAATAATAAAATGTATAAAGATGATCTTATATTTTTATATTATGGAGAAAATTTTAAATCTTAGATTAAAAATATCAAAAAAGAGGATGTTGAAAAGATAAATAAAGCACTTGACAAAAAGATAAAAGATTTGTATACTATAGATACAATATAAATTTAATTGAGGTGGTGATAGATAACGGTTTCATCGATATCTTTTGAAAAGAAATTGCGTTTACGGCTGTTATCGAATGTTCCCCTTTTTTGTTCTTTGAAAAAATTTTGAAATAAAACAGTGGTGATAGCACACAGCTTCATCGTTCTACACTTACGAATAATATATGGGTAAAACCCATATTTAAAAAGGCTGTATGCGAGCGTTCCCTGTAATTTTAAAAATAAATATTTGTGGTGATAGTAAACAGTTACTTCGGTAAACAAAATTAATACAAGTTGTTATGTATGTGGGGTTTTGAACTCCTCGTTAACAAAAATTCGGAGAATGGTTAAACTCTATAAAATATACTGCTGTTTGCGAACGTTCCCAAATTTTTATATTTTCTTTTATAGCCACTGGATATGACGTTTATCCAGTGGTTTTTTATTTTTAAGGAGGATGATATGGCACAAACAAACGTTAAAAACAAATCAAATCTTAAGACTCACGAAGGCGGACCTGCAAAGACTATAAATGCAGAAATGCAATTAAGGCGTGCAGTATTGGCGTGTCTTTTATGGGAGGATACTTTCTACGAAAGTGGAATAAGTATTGCCGATAGAATTGCCGGTCTTGTAAAAGAGGTAAATGAAGATACTGTACTCAATTTAGCTAGAGAAGCTAGAAGTAGATTCAATCTTCGTCATATTCCTTTGCATATCCTCAGAGAAGCTACTCGTAACGGATATAAAGTTGCGGATTCTCTTTATGATGTAATTCAAAGACCTGACGAATTGTCAGAGTTTTTAGCTATGTATTGGAAAGATGGTAGAACTTCTATTCCTTCTCAAGTAAAGAAAGGTCTAGCTAAAGCTTTCACAAAGTTTGATGCATATCAACTAGCTAAGTGGAACAGAAAGAAAAATATCAGACTCAAGGACGTTCTCTTTCTTACTCACGCAAAGCCTTTAAATGAGGACCAAGCAAAGATTTGGGAGAAGTTATCTAATGATACTCTTGAGACTCCTGATACTTGGGAAGTAAGACTTTCTGCTAGTGAAAAAAGCAAGAAAGAGAATTGGGAGGAATTACTTTCTTGTAATAAAATGGGCGCTCTTGCTCTTTTAAGAAACTTAAGAGGTATGCTCAGNGAAAANGTAGATGTNGATCTTATTAAGAGCGGTCTAGAAAAAATGAAGACTGATAGAGTTCTTCCTTTCAGATTTATTCCAGCTGAGAGATATGCTCCAAGTTTATCTGCTGATATAGAGAAAGCTATGTTTCGTTCTCTTGGAGANCATGAGAAATTATCTGGAAAAACTCTAATTCTAGTTGATTCCTCTTACAGCATGGTAGGAACTAAAGTATCTGAGAAGTCACAATTAGATAGATTGGATGCGGCTTCTGCTCTTGCAATTCTTGTAAGAGAGATTTCTGATAGCAGGGTTTTTGTTTTCTCAAATGGCATGAAAGAAGTTCCTAACAGAAGAGGTTTTGGTCTTAGNGATGTTATAACAAATTTTCATCANGGTGGAACNCTGCTTGGTAATGCCGTGAGTGAAATGAANAAGATTCCTCANGATAGATTAATCGTCTTNACGGACGAACAATCTCAAGATCCAGTTCCNGATCCTGTAGNTNNTAAGGCGTACATGATTAATGTAGCTTCATACAAGAATGGTGTTGGTTACGGAAAGTGGACTCANNTTGATGGATTNTCNGAGGCTNTAATTGACTATATNGTAGAGTATGAGAAGGAGTTCGNNTAATGGGAGATAANGAAAAGTTNNANNAATACATTTCTGGCNTAACAGAAATACTAGAAGGCTTGGGTTCATTGAACATTTTCGAAAATGTACGTCCAGAAGTGGGCGTACAAAAAGGAGGAGAAAACTTTATTCTTGTTAATTCAAAGCCTAAAAATATAAGGCCAGTATCAGATGCTGCTCCACATTTTTGTCCTGTATGTAAGGGAGCTGGTTATCCAGAATATGAGCATCACGATACTTGGTGTACTCCCGAATTGCGCCATGCAGTTGTGGTTAAAAAGAGAGTAGAGGAAAGACTTAGTTGGAGAAGAACGATAAATACTACAAATGAAATGACTATGACTAATTCAGATGTGATAAGAATACTGGAAAATTTTCTAGAAGAAAGTAAAGATACAGATGATGAATAACATAACCTTGTTAATAAGAGAAAAATTATGCTCACGTTTTCGGCAGGGTTAAATATGTACTAGAAAAATATAGCCCTGCTTTTGCAGGGCTTTTTTTATGGACAAAAAAGGAGGAATATAGTATAGTAAAGAAAAATGGAAAGAGGCTTTAGATGAAAAAGTTATCATTTATTTTATTAGCTATTTTGGTTCTAGGCACTTTATTTTCGTGTAACATTGAGACTAGAAAAGAAACAATCTATGGAATTGTTACAAAAGAAAAATATATTGCACAATACCTTCTCAATTGTTCTGAATGGAGCGCAATAGTAGAATTAAGATCTGGAGAAACTATTTATGTTAATAAAACTTGTGGTTCTGCTGATAAATATGATCTTAAATATGATGTAGGAGATGAAGTTGAAATAATCTACACCTATACTATCAAAAGAAATACTGGTGAAAGAACTAATTATAAAAGTTATAGTTTGGCTCGATGATGTAATTGGTAGGCATACAGGACTTAAAATTCTGTGTTCGTAATGAGCGTGAGGGTTCGAGTCCCTCTCGGGCCATAATAATATGAAAATTTTTTATAATTTGGAGATAGGAAAATGGTTAAGTTAGGTTTTTTATTATTGTCTTTATTTGTTTTATTTTCGTGTTCTGATCTAGTTTTAGTTTGTTCATTAGAAAAATATGAACAAGTAACTTCATGGAAAGAAACTATAGAAATTGGAGATTTTAAAGAAGTTACTTGTGAAGATGATAAAGGGAATGATGCTATTTGCCATCTAATAGATATTTTTGATGATAGACTAGAGTTTGGTTTATATATAGAGATTTTTCTATATAATGATGGAGAAATTGTTCATACTAAAGATAGAATAATGGTGCCTAGAACTGGAGAGTTTTGGTTTTTTACACCATGGAATGTGGGAAGCCCACTTTCTAAAAAGATGGAAGTTATTTTGTATGAGAAACTGGTATTACCTATCGGCTAAACATGCCACTTTTGCTATAATAGAGGAAAACGGGATAGTTGTCGATACAGCTCCAATTGCTAGGAAATCGATTGGACGAAAAATCGAAAATGTTCTACAATTTTATAAAAGGAGATGGAACGTAAAAGTGGAGAAAATTAGATGAATTATAACGTTATTTTAGTAATTGAAGCTCCAGATGAATATCGTAGCAAAACAGATGAAGTAGATTTAGAAACATTTAAAAAAGTAGATATGGAAGAATTAAGAGAAAGAGATAAATA
>NZEE01000001.1 GCA_002688965.1 archaeon | reverse complement strand
AAAAATAGATTGGAAAATATTTTGAGAGCAGGAAATAAAAATTATCCTAATTTCAATAAAGAAAAAGCTTTTAGATTTTATTTTTCTAGAAAACGAGCACCTTATGATATAGGAGAAAAAATTGCAGATTTTATGTTTAATTGGAAACTGTCTACAGATTTTATTTACAACAACTTACCATATTTTCATAAAAATAATATTGCATTACTAGCGCTTAGCATAGGGAGAGATTTTATACACTCTTGGAGAACAATAGGAGAGTTAAAAGAAAAATTAAAAAATGCTTTTCTTAAATATGTTAATTCCATGGGACAGAAAAAAGCTACTGAATTTATTTATTCATCAATAGTAGATATACCACTAACGATAAAGAAAAGAATTATAAAACATGCTTTTCCTATTGAATATGCCAAAACAAAAACTCAAGAAATCAAACAATCAGCAACTAAAATGCCAAAGAAGAAATTAAAACTAGAAGATGCTTTAAATGAAATGAATTTTAATGCTATGAGTAAAGAAGCTGAAGATGTTCTTAATGCTGGTCTTTTTAAAAAAAAGTTTGATTTTAAAAAAGGTTTAGATGAGTTAATTAAAAAAGATGATACTGGCATGCGTATTTATGATGCTGGTAATGAGTGGAAAGAATTTGACTTTAATAAAGGCTTAGAAGCATTAAAAAATAAACGATCAGCGTGGTATAAATCAGCATTAAAGAGATGGCCTAAAGATATTGAAGGCGTCAGAAGAGAAACTCAAGAAATTAGACAATCAGCAACTAAATTACCCAAGAAAAAACTAAAACTAGAAGGTGCTTTAGATGAACAAAGAGGAGATCCAGAAAGTGCTATTTTATATGGCAGAAAAGCAATAAGAGACTTGCAAAAAATGATAAAAACCGGATATAATTCAGAAAAGTTTGAAGAAATAATAGATGCTTTTATTGATGCTAGTGAAGCCATAAGTGGCTATTGGTATGGAGATCCTGATGCTACTGAAGAAGAAAAAAAAGAAGAAGAGGAAGTAAACAGAGAAAATGATAACGCTTTAGAAGATATTCTTTACGATGCATTTGAGTTATTAAAAGGTGCTTATAAAATGAGGAATTTTAATAGAAAAGATGCTTTAGAAATAGTGAATGCTTTAGAACAAGATTATGATAAAAAATGGCCTATGACCATAAAAGACGTAAAAAAAGAAACTAAAGAAATAAGAAAAACTGCAACTAAATTACCTAAGAAAAAAATGAAGTTAGAGTCATATATAGAACAGTTGTAAAGGTAGGTTTATGTTCAAAAAAGTAGCGTCTTTAATATTATTATTATTTTTCTCAGCTTTTATGTTATTTGCTCAAATAACAGAATACGAACACCCAGAATTAGGTGAAGGTATTTTTATACCTAAAGATGAAGTAATTCACATATCTATTACATATTATAATAACATGGTCTTACTACAATTGATGGATAACTTCGGTGCATCAATGGATAATAATATAATGATATTATTAGAAAAATTTAACGAGCTTCTTCTTAATGGCGGGGAAGAAGGAATAAGTCAAGAAAATATAAAAAAATTTAAAACTGCTTTTCAACTTTTCCTGCAACATAATGTAGAAATAAACAATTTTACTTTATCTCAATATTCCGAAGTATCTAATTCTTTTAATATAGCCAGTGCTTATTTTGAACAATACAGAGAAGTATTTGCAAGAATATTTGATAGCGAATAATTCTTCATAAAACAAATTTTCAATTCAATTTTCCCTTCTCAATTCTAAACATCCAAATCAGTTAAAATCAGGAAAGATAAGAGAGATATGGCATCTCCTTTAACTTATATAGATGAAGTATATCCAGACAGTTTTTTTAAAATATCTCAACCAGATGCCCCACTTGTATCCATACAAATAAGAACTGATATAGCTGGTTCTCCTGAAGTACTAGACTCTAATGGATGGACCAACGTTACTTTCGACCCAAATTCTTTTTTTAATAGTATGACAATAGAAGATGCCGGTGGATTACAAAAATTAGAATTAAACATCTTTGATAAAAACTTTGTAGAAACTGAAAATGCAATAGTTAGATCATTACTTTCTATAAAAGAAGTAAATGAGGCAATAGGAGAACCACCTAGTGATAAAGAACTCTTTGAATTTAGGACAGATAATAATTTAATGATAAACCTTAGAATAAGATTTGGATATGCCGAAACATCTCCTGGCAATACAGATATTATAGATTCTACTTCATTTATAGATTCAAGTTTTAGAGGTAGAGTAAATGATGGCAGGACGGTATTAAGAAGTCCTTGGATTCATTTTCAAATTAAGGGCTTGAACTTTAGTTTAACTGATGCTGGATTAATGACTAAAATAACAGCTTTTTCAGTAATGAATTCATTCATAACAAGAGCTAAAATATTAAGAAAATTTGCTGTAATAAGAGGAACACCAGAAGATGTTCTTAAAGATTTGAAAGCGACCTTAGAAGAAGTTAGTGATTTAGATGTTATAATAGAAANCACCNCCAAGTCCNNANACAGAAGATGGAACTGGANNNATAGAAATAAATATGGGAACTGAAGTTAATTTAACAAAAAGATCNTGGAGGACNNTACAAAGTATTTTAAATGAANTAGTNGCTAAAGTTCCNGCAAANTCTTATGACAATCAAGATGCAGATAAAACNGATNCAAANGGANANGANGCNGCNGATGCTCCNAANGCNACAAAANCTGTAGCATATTCATACTATTTTTATCAAGAAGAANNNGGANNTAANTTAAAAGANAAATTNGTNTTNTATTATCCAGANCCTGTTGCAAGCANACAACAAAAAGTTAGAACTTATTATTGGAGAGAANACGAACAGTCTATAGTAAAAAGTTTGAATATACAAAGCGTCATGGATTTTGGTTCTTTAAATAGACAAGTAATGACAAAAGAGCTTAATAATAANGNNATGAGTGTTTATTTAGCAAGACCTAGACCTAAAGTAAATGAAGCTGGAGATTCAAGCTCTAGCTACTTAGGAAGTTTAGAAGATGTAACCAATGCTTTAACCAAAAATGATTTTAAATTTATGTTTGTNTCNGATGTTATAGGAGCAGATAGTGGANNTNCTAGAGAAAANTCTANTGGTGCAAGAGTAGCAAAAAGAGTTGTAGAATATCTTAATGAAAGTGTTTTTAGGGGTTCTATAGAAATTCCTGGAGATCCTTTTTATTTGTTTGATAAAANTTTGAGACCGTTTCAATCAGTTATTAAAGTAGTAGTATTAAGACCTAGCCATGTAGATTCAAGTGGCTCTTATGTTCAAGGTGATGTAAGTTATTTATCTGGATTTTATAGAATACAAAAAATAAATCACACTGTAAACAAAAGTGGATTTAATACTAGTTTAGAAGTAATTAGATGGCCGTTGGATTGGAGTTAAGCTAAGATATGGATTGTAAAGTTTGTGGAAAAGAATTAATTGGAAAACAAAAAATGTTTTGTTCTTACAAATGTACCAGTATATACAGATCTGGTGAGAATAGTCCATCTTTCAAAAATCCTCCAAACAAAGGTAAAAAATTTAATGAAGCTTGGAGAAAAAATCTAAGCGAATCTCATAAAGGAAAAAATACTGGTGAAAATCATCCAATGTATGGAAAACATCATAAAAAACAAACAGAAAAAGATAAGAATAGACAATTGGAAATTATGCAAAAGTTTCCAGATTTTGATTTTATAAGAATGAGGGTTTTTTAATGGATGCTATTCGACTCCATCTCGACATAACTAATTCTTTAATGGACACTCTTAAACAAACAGAAGTGTCCATGAAAACATTTAACTCTAGTTTAGAAAGTGCTTCTAAGAACTTCGACAATATATCAAAATCTAGCAATTACGTATCAAGTCAATCAGATACAATAGAAGACAGTTATGATGAAATAGAAAAAAGTTCAAAAGAAATAAATNAGAATGCAGGATTATGGGGAGGTGCATTAAAAAGAACTGGTGGTCTCATTAAATCTATGATACCTCTTGTTGGTGGTTTGTTTGGTTTTGGAAAAATAAAAGATGCAATTGGTGGTGCTTTAAGTCTTAATACTGCTATGAAACAACTATCTTTTAGAATGGGAGAGGCTGGTAAAACAACTGAAGCTTTAACCGAGTCGGTCCATGGAATTGCTCAAGCTACTGGAAGAACTACAGTAGAAGCTACTGAGTTAGTTAAAGCCTTAAGAAGAACTAGGGTGGCTACTAAAGATATAGAAGATTTAGGAACAACAGCATCTCAATTCTCTGATATTACTGGAGTGGCTGTAGACACAACAACTAGATTAACTGGTGAACTTATTCGTATGGGTAGATTAACTCCAGAAGCGGCTAAAAGAGTATTAACTTCTATGGTTCGTATACAAAGAGCAATTGGATTAACAGAAGAAGAAATGGGTCGTCTAGCTGAATCTACGATCATGTCTACCCGTGTTCTTGGACAATACGGTAGAAGTTCTATGGAAATAGAAAAATTCCAAAAAGGAGTGGTTAAATTAGCTGGTTCGTTTGTTCAAGTTGGTAATAGTGCTGAAGAAGCTCTTCAGTTTGTTGATGATTTACTAGATCCCTCTAAGATTGAAGATAACGCATTCTTGTATGCTAAGTTAGGTATTTCTATGAGCGATGTTATAGCTGGAACTGTGGATCTAGATCAAGTTCAAGCAGGATTCAAAGACTTAGGTCAAGAACTAGAATCAATGTCTGGACCTGCGGCTGCTGCAATGGCTAGATCCCTTGGCGTAAATTTGAGAACAATAAGAGCCATGGCTGATTCAGAAGGACAACTCGGTGAAGGTTCTGAGACAATGGCTGATGCATTTGAGCAACAAAGAAGTGTTCAAGAAGAGTGGGAAGACAGAATGAACAGAGTTAAGGACACTTTTGTTGAACTGTCTGGAAATCTTATTCCTGTTTTTGAAAAGGCAATGATAGTTACTTCTAAAATTTTTGATGAAATACTGCCAAAAATAAGAGATAAAATAGCTCCTGTTATAGAAAAAATAATAGATAAATTAATGGAAGTTGGCCCATTTGTATTAGAGAAATTTATAGCAATCTTTGAATTTGTTAAAAAAAATCTTACTAATAAAGCAATGTGGGTTGGAATAGGGGTAGTTTTATTTTTAATATTAAGAAGGCTTAAGAGAAGATTCTTTGGTGTAGCTACAGATTTTGGTGATAAACTTGCCAACTCAACAAAAAAAGGAATGGCAGACGGAATTAATAAAGCTCAAGGTGTTGTAACTCCGGAATTTAAAAGAACTCTTCAAGATGCAACCGAAGAAGCAATAGTAATGGGATCTAGAAGAGCACAAGAAATTACCTCTAGGCAAGGTGGTATGAGGAGAAGAGCTAGTAGAGAAGAAAGAGGAATAACATTACAACAAAGAGTAGTTGAAGGCCCAAATTATCAAAATGTTCAAAAAACTGCTGATTTATTTGACACTATGGCAAAGGGCAATCTATTTCCTAGCGTTGCTCGAATGTCTGAACATACTGCTGAGTGGGTAAGAAAAATATCCATGGGGGCAAAACCAACATCTCTATTAAACAAATTAACTGAAGAAAACAACGATAAAATACAAGAAAGAATCAATATGATTCAGCACGAAACTGCTGAAAGAACTGGTGCTTTAGATAGTTTAAGAAGTGAAAACGTTGAAAGATTAAAAGAAATTGAAGATAGACAAAAAGTGTTACTAGATATAAAGAAAACATCAGGATTAAGAGTAGAACAAGAAAGAGAACTTCGACTTATTAACAGAGAAGGGACAAGACTTGGAGCTGAAAATAAAAAACTAGAAGATAGAATAACTAAAGAAAGAACTACTTCTCTTGACTTACAAGGTAAGCAAATTGCAAAACTTGGAAGAGAAAGACAAGGAGCTTTATATCACGAACTTCAATTAGAACAACAAAGATTACAAACTGAGACAGAAAGTCAAAAAGTTAGAGTGAATCAAATAGAAGCAGAAAGAAATCTTCTCAAAGCTCAAATGGGAGTTCTTGAAAATTCTAAAAATGAACTAGCCGTTAGAATAAATTCTGGAAGAGCTACTGCCGATGAAGTACTAGAATTTAACAAAATAAACAGAGAATTACAAGGTACAGTTTCATTACATAGAGATTTAGAGGCNGAACAAAAGGATATAAATAGAGCAATAGAAGCAAATACAGAATCTTTAGGTGGTGTAAATGAACAATTACAAAGTGTAGAAAAATCTTCTAGAAGATCTAGAAAAGAACTAGAAGGAATAGATTTAGGAATAGATCCAGACAAACTATCAAGACCAAGAAAATTCTTTAGAACTATTTGGTCTGGAATGAGGGAAGCTGGTTCTAACTTAGAAGAAAGATTTGATAGAGTAAAGAAATCAGCCAGACAAATAGGCGATACTATAGTAGAAAGATTAAAGCCTTCTAATTGGGTTAATGCAATAAAAACAAAAATCCGTGGTTTTTCTGATTCTGAAGGGGCAAAAACTCGTGAAGCAGGGGCAAAAACTCGTGGAGCTATGACTAAATTGTTTGGAGGACTTGGTAAATTAACTTCTATAATGGGAATAGTTGGTATTGCCATGANACTCTTGCAACCATTATTTGTGAAATTGCAGCCATTATTTGATAAGATAGGCGATATATTTGGAAGATTAATAGAGAAATTAGTTCCTGTTTTTCAGAAAATAATAATTTCATTAATGCCAGTTCTTGAAACTTTAGTTGAAAAATTATTAATTCCTTTAGTAGAGGCTCTACTTCCACCATTAATTTTCGTTCTTGGATTATTATTTACTGCCGTAGGCAATTTAATTCTAGCTTTCGGTAGGTTATTAGAAAAACTTGGAATGAAAGGAATTGGTCGAGGGTTTGTGGAGATGGGAACGCAATTGTCCGAAGCGGGAAAACAGATGTTTGCTCTTTCAAATGAAATGCGAGAACAAAAAAGACAAGAATTGGAGCTGCAAACCCAAAAAGCGCAACTAGAAGCTAAAAAAGAAGGAGCTGATAGTATAGCAACACGAGCCTTTGAACTAGATAGACTAGTCTTATCAGGGCAACTTGATGATATAGAAGCAAAAGGATTATTGAGAAATGCGATAATAGAACAAACAGAAGCGGTCAGAGACCAATTAAGAGAAATAGAAAGAGAAAAACTTGAAGTAAGGATAACAGAATTTACAGAAGCTCTTGCGGAACAAGGAATAACAGGAGCTCTTTCAGCAAACCAAATAAGAAGAGGGGATGCAATGGAGGAGAGGGAAGCCAAGTTTCAACAGGTTCTAGAAAAATTTCCTGACTTAAGTACTCTAAGTCTTGACTTACAAGATGTTTTTAAAGTTAATGCGAGAAGTCTTTTTCTAGGTGGATTAGCTGAAGGAGCTGGTGAAATTAGAAGTGCCGAAGGAATATTAGCGGCAGCTAATAGAGCAAGATTAGGAATAGGGATAGGATTATCAAGAGGGATTCGACCAACTGGTCAACGAGGTGGCAGAGTAGATGAATACCTAACAACACAAACCAAATCAGCAGTAGAGAGATGGGTAGAAGATACTACTGGTCATTCACAAAAACAAATAGATAATCTAGATATTGATCTAGCCAAAACTGGTGAAACTGCACAGGCGCGTTCAGATATTTTAACAGGAGAAATAAATATTTTAAATGCTCAATTAGAAGCTTTAAATGCGCGACAAGAAGAAGCAGGAGCACCACTAGGCTATGAACCAACACCAATTGGAGGACCAGAAAGTGTAGAAGACTTAGTTATAACTGCCGCTGAAGGAGCTACCGCAGCTTTATGGAGTGCAACAGGAGAAGGGTTCCAAAAAGAATCAGAAGCAAAAGCCAAAGAAGAGGAAGCGGCAGCAGAAGAATTAAAAAAATTAGAAGAATTAAAAAATTCAGGAAATACTGGAGTAACTCAAAGGGAAGAGCAAAAGGGTTTATTAGAAGGAATATTAATGCAGTTACAGAATATTGTTAGGGCCTTGGGTGGAGCTGGAGGAGAAAATGGAAATGATACTACTCGAGCTAATACAGGAACAGGATAATGGCAACAATTAATTTAATAAGAGAAGACATAAAAAAAGATTTAACTAACTTTCTTGTCGCTATCTCAGAAGCAGGAGTTTCCGATGCTTTCTTTGGAAACTTTGCAGATTTAGTTACTAAGTCTACTTCTGGAACAATTAATGTAGACCAATTTTTTGATGAATTTATTAATTTATTAAAAGAAGAGAAAACCATTAAGGATCAAAATAATGTAAATGATTTTGCTCCTATAGTTACAGCAGAAAAGAGAAGAAGTGAAGTAACTCATACGGCGCAAGGAGATTCTAATAGTGTTCCTGGCTATGGACAAAAAAATACCGATACTAAAATTGACTTAGAGGTAGAGCATCCTGTCTTAAAAACAATAGAAGATCAATCAGAAATAACGAGAGGCAAAGAAGACGGAGAAGTTGAAAGGTTTAGACAAGTATCTTCTGATGAACTTGAAATAGTTAGAACAGAAGAAATAAGAAATGAAACTGATTTAGATGTTGGCAGAAATGTAAATGATCCAACCGAAGAACAAACTATAACATATAGAACCATATCCGGGGAAACTACTTCAGTTGGTGGAATTCCTAATGATAATCCAAAAGTAGGAATACCTATTGATTTAGAAGTAGTTGCAGATATGGGAAATAAAATAAATGAGTTAATTAATGCCGCACAAGAATCATTATTTGAAGCAAAAGAAGAGCAGGATTTATCATTTGATGTATCTACTGATGTAGATGTTGATGGAGATGATATAGACAACCAAGTTATTACAATAGTAGATAAAACGGAAGAAGATATAGATAATCAAATAATAACTGATTCTGACAATAAAATAGCAATTCCATTTGCTGTACAAGAAGCAGTTCAAACTATAGTGGACCGAGCCTCTCTTTCAGAAAGCGATAGAAAAAGAATAGATTATCTTATATTTAATGCAATTCCATATAGAGTATTAGGATCGCTTACTGGATTAATAGGTGGTATTGCACCTGGATTTGATATATCAAATCCCACCTTTGATTTAATTGAAATAATAGATACTGTAACTGGTACTTTATCAGCTATTGGAGATTTTATAAATCAAGCCAAGTATTTCTCGTTAGTTGAAATGGGATATTTTTCTGTTGGATTAGCTAACTTTTATACTCTTCCATATTTTAGAGGAAGAACAGTTAAAGACTTAAGAAAAATATGGCCTTTAAATAANTTTGANGTTAATTTTNTAGAGCCAAGATTTTTTGGTCAACCAAAGTTTATGTCTTATGCNACANCNGGAAGTTCTTTTTTACAAAGTTTAATAGANGAAGGATTNGCAACAATAGGTGGAATTNTAGAAGGACTAGCTGATACTGTAACTGGAGGATTATATAGTCAGATAACTACAGCCATTGAGGACGTATCTGGTTTTATAACAACTTTTGTTGGTCAACCAGGACCACCGGAATATAACTTAGCTTCTCTTCATTCTTATGCTTTAACATCTGATTTGGCTGGTGCTTTTGGTTTAGTTGGAGCAGATTTAATTTCTTTCTTAAATGGAATTTTTTCAGTTCTTGGTGTCACTAGTCCATTAGGTCTTTCTGGTCACGGAATAAGTATAACCGCTGCTAAATTAGCTAGATCTCCAGTGTTAGGAAATGTAGCTGGTGCAATATTGCGTTCATCTTTACAAGCATGGCTCATTCAAATAGATAGAGATTCTCCATCCAATCAAGTACAATATAATTTACCTTCATTACATAAAGATCCAAATTCAACAAAGAGTGAAGGCGAAGTAAGCATTGGTTTAAGTGATTTAAGTGCGTTTAGAACAGAAGATGGTTATAATCCTAGTTCTGATCCTGCTGCACTTACAGCTAAAGAAGGAATATGGGACATTGGTTCTATATATATTTGGCCAGTGGGGGATGGTGAAATTGATCCAAAATCAAAATATATACCGTTTCAATTTAACCCAGCTATAAATGAAGGCGGTGTGAGTGCAAGATATCAGGCTACTCAAATATTATCAAGAATAGGAAATCTTCAAAGTTTTACTGGAGTAAATAGTTTAAATGTAGTTATAGAAGCTGAATACTTTGCTCTTTCTAATGAAAGCAATGTTAATTTTAATATGGTAAGTATTCAATCGATAGAAATGGCTTATAGAAGTTTATCTCTTCCTTGGTATTCAGGAGATGATATAGAACAATACAAATATTTTAAACCTCCTATATTAAAAGTAATTATGGGTAATAAAAATACTATAGATGAAGTTGGTGATGCTGGAGGGAGTGAGGTATTTTCTAATCTATTAACTTATCCAGATAATATTTTAGGAGAAAAGTTGAAACTTGGTGGTAGTCACAATCTAAGACATTTTAGATCTTTTGTAGCTACAAGCGTAACTATAACTAAAGACACAAAGAATACTCCTTTTTATATGGAATTAGATTCAAGTAATAATCCTTTAATTAGAGATACTCTTGGGTTTAAAGTCAATTTAAACTTAGTTGAAGTAACTCCTTCTTATTTCTTGGCATTACCGAATTTTAAAGATTATTATTCAAATTCTTATTCGAAAGGTAATGTTAGATCGTCATAAACTTAGAGGTATTAAACGATGGGATCTAGATATAGATATTTTAGAAATGTATGGAACTCAGATTTTAAACATTATCAAAAAGGTTTACATGATATAGATTTATTTGATTTTTTTAGGTTTGATGATGATAGGTCTTATAGAATTCCAGTAGAACATGAATATAGACCAGACCTAATATCTTTAAGATTTTACGGCGACCCAAAACTTTACTGGGTACTTATATATTGTAACAGATTTGATAGTAGCCCAGAAGATTTTAATGCTGGAAGAGTTATTAGAGTACCAAGATTTGAAAGGGTAGTGGCCATATCTTAGGAGAATTATGTTATATACAGCTTTATGTATAAGTACAGCTAATTTTGTAAACACAGGAACTATAACAGTACGTATCTTTGAGTACTATGTTAATCCAAGAAGTATAAGAGATCCTAATAGCGGAAAAATAACAGAGACTGGAATTGATTATCTAACAGCAACATCTCAAATAGATGAAGGAGAAAAATTTGGAATTGGTGAAAAGGAATTCAAAGGAGACTTTGAAGCTTTAGTTTTCGCTCCTTTAGGTGGTGGAAGAAANTATGGATTAATGGCCCTTCCTAAAACAAANGAAAAAGGNGTAGTGGCATTTTTAGATGGAGCGCTTTCAAAACCAATATGGCTTGGTTCTTATTTTCAAGCTTTAAGACAAGCGGATGATTATAAGACTATAAATGGNGTCAATATACCTATAACTGNNGATCCAGACAAAGAAGGTAGCGATTCTGATGGAATACAAGGTGGAGAAATTAACTCTGGGTTGGATGATTCAATAAAAGGTGACCAAAATACTATAGTATTAAGAACTAGAACAACCAATACAGATAGCGATACTAATTTAGATTGGGAACAAGTAAATACAGAAAACTTAGTTGCAATTGATGCTAATAAAATAAACATAAGACATTTTTCTGATTGGAATCAATCAACACTAAATAAATATCAAGACATAATGATTTCAGGAGATACAATAACCATTCAAACAAAAGATGTGCAAAATGATAAAACTGGAATGGTTACAATATCTCATGATGCTTTTAGTATTAGATTGTTTGAGGGAACTGAAGAGAAAGCAAATGTATCTGCTGACTCTAGTGCAGTTTATATAAATGGCGATGAAGATACAATGGTTCTTTATAGTAAACTAGTAGAGATAATTGATGCTTTAGCTACACACATTCATATTAGTTCTGTTCCAACAGGACCACCGTTAGATGATAGTTTAGCACCATTAAATCCACAATTAAAACAAACAAAACAACAGATGGAAGCAAATAAAGCAAAGAGTAAATATTATTCAAGTTAGGAGAATCGATGCCAATAGCAGCAACTTTTCCAGCACTAAAAGCTCAAATAAAAAATGCACTCGTTTTAGATAGAGCGGCAACTCCTGATTCAAAAGCTGCTACTATAGCAGCTGCTATTGCTTCTGTAGCACCTTCGGGTTTTTTTCCTCCATCACCTCCTGTTCCATTAGTTCCAACTGGAGTAAGTGGAGCACAATCTCAAATAAAAAATGCTGCAAATTTACAACAATCTGCCAGCCCAGAACAATTAGCTAAAACAATGACAGCAGCTATAATGATTATTTGTCCTACAGTCCCGCCAGCTGGTCAAGCTCTATTAGAATTACAATTAACCAATGCTCACAAGATGGATGTTGCAGCTACTCCTGATACAGTAGCTACAATAATGGCTTCAGCTATTATAACTTACTTTTCTACTGGAGGAGTTGTATAATGGCTTTTAGCATTGAAGACAAATACAATTCAATGAAAGATGATCGATCTATTGCTGTTGGAAGTAAGAGAGCAATAGACTTAACTCTAGTAGAATTAGACGAAGAAGAAGCGCTTAATTTATTATACTTTGGATTAGGAACTAGTGATTACATTGGAGTTAATGATTTATTCTGGTATTATTATCATGAAAGACTTCTTGAAGGCGGAGATACTTATCATTATCCAAGACTTGGTGATACTATTGGGATATGGCATTCAAGATGGGATTCGATATTTACTTCAACCATTGGTGAAACAGATGAAGAGAAATTCTATCCAGGTGATAGTTCAGGAGCACAATCTGAAGAGCTTAATCTAGCATCTTTTTATATAAATGATAATGGAGATACTCTAACTATACTCAAGAATGATGTCGAAATAACAAAAACCGGTGGTTTTATTATTGCCTATATAAATGAATTTATAGATGAAATTGGAACATCGCCAAATGATTATCCTTGGGGAGTTGGAGATACGGTAGTTAGTGGATATGATTATATAAGTTCAGATGCTGCTACATATGCAGCCTATGCCGTTCTTTATGGTGATACTGGTCCTCCAGGATTTATAGGCGATAGCGACATACTTGGAACTGGAATAATTGGTAGAAGACAACAAAATTCTGATATAATTACACAACAAAGTGTTCTATGGAGATATTTAATAGGTTCTACTTTAAGCGAAGATCAACCGACCGTTTGGGGAGATAGTATAGGTGACGTAAACAATTTCTTGAATGAGAAAGCGTATGAATCAGATATGTTAGATGCAATGAGAACTATGTGTTTAAGCGTAGATTCATTATCTGATTATCGTTCTCATTTAATAGACCTAAGAGATCAATGGGCAATTATACAAGGATTAAATGGTGACACTAATCCTTATATGAATGACCCTGATATGTGGACGGATGTAGGAGATAGTTATTACGGAATTGTTAAGTATATTGGTAAGGTAGACTTACTTGTTGGAGACAGCGGTGATTCATATGAAAATGGAGATACTACACTTTGGGGATTGTACAATTATTTTGGTTATGTAGCAGGGAATGAAGCAGAACTAGATGATGCTATCGATAAAGCAAAAAGTCTAGCTCAAGATTTAAAAAGCAGAGTTACGAATAGATATAATAAAGTTGATGGAGATTCTGGTACAAGATTCTTAGGTGATACCTATCAAGAATCAGAAGGAGATATTACTAAACTTAGAAACTGGAGATTGTTCTGGTTAAAATCTATAATAGGAAAACCAAAAGGAACAAGAATTGCTTACGCAAGCCTTAAAAAAACAAAAAAAACAACTCTTCGTAAACAAATAGATGAAGCTGAGAATCAATTAGCAACTTTATTTGGAAATGATTACGAGGCTTATCAACAATATATACCAACACCAAATTTACTAACTGTTTACCCAGATCCTAGAGTAGATAACGATACAGGAGCAATAATAGAAAGAAGAACTTCAATTGTTTATGACGGTCAACAACATGCTTCTAAGTATGAAATATATAAAAGAGATATTGGTAGTTTAATTGGTGATACTATAGGAAAATATGATGAGTTGTTCTTATTAGATACTAGAACTTTATATACAAGTACTGGCAGAGAACCAACTAATAGAACGAATAAATTTTTTGTTAGTAATCAAGTAGAATTCGACGACAATGGAACCGAAACTTATTTTGATAATTCTCGTAGTCAAATGTTTGTAATTGCTGGAGATTCAGTTTATTTTTCAGTTACTGGATTTTGGGGAGATATTATAAATTTAGTAACAGATCCGGAAGATTTAACTACAGGAAATTGGGTAGATTCCGGAACCATAGTTGGAGATTCAACTAACTTTAAAATAGGCAATAATGATCTAACTAGCATTACCTCAAGTACTAGTGGAGCCTATAAATATCAAGAAATAACTTATACTGGCGATAGCATAAAGTCATTAAACTTTACTATAGCAAACGGATCTAATGAAACAGATACTCAATTAATACTCTATGATAGTACAGCTACTGCTAATAGAGCATTAATGGAAATAGACTGGACTACTCAAACCGTAACAGCAACTACTGGAACTTTAGTTGATGAATATTGGGCTGGAGATAGCATACTAACTATCACTATGGAGACAACGTTAGTAACGGCAGGTAATACTAACGCAATACATATAGTTCCTTCTTCTGCTGGAACAGGAACTGTTTATGTTACCGCTGTTCAAACAACTGATACCACATATCCAGTAGCTTATGATGGATCTGGAGATTCTCGTCAAGCAGCTTCTGTTTATTATGACGATCTAACATTACCTAGAGCTGGTTCTATAGAAGGTTATATGAGACCTAGGTTTCATTGGGATGATGCCAACGAACATAACATTTTCTCAGATAGAATTAGTGCAACAGATTATAGTTTGTTTTTTAAATATAATCCAAACATAAATGCCTTTGAAGTTAATTTTGGTTTTGTAAAAAATCCTGGAGATTCTATAGTTATAAGTTTTAGTGGTGCTCATAATGGAACTTCTTGGGGTGATACGAAATTCTATGGAGATACTTACTTACAAGATTGGATAAACTATAAAATCTACTATGACACCTATAACGATATCTATAGACTTTACTTAGATGGTACTGTGTGTGGAGGGGATTCAGTTGGAAATTATCAAACTGATATACAAATAAATGAATTTCAATTAGGAAACAGCCCACTCCATACAGATGCAGCATTTGATGGAGAATTGTCTGATTTAATTATAAGAGATACAGAGAGAGGAAGTTTTATAACAACCAATTTACATACTTTAAATAAGTTTATGTATGGAGACACAGGAGATAGTACGCCAGTCGGAGATACAGAAACAGTTTATAATGCTCTTGCTCTAGATTATATAAGTGGAGATAGTGGAGATTCTGTAATATCATATGATAACCCAATAGCTTTAGTAGCCAATCCTGAAATTGGTGATAGCTTTTATGAAATAAATACTGGTATTTGGAGAGATAGAGTTAATCTAATTCGAGATTCAGAAAATCTAACAATCACTAGTAGCTGGCCTAGCCTTGGTGGAGCTTGTTTAGTAAGTCTTACTGATAAGTATTTTAATGATTGGAGATTCACAGAATTAGAATCGATAGCAGCTGGAGCTGGTAGAGGCCAAAGACTATTTAGCGTTTTTGGTGATACTAATGCTAAATTTATTCATTCTGTAGTAGAGAATGGTGGAGTATCTGGAGATAGTACTATAGTTCTACTACAGGCTTTTCCAAGTACGTATTATTTTAGAGCTAGAATAAACTGGTCAACTAGTTCTATAACATTAGTTGATGGAGATACAATAATTGAAGAAAATTGGTTTGGAGATAGTTTAGTTCAGTTTATTGGAAAGACAGATCCTTTAGGAGATACTGGAGATTCACACTTCTTAATATTTGAACCACAAAGTGGTGGCACTGGAATCTCTTATGTTACTGCTGCTCAAGTAGAGGAAAGACCTTTCCCAACTCCATACATGGGCGACTCAAGTGAATATGGTGGCCTTTATTATAACTATACATGGCCACAAGCTGGGGCATTAGACATATTATTTAAAGCAAGATTTAACTATGGTGATTCTGACCATCATATGATAGTAAATAACTGGTTTGGGGATTCTCAAACCACAAGGTTTGACTTCTCATACATACAAGATGTTGATGCATATAGATGGATATTTGGAAACATTGGAGATACTTTTGGTGATTCATATTTCTTAATGGATTTTGCTTATAATGGTGATTCTTGGGGAGATACAGCGTTTAATGGAGATACTTATTTACAACAATGGACTCACGTAAGGTTAATATGGGATAGAGTAAACTACAATTATTATGCTTATGTGAATGGAAATTTAGTTGGTTCGTTAGAAGGCGATTCGGCTTATGGAAATCCATTTGGAGATAGTATAAAGATTGTTAACATTGGTAGTTTAATATTAAGAAGAACTGATTGGCAATTTGATGGAGAGTTTGCAGAAGTTACTCTTTGGGAGAATGTAGGCTTGATAGGAAATTCTTTATTAGATCATTATAATTTAGGTCAACCATGGAAAGTTCCTCTTTATGGAAGTAGTGATGTAGTAACTAATATTCAATGGGGATCAGAAGATATTTATGCTTATCAAGGAGATACTAATCCAGACACATTATTTACTTCTAATACTTGGAGAGATAGAGACATAGATTTTGGAGATATTATTGTTTATAGAGTAAGAACGTTAGATGAAGTTTATAGAATTCCAGTTACAGATGTTGGTGCAGGAGATACAGCTGGTTCTAAACAAAGTAATGTTTATGATTCGACTACTCTTACTAATTTCACTATGACTTCTGGAGATAGTAAGTTAGCTTTCGGTGACAGCCATGGATTTAAGAAAAATAAATATATAGTGGTAAATGGAACTTCTGAATCGAACGGCTATTATTTCGTAAAGGATATAGGTGATACCGAAGTGTTCACAAGTCCAATTGTTTCTGGTGCTACTAGCGGAACCATTTATGAAACTGGAAGCGTTGTCTTTATAACGGATTAAGAGATGTTATATAGAAGAAGATATGATACAAGTGATTTAACTCCTGATAAAGAAGTTTTAATTCATGGCTTAATAGACGTACGCGATGATGGGAGCTTAGGAGATAGTGGTAATTTAATCGTATGCCGTTTGGAAGGAAAAACTGAAAATGTTAACGTTAATATTACTGCTTTAGAAGTTATTGGAGATGTTGATTTAAAGAGTGGTAGTTTTTCAATTGGAGATACATTAAAAGTAGATACCATAACAGAAAAGACTGCTGATAATGGAGTTAATTTTTTAGGTGCCAATGTAGGAATAGCAACTGCAACTCCAGACTACGAATTAGACGTAGCTGGTAATATTGGCATAGACGCTAATTTATATCACAATGGCGATTCAGATACCTATCTTTCTTATTCTGATAATGAAATAGATTTTTACGCCAGCGGTAGCAGAATGCTACGACTTAACCAAGGAACAGAAACTGCGTTCAATGAAGATAGTGCCGATATTGATTTTAGAATAGAAAGTGATGGAGACTCATATGCTTTCTTCTTACAAGGATCAGATGGAAACATAGGAATAGGAATTAATTCTCCAGACGGAACTCTTCATGTCCATACAGGAACAGCTGGAACGGTTAGCGCTGGATCTGGAGCTGACGATTTAATTGTCGAAAACTCTGGCAATGCAGGAATAGCTATATTAACACCAGATGCAAATATTGGGCAACTTGTATTTGGAACTCCTGGTGATACTGCTGGCGCTGTCTTAAAATGGGATTACACTAATGATTTACTTACTCTTGGAACATCAAAAGCTGGTGCAGAATTAGCAATTTTAACTGCTGATGGATCAGAAGCTATTCGAATAGATAGTGGAGGCGGTGTAGCAATAGGAGATACTCTTTCAGAAGGAACGTTGCATGTTCATACTGCAACTGCTGGTTCAGTAGTAGCATCAACATTAGCAGATGAGATCGTAGCTGAAAATAGTGGAAATGCTGGAATTTCTATTCTTAATCCAGATGCCAATATAGGTAGATTAATATTTGGAACCCCTAGCGATGAAGATGCTGCAAGAGTGCAATGGGCTTATACAGGTGCTATATTAACAATTGGTACATGGGCTTCTGGAGGGCAGATTGTATTTAACACTGCGACTGGAACAGAAGCTGTGAGAATTAATGCATCTGGTGATGTAGGAATAGGAGATACTGATCCTGACCAAAAACTTCATGTTGTTGGTAATATTAAGATGATAGCAGCTTCAACTACTGGAGCAACCTATTTAGGTGATATAGATGGTTCAGACTTGGCTCATTTTGGAATTAAGCATGACAATAATGATCCACAAGTTAGTGCCTATATAGCTGTTGGTGCATATCATGATAGTGGAGACGATGTTCATACTTATACTAGTTCTAGCAACACTGGTATGGAACAAGCTATAATTGAACTTCGCGATGGTATAATTAGATTTTTTACTGATAATCGGGGAGATAGTGAAAGTTTTACTCCAACACCAAGACTAGTAATGCTTAATAATGGTTACGTAGGAATAGGAGATGCCAACCCTGCTACACAATTAGAAGTTTTTCAATCTAGTGGACATTGTGATGTTACAATACATGGAGATGGAACCAATAATGATGCAAGTTTATTTTTGGAAACAGATACATATAATTGGGAAATAAGAAATGATGAAAGCGCCAGTGGTGATTTAAGATTTGTACAAGGCTCAGCTCTAGTTACTTTTGAAAGCGGCGGTAATGTGGGGATTGGACTTGTTGATCCTACTACCAATTTAGTTGTTGCTGATGGAGTACAGGTTCGAGGGTCTGCTTCTCCTGGTTATCCAACTACTGGAATTGGATTAGAACTTGTTTATGACACTGATGCTACATGGGGAGATACTGTTGGTAGCTCACATATTAAATCATACGATAGGGATTCTTCTGACTATAAAGATTTAAGAATTAATGCATATAGTACTGTGTTTGCTATTGAAGGAAACATTCAAGCTGTTATAGACAATTCTGGAAATGTTGGAGTAGGAACAACTACCCCTGGACTTGCTGGAGACGGAACAACATCATTAGCTGGAGTGCTTTTAGATGTTACTAATGGTTCAGGAAACGGAAGATTAGTTGTTCACGGATCTACTGGAGCATTCCTTGATCTTATTGACACAGGTGGAGGTGCTGATGATAAACACTTACACCTAGAAGTAGATGGTGGTGTAGGAAAATTTAAAACCATCGCTGATAATGCTGCAAGTTCGATAACAGACAATATCCTGGTAATGGATCTTGGCACTGGCAATATAGGATTTGGTGCTGAGGCTCCAGATTCAACTTTACACCTAAAAACTGTTGGTGGTCCTTCTCTTGAATTTGAACGTGATGATATAACTGTAAAAGAAGGTAATCGTGTTGGTGAAATTTTATTTACTGGCGGTGAAGATGCAGATAAAAGTTTAGTTGCAAGAATTCGTGTAGAGGCAGATGCTAATTGGTTAACAACTTCTTCTCCAACTCTTATGTCTTTTCAAGTTACTGCAAGTGGCGATACAACGATTAATAGTGAAGCTATGAGAATAACTCCACAGAATAAAGTAGGAATAGGAGATAGTACTCCAAATGGGCAATTACAAGTAAATCAACCATCCTCAACAGGAGCTATTCCGGTTCTTCAATTAAGACAGGATGATATTAGCGAAGAATTTATTAGATTTGTAGGAACAGCTGCTAATGGAGTTCTAACGCAATCAATTGTGGATGAAGGAGACCAATCAGGACAGACACGGAAAGGATGGCTTAAGATATATGTTAAAGATGATGGCAATCAAATAACTGACCAATATTATTACCTACCTATCTATACACTATCATAATTAGAATCATATATAGAATGACGGAGGAAGAATGAAGATTACTATAGGTTTCTTGATTAACTCAAACGATAGCTTAAGAAAAGCTTATAAAGCTGATTTAAATGGAATGGACACTATAAGACTTAGAGAGATTTTAAAAAATATAGATAGCAAAACAAGTCTATTTAATGAAGCTAGAGATGAAATGATTCAAGAAGTAAACACTAAAGACTTAAAACCAGAAGACAAAGAAAAAGAAGTAGATAGATTAAACAAGAAGTTAATAGAAATGTCTCAAGCGGAAGTAGAAATCGAAACTGATATAATATTAGACATTAGGGATTTTCAAAAACTAAGTGTTGAGGATATGGATGTGTTTGAGACGCTTGGATTAATGGCACTACAAGAAGAAAAAACAGAAGAGTAAAATGCTATTATCCGCGTAAAGTTAATAAAAGAAAAAGACTTTACGGAGATAATTCTTGAAAGGAATAACATTTTATAACGAACCTTTTCTTACCATAAAAGAAGACGAAGAATTATTAGAAGAAAATATTGCTCGAATTCTCCTCACCATTCCAGGAGAACGTGTAAACAATCCTCTCTTTGGTTCAAATCTCCGCACTTTTTTATTTAGTCTAGAAACAATACTCAGGGAAGAAGTAGAGGCTGATATTTTATCGGCTATAGGAAGGTGGGAACCAAGAGTTGTTGTAGATAATATAGAGACCAAATTAGTTAATGAAAATACATTTAGTATAAGACTTAGTGGCACCAACAATGATACGTTGGAGCCATTTACGTTCGAACAACTTATAGGTCTTTAGGGCGCTACATTTGTAAAGTTATGATTATGGGAACGATTTATATTTTAGAAAACAAAATAAATGGAAAATGTTATATTGGTCAGACAACCAAAACATTTAAAGAAAGATTTAGGAGTCATCAATGTTCCAACTCTATAATTGGGAAAGCTATATCTAAATATGGTTCTAAAAATTTTAATAAAATTCTTTTAGAAAATATTAGAGAAGAAAAGTTAGATAGTTTAGAGATAGAATATATAAAAAAATATAATAGCTTGGTTCCAAACGGCTATAATTTAGAAAGCGGTGGCAATAAAAATAAACATCATCACGAAAAATCAAAAGAAAAATTACGAGGTAGAACTTTATCCGAAGAAACAAGAAAAAAAATGAGTGAATCTCGTCAGGGCAGAATCGTATCTGATGAAACAAAAAAGAAAATATCTGAAGCAAAAAAAGGAAATAAATTATCAAAAAAACATATTAAAAGAATATCTGAAGCAAACAAAGGAAATAAATACCATTTGGGATTTAAACATTCCGATGAAACAAAAAAGAAAATATCTGAAGCAAAAAAAGGAAATACGTGCCATCTAGGATTTAAGCATTCTAATGAAACTAAAGAAAAACTACGAGCTATAAATGTTGGAAAGAAGCTTTCTGAAGAAACTAAAAGAAAAATTTCTATAAACCATTCCAGACATATGCTGGGAAAACATCATTCTGAAGAAACTAAAAGAAAGATAAGTGAAACAAAGAAGAGAAACGGGCTATAAAATGGAAAAGGATATTCAAAGACAGAAAGAAATACAAGAATATCTCCCTGATTTTGAGTTTATAAGAATTAGGGAAGGGGGATAGGGTCATCGCACGTCAACTATCGAGACTTCCAAAAACACAGTTTAGTGGAATTGATTATGATAACATGTTACAAGATGTTATCAATCTTATAAATGACCACCCGGATTATAATGCTTCCTGGGATGATTTTCTTTCTGGTGATGCTGGAAGGATGCTCGTAGAAGTCTTTGCTTATATATCCGATCAACTAGCCACAAGGGTAGATTGGGTAGTAAATGAAAACTTTTTAACTACAGCAACTCAAAAAAGATCTGTAATGAGAATCCTTAAAATTATAGGATATAATTTTGAACTACCAGTTGCAGCAGCTGTTACAGTAACCTCAACTACTGCTTCTTTTGGAGATAGTTATTATCTAACAGCCGCATATGATGCTACAGAAGGAACGTTCTCTCCTTTTACTCTAACGGTTAATAACACAGCTGGTCAATCTACTAACTTTGAATTAGTTAACTATGATTCTACAAATGAAGAATATGAATATAAGACTGGATCTACAATAACTGCTTCTTCACAAGAAAAAATATTTTATCAAGGAACAACATACGTAGAAAACTTTACAGCAACAACAACTAACGGACCTACTTTTACTTTAAACAATAGTCCAGTTATTAAAAATTCTGTGAAAGTTTATTTTGTAGACAGTTCTGGTCCAACTCCTATTGAAACAGAGTTGTTAGAAGTAAATTCTTTCTTAGATCCAGAAGCTCAAGCTGAAGAAGATGACGAAAAAAATCCTTATGAAATTCCATATCTTATAAACGTAAACGAAGATGAAACTTTAACATTAGAATTTGGTTCTACTGCAATACTTACTAATAGCGCTAGAAGACTTGCTGTCGATGATGTTATTAAGGTATTTTATCGCGTTGGCGGAGGAACAGAAGGGAATATACCTACTCAAACTATAAGTACAACTAATACCGTTATAGCAGAAATGTTAGCTGGTGGAGATACCACTTTGTCAGTTAATTTCGTAAATAACACTGAGGCGAGTGGAGGAGCTGGTGGAGAAACAGCAGATCATGCTGCTACTTATGCTCCGTCACAATTAAGAACTGTAAATAAAGCAGTCAGCAATGAAGATTATGACACTCTTTTAAACGCCAATACTTCAGTTCTTACGGCAAAAATATATGGATATAGTAATGAACCCGATGATGTTTTTGATAATTATGGAGTTTATATGAATCCGTTTGATGTTTGGTGTTATGTAATTCCAAGCACAAGTGGATGGAATAATCTAGACGCATCTGATTATAATGTCTTTGAGTGGGTAAGTTTAAAATATCAAAACATGTTTAATAGCATAGTTGCTTTTAGAGGCGGAGATTTTAATTATGGAGACTCTTATGTTACTGCTGATATACAAGGGACTTCATTAAGCGGGGATACAATAGACTGGGATGGAAATGGAGATACCCAATTTCATAATTATATAACATTAGAATTACCCACAGATTTAAAAGATAATTTTGACGGAAACAGTCTGGTTAGAATAAAAGTAACGAGTGAAGCAGACACAACTCAACAATTTAATGTTTTATCAGATAATATATTCAGCGGAGGAGACAGTTATTTAAGAGTAGGAGATACTCCTGGAGATTCAATATTACAAATAACAGAAAACATACAAGCTTATTATAGATCTTTGGTTAATATAGAAGATGGTATTGATATGTCTCTAAGAAAATATGTTAGATTGGAGATAGATGATAACGGAGATACTGAAATAGATTTAAGTTCTCAAGCTATTGATGTAACTAGCGTAAAATCAAATGAGATAGCAGCAGCTATTAATGTAGAGCTTTTTAATAATGCCAGTTATGATAACGGCGGTTCTCCTGTGTATGGAGATTCAGATGGAAAAAGTGGAGTTGCTAGTGTAGTTAAACCAACAGCTTCTGAATCTTATGTTAAACTTACCGCTCCTTATACTGGAGATTCTTCTACAGTAGTTTTTAGATATGCTACTGATTTTGGTGATAGCGAAATTACAGCAGAAGTGTTTGGTTCTAATGTAGAAGGTGATACATATAAATGTTATGGAAGTCATAGTCTTACCGCTGTTATTAACTCGGCAGAAGCTACTTTTAAGAAATTAATATATGAAATTGGTTCTTTAAATCTTAGCGGAGATACAGTTGATTTCTTTGTTCACTATTTAAAATCTACAGGAGATACTGTAACTTTAGGTAGATATTTTAATGATACTTATACACAAAACACAGATCCTGAGTGGAGAGATATAGCTAGAAGAGTTTATAATACCACTAATGTATCTGGAGACTCTATTCCTGATTTATATAGTTCAGAATTTCAATTAAGATTTACTAATTCGGCTACAACTTCACTATCTCTTTATAGTATATCTAGCGACTGGGCTTTGCAAGAAGCAATTGCTCCAACCATTCTTGGTTCTGCTGCTATTATATCAGACGGGGATACAATTACTGGTCTAGATGGTGACAACTACTTTGTAAAAATAGATGTAGATGGATTAGGCGATACTATAATAGATATTACTGGAGACTCTGGTGTTACAGGAGATACTTATGGATATCCGTTCCAGGATATTCTAGATAATATAAATGGTGGATTACAAACTGCTTATGGAGGACAAGGAGTTCCATATAGTACGTTTGATTATGTTGCTATGGGAGATACTTATACGGATAGAATGGTATTAAGAGGTCCAACGGCTACTAACGATAGTTCATTAGCTATAAAAGTTATTACCAATAATGCAACAGATATATTAAATCTCACTGGAGATACAGGAGATACCACAACTGTCTATACAACTGGCGATTACTATCTACGTTACGATGGAGATACTGGAGGAGCTGGAAATGATATAATGCAATTAATAAGAGTAAACAGTACGTCTACTGTATCAACTCTTCCAGATGGAAATTTCTATATTCACTTTATTTGGGATAGAACAGGAGATTCATCAAGCCTTGGAGAAACTACTTATCAAACCTTCTTACAAAACGCAAAGGTTATAGGGGTTAACAATGTTTTTAAACAAACTAGATTTACTCCATTCTATATAGTTGGAAATGTTTATTATGATTCAACATTCTCTCAAGGAGTAGTAAAGGATGCAGTAGAAGAAGCTCTTCGAGAAGAATATAGCTTTGTAAATTCCGATGACACGGTTAAGAGAGACTATGGTCAATCTTTAACTAGATCGGTTGTTCTAAAAACAATGTTAGATGTTGATGGCGTTGAGTATGTAGAGTTTACTTATTTTGGAACTGACAGTAGTGATTCAACAACCAATCAAGAAAATACTATAAGTTGTGATTTTGATGAGATAATAATATTACACGAAAATGGATTAACTTTTACCTACTACGATGTAGAAGGATAACATGGCAGATATTGTAGACATCACTCGCATAGTAGAATTATTTGACGCAGACGACGAACTATCAGCAGCTTTAGGAGTTCCAACACAAACTGAAAAAGAAGATTTAGCAGAAGTATTACTGGATAACCACTCAGTTGTATCAAGTGATTCTTCTAGAGATTTATTAAACAATACTGTACTATCTAGTGCGATGGCTGGTGCTTTAGGAGAGGCAAGTTTATCAGCTGCATTAAGGCTTCAAATACTTAATACTTATAAATATTCTTCTACTAAAATATTTTTTAGAGATAATTATCACAAGTATATACCTGAATATGATATATATCAATTAAGAGAAACTGCTAATTCTGATAAGAAAGAATTGTTTGCAGAAGCCTTTGCTAGAGAATTTGATAAGTTTGCAATGATAATAGACAACATCTCTGATGTAATCAGTCTCGATGACATTCCTTTTGAATATTTAAATTACTTAGCACAAGTAATAGGTCATCAGAGGGAAGATTATTTACTATTGAGAGATGCTTCTTTTAGACAATTACTTAAAAACATAATAGATATTTATAAAATAAAAGGTTCTAATTACTCATTTGAATTATTTTTTAACTTCTTAGGTTTCGACATAACACTACAGGAATTTTGGTTTGATAAAAGATTTGGGGATTCTGGAATATCATCTAATGAATTTACTTTATCTGTAGATAAAGATAGTCACTTGTTTTACTTAACTCCAAATAAACCAACAATAGCTATTCCAGATGATATGTCTAATCCATATCCAATTACCGAAGATATGATTACTACTCCAAGAAACTTAAGAATGTTTGATCAATATACTGAATGGTTTGACGAGGGAGATTCTAGAGGGTTTCATTATAGACAACTTATAGGAGATTCTATTTGGTTTACTGGAGATTCTTACACTTTCTTTAAGACAAACATTATACAATATAGTTTGTCGTCTCTTGGAAGTGAACAAGAGCCAGAACTTGTCTCAGATGATTTAGATATAATTGATTTATATGCTAGGTTTCTAACTCCAGCTTATGTATCAAGACAAATACAATTAGTGGCTTCTCCTTATTCAGAAGATGCTGTTTCTGCAATTCATTATAGAGATAGGGATAGAGCAGATCCTATTTATAGATCTCAAACACTTTACACTAGATCTTATTACGTTAGATCCATAGATGCAAGTATTGGTGATACTGTAAATGCAGGAGATAGTAGTTATGATGCAAGAGCCGTTGTTATAGTAGATGATCCAGATGAGGAACTTTATGATTGGGTACATGTAGACGATTATATATATCTCACTGGAGATACAACTGGAGACACTTCAAATCAAGGAAGTTATTTTGTAGCTGGAGATACGGATGGTGATAGTCATAGAGCTTATGACGATGGTCTAAACAGAACCTCAATATTATTAAAAGGACCATTAAATTCAGTTGCAGGAATTCAAGCTGGAGATACCTATCCTGGAACCGATCAATCAACAGGTGGTGGATACTTATGGATTGGTGGACCAGATGTAATGATGCATCTATATCAAGGAGTTTATCCAAATAGATACTACTGGGGAGATACTATTTATGGAGATTCTTCATTTGCTGGATTTGGTGATACCATGTCTTTCACTGCTACAACTGGAGATAGTTTTATTTCTCTTGGTTTATTTATTGGTGATACTACCATAGAAGAACATAGTTTTATTACTGGAATGCCGGTAACAACTTTAACTGGCGATAGCATACCAAGACAACATACAGTAAAACAAATTGGAGATACTTATGTACTTATAAACCCAGCTCTTAGTGGATGGGTAGGAGACACATGGGGTTCTATATTTGTAGATAATAGAGCGTTTAGAGGTCATTTATTAAGTGGATTTCATACAGATACTCACAATGCTATCTATGGGGATTCTTTAAATGGTGATACGAATGCTTTATCTGCTTATGCCGTTTTGAAAAGAGCGAATACAGACTGGACTGACGAAGATATATATAAAGAAATAAATATCCTAAATACTCAAGGAGATACTGGATTATTTGAATATGAAGTAACTACTTATAAAGTAAGAGAAAGAGACCTTTTTGTAATGGTTGATGCAATTAAGAACCAACCAGTAGGAGATTCTATATTTTCTCCAGGTGATTCTTTTACTTTCTTCTCAGGAGATTCAGGAGACACTTATCCATATAGTAGATTGATATTTGGAGATAGTCACAATTTCATATTAAATACTTATGTAAGATTAGTATTAAATAGCGAATCTTTTCCTTCTTCTACTAAGTATTTTATAGTTAATAGAGGTGATTCTGATATCTATGTGACTCCAAGATTAGTTATTGGTGGTGATACTTACGGTAATATATATCAAGTTCCGAACTGGGTAAAGTATTATCATAGTTATGAAGGCGATAGCGAAGGTGATTCTGTATTCGATTATCGTGCTGGTTTTATAAATGCAGTTCATAATTATGATAGAGATTTTTCTAGCACTGGCGTCATGGATCTTGGAATGAATGCTCCTATGGATGCATTAGCTTATGAAAGACCAATAGAAGAACAAATACATGATACCGAAAGAAATGATTATTGGAGAATAAACTACGCTAATTCTACTGACCAATTTAATCCTACTACAATAGTTTATGGAGACAGTTCAGGAGCTGCTGCTTGGGTAACTACGGATAATGGAGATAGTACTTTCTTTACTATGTATTATCGTGGAAACTTTACAGCTAGTGAAAAATTATTAGGAGACACAGGTTCTGGTGATACGGCAGATTTTACTTCTATTACAAAACTTACTGATCAAAGGGGATTGATACTAAACATAGATGCATCACCTGGAACTGTTCAAGTATATGATCCAGGTGGAGATAGTGGAGATTCATGGTTTGCTGAATATGAGTTCTTAAGTTTTCATGATTATGTAAGAATTTACGAGTCTGATGACAGTACTAATGATGGTATTTATAGAGTGTCATCAGTGACAAGGAGTGGTGGTGATACTGTAACCATTACTCTTGGAGATTCATTAGATGGAGCAGATCAGGCTGGAAGTGGTGGTTATGTTTTACACGATCCACGAGCATTTATAAAGAGCATAGATTCTTCTAATGGTATTGTAGTTGTATATGATTCACCTGGAAAATATTACGGCTTAGTAGAAGGTGATACAATAGTAGTAAAAGATATTGGAGATTCGAATGAAGGTACTTATGTAGTGGGAGATTCATTATTTGGAGATACAGCTACTACAACGTTCAACATTACTACTTCTATAGACCATGATGGAGACAGTGGTGGAATTATTATGTTAAATAGTCCTTATTGGACTCTAGGAGATTCAACACACCAGAAAGGATTTGATTATTTAGAATTGACAAAGATGAGATAAAGCATATATAATTGTGTTAATAGAAAGTCCTCAAATGTGAGGCAGGAGGTTATATGTTCAATTTCGATGTACTGGTCGGAGGAAGACCAGTCAAAACTTATCGTGACCAAAGCGGTCGTATCTGGATTGAAGGACGCAAAGGCACAGCGTTCAAATTAAGAGTTAAAAACAATGACCATAGACGCATTCTTGGAATTGTTTCCGTTGATGGCTTAAATGTTATCGATGGAAAACATCTTCCACCAGAAGACTCTAGAGGATATATAATTAACTCTTATTCAAACATTACTATTCCTGGTTGGAAAATAAATCAGGATGAAGTAAGAGAGTTCTATTTCACTGTAGATGAAAGTGAATCTTATGTTCGCAAAATAGGTGCCGATGAAAGAAACATAGGAGTAATAGCTGCTGCAATTTATAGAGAAAAGCAGCCAGATTATAATTTTACGTATACCACAACATGGATTCCAGAAAAGAAGTATCCTGATGCGATATGGTATGCAAATTCTACAACAGATAATAAGATAGAACCTATGGGGGATGTCCATGTCTTTAATATGTCTTCAGAACCGGACATGTCTTCATCTGTCCAAGTAAATGAAAGTAGTGGTTATGTTAGTAGCGGTCGTGGTCTTAGTGCTGAACCAGAAAAAGTGTCAGTAGGATCTGGAGAAAGAAGGGAATTTAGAACTCACAAGTCAAATTTCGAAAGAGGAGTTTTTGAGGGATTAGTTGAAGTCTTCTATGATACCTGGGAAGGATTAAAGAGAAGAGGAATCTTAAGAGAAGATGAAAACTATAGAAACTTTCCTAAAGCATTTCCTAATGGCAACGATGTTTATTGTCCAGATAGATAAGAAATAAATTTTGAGAAATTTAAAGGCTACATTTTATTGTGTAGCCTTTTTTCTGTAAAGATAAGATACAGAAATTTGCAGGAGAAAGTAGATGTTAAAAGATATCATTGAGAGTAACTTTAATATTTTATTAGGTAAAAACAAAGAAGACGAAGTTTTTCCATATAGATTACGTGGAGAATTAGAAATTTTTGCACACGAAAAAGGCAAGTTAGTTCACTACGAAAAGAACGATAACACTGTTACAATTTTTGCAAAACATTCAACTATGCATTTATTAACTGGAGAAGGTTTTTCTCAAATTGGTGTAACTAGAAGTGCATCATTACAAGGTGATACTGCTGGAGATTCTAATTATAATTTTGATGGAACTCTTGTTTCTGGTGAACAACATTTTTCTACAATATCTTGGCCTGGACCAGACGATTGGTGGTCAAGATCAGTAGTTGGAGATAGTACCACTCACCTTTATCCATTTTTTCCTGTAAAGATGTTATTCGGTACTGGGTTTGAATGGAGAAGTTGGGCTTTGGTAAGTGATGCTGGAACTAAAGGAGATAGTGATTATCTAACTCAATATTTGACTGATGGATGGAGCCAAGCAACTTTTGATTCCAATATAACAAACTCTAAAAACAATTCTTATAGTGCTGATTATGATGCAACTGGCGATAGTTTAAATAACAATAGAACTATGAATGATATTTATTCTTCTACTCTTGCTACACCAGCTATAACAGATTCAGACTGGGCAATTACTGGTGCTGTTAAGAACGGTTTATATGAGAGCAGTTTTGGAGACTCTACAAAAATAGAAACTGTAGGTGGAGAATATTTTTCCACAAAAGCTTATTGGGGTCTTGGATATCCTTCTTTTATTTATGCAAAAAGAGAGGCTAGATTTTATCAATCTGGTTCGGAAGTAGCTCTTAACTTTGATAGTAATGTAGAAAATAAAATTACTTTTACCGTTACAATGCCTGAGCAAACAGGAGTAAGTACAGGAGTGTTTTATCCATATAATGGATTTACACTTAAAGAAGCTGGTCTGTTTTGTGATGCAAGATTTAGATTAAGAGATACAACGCCAGCAAGTGATTCTGCTTCGGACGATAGTGGCTTGACAGAATTTACCAATTTTGAGAGAATGCCACATGGGATGTTATTTGCAAAACGATACATAAGCCCTATAACGAAGAGTCATAGCATTAGCATAACTGCAAGATGGAGTATTTATCTCTAAGATAATACAATTTTAATATATTTGGAACTAACAACACATGAAATTAGCAGTAGTAGGTTCTCGTACGTTCAAGGACTATATACTTCTGAACCAAACCCTTAGTCAATACGATAACGTAACAGAAATTGTATCTGGCGGAGCCGGTGGTGCAGATTCTTTAGCCAAAAAGTACGCAGAAGAAAACAGAATTAAATACGTAGAATTTAAACCCAATTGGAATAGATACGGCAAGAGAGCTGGATTTATACGCAATAAAGATATATGGGAATATTCTGATAGAGGTGTAGCATTTTGGGATGGAGCCTCACCTGGAACTAGACAATCATTAGAACTATCTGAGTTTTTTAGAAAAAAACTAGATCTAATCAAATTCTAAAATTGACAAAACACAACATATATAATATACTATACTTAAAAAAGGAGATAGCCTCGTTATGAAAGTACGATTTAAGAAAATTGACAAAAATGCGATAATGGCAAGATATAACCATGCTACTGATTCTGGAATTGATTTTTTCGCACTTGATGATGGAGAAGTTCTTCCTGAAACAACAAAAATGGTCCGAACAGGACTTGCATGGGAACCGGAAAAAATACATGAATTTAAAACTCTGTTGAAGATTGAGGGTAGAAGTGGGCTAGGTTCAAAAGGCATAGATGTGTTCGGTGGCGTTGTTGATCAAGATTATAGAGGTGAAATTAAAATAATATTACATAATTCGCAGAAAGGAATTAAAGGAACGGATGCTGGTGTTTTTAGATATAATAGAGGGGATAAAGTAGCACAAGGAATTATTCATTTAATTCCCGATGTTCAAATAGAAGAGGCTGTAGAAATTGATGAAACCGATAGGGGAGAAAAAGGATTTGGTAGTAGTGGGAAGTAAGAATGGTTGCTAAATATAAATCATACGAAGATTCTAACAATATGATAATTACTTGTGGGTGTGATGATATAGATCATATAATGAAAATTAGTTATCTTTATGACAAAAAAGGTTTATATATAGATCAAGATCTTAGTTTTGAAACTCTTATGCCAGGAGAAACTTTTTTACAGAGACTATGGCATGGTCTAAAACATGCTTTTAATTTTAAAGGAAAATGGTGTGGGTTTAGTTGCTCTCTAATGAAATATGAAGACTTAGATAAAATTGTAGAAATCATAAACGAATATAAGAGAGATGTAGAAGAATATGCTAAACTCATAAAAGAACAGGAGAAATAATGCAAAGATTTTACTTATCTGAGAACTTTTTAGAAAAATATAAAGATGTGGAACCAGATTGGGGTCCAGCAGGTAAGTTTGTATACTTAAGGTGTGTAACAATAGATACGCCAATATTATGTTCTGACTTTGTTTGGAGACTAGCTGGAGAGCTTAAAATTGGTGATGAATTAATAGCTTTTGAAGAAGAAAGAAGCACTAAGAAAACAAGATTGTTATGCGAATCAACAGTAACAGACAATAAAATAGAAGAAGCTAGTGTTATTGGAATAGAATTAAAAAATGGTAAAATTTTATATGCTACTCCAGAACATAGATGGTTGGCAAAAAAATCTCCAAAAGAAAGTAGGGTTGAGTGGGTTTATACAAAAGATTTAATTTCTGAAAAAGATAGAACGCCAAAATTTCTTCCAATATGGAGCAATGTTTGGAAAGAAGACAAGTCTTATGAAGCTGGATACTTAGCAGCAGCTTTTGATGGCGAAGGATGTTTGGACAAATCCAATGGCATTTGTTTTATTCAATCCGAAAATGAAATGTTAAAAACAGTTGAAAAATATTTAAATAAGCTTAACATAAAATATTTTAAAAGTAAAAAAATGGCTTACAAATCCAAATCATCATTTAAATCTTCTGGAAAACCAATGTGGAAAATAAGCATTTATGGAAAAAGAGAGTTAGCTGAATTTATTGGACGCATAAGACCAAAAAGACTTTTGGAAAAATACTATAAAAATATAACTAATGGTAAAGTTGCTTTATGGCATAAAGAATATTCAGAAGTTGTAAAAACATGGGATGCTGGCAAAAAAGAGATAGCAGTTTTAAGTACTACTTCAAAAACTCATTTTACTGACGGAATACCAAGTCATAATACTTATAGCAGATTAAAAGAAGAAGATGGAAAAAATGAGGAATGGTGGGAAACTATAAAGAGAGTTGTAGAGGGATCTTTTAATGTTCAAAAGGAGCATTGTTCTAAGTTAAGACTACCTTGGAAAAATTCTAAGGCACAACGCTCTGCACAAATAATGTACAACAAGATATTTAATTTTAAATTTCTTCCTCCTGGAAGAGGTTTATGGATGATGGGAACTAGGTTTGTAGAAGAACGTGGAGGAGCAGCTCTTAATAATTGTGCTTTT